>CAZPBE010000005.1:18052-173027 GCA_964584615.1 uncultured Pirellulaceae bacterium | reverse complement strand
GGCGAATCCCACTACGATGATCGCACGATTTTAGGTTTTGAAATGTCCTCTAGATCGTGATGGGTTTCCACCAACAGCTGCCGAGCAAAAGTAGCTTGACTAGAATTTCGCTTTGGCGGAACTGGACTTACCGTTCGTTGCACTAGCGCGGGAAGCTGTCCCACCTCCGAAAGGAAACGATTATCTGTTCAACGCCCTAAAGCACAACCTAAAGCAATTCGCTAGCGACGAAAATGCCGTCGGAAATCAAGCTTCCGGCAACCCTGCCCGTTTGCTAACTTCCGCCGTCCAAATGGGCATGATCGCACGTCTCCCACCAAACATCAATCTAACATTACGCATACACAAGAGGACATTATGAGCATCGCAACCCCTCCAAAAGTTGAGCCGTTGTCACGCGACGCGATGATTCGACGGATCAAGAACCTCGGTCCATGGCACATGAACATTCAGCTTACCGAAGAGCTGAATACAGGCCAGGTATTTTCAGACGAAGGCGTAATTCTCGATCGTCCTAGCAACAGCGGCGTGAGCTTGATTCAACTTCGCGAAGCCTTTCTGAAACAGGTTGATGCAATCTATCCAGACGGCATTTCGGAAAAAACATTTCTCGATTGCGCGTGCAACTCCGGAGGATACTGCTTCTGGACTCGAGAGCGTGAAATCAAAGCCGCTTTCGGTTTCGACGTTCGTGACCACTGGATCAACCAAGCCCGGTTCGTGAAAGCCCAACGAAATGTACATCCAACCGATCGCATTCAGTTTCGTGTGACCGATCTTTACGATGTGCCGTCACTGAAACTTCAACCAGCCGATATTACCATGTTCAAAGGAATCTTTTACCACCTGCCGGATCCGGTCACAGGTTTGAAGATTGCCGCCGATCTTACTAAAGAAGTCATGTTCTTCAACACGTCCACGACATGGGACATGGAAGACGGATTCATGAAGTCGGGCTGGGAAAGCAAAGAAAACGTCATGTCCGGCGTTCATGGATTGAAGTGGTATCCAACAGGACCCAAAGTTTGCGCCGAGATGCTCAAGTGGATGGGATTTGTTGAGATGAAGCTTATCTTCTTCCGTCAGCAATACGACCAGCCGCAGCTTGGACGCACTGAGATTGTTGCTTCCAAGGTTCCTGGGAAGTTGGACAACCTTAAAGGTGAATGGATCAAGTAGATCCAGATCACAGCAACTGCTCTCAGTCAGTACGAGATCAACATTAAGCGCGGGCGATTCGCTCGTGCTTTTTTCGTTTGGTTGGAAATCAGCCCTGAACCTTAAGCCAACAAATCCGTCTGACAGATGCCAAGCTCAAGATTTCTCTCAATTCGGAACGAATCGGAAACTTTCTAAGCCTTTCGACTTGACGCAAAAACTTGTTCGCTGAAAATGGTCAGTCGTTACCAAGGAAATTCCGCTAAAGAATTGGTGACGGGAGTTCGGAGGGTAAGCGAATGGTTAGCGGGTTCCTTGGAAAGGAATTGCTCCGTAAGGAGTTGCGAGTTCGAATCTCGTGCTCTCCGCTCAATCAAAAAAGCCCGTTGGTCGAATTGAACCAACGGGCTTTGTTTTTTTTGATCGGGCCTGCATTTGTTTTTGACGACCCGCAACTCACTGCAGAACTCTAAGCTCTAGACATCTTCCATGACTTCCGTTTCTCGGGCCTTGGCAATCGAAGTCGCTTGATCCTCAAACTTTTTGGTTAAGTCCTGAATGCTCTTCTTTGCTGAATCGCGATCATCTTCGGTCATCGTTTTGTCTTTCTGCTCCTGATCAGCAGCTTTGTTTCCATCTCGACGAACGTTGCGGATCGAGATCTTGGCTTCTTCGGTCAGCTCTTTGATGCGGCTGGCCATTTTTTTACGGACGTCACCCGAGAGCGCCGGAATGTTGATTCGCACCACACGACCGTCTGACTGTGGATTAAATCCAAGATCAGCAGCAACGATCGCTTTCTCGATTTCCTTGATCACACCCGCATCGTAGGGACGGATCACAAGTTGTTGTGGTTCTGGAGCGCCGACTTGAGCGATTTGCTTAAGCGGAGTTGGTGATCCGTACACATCGACCCGAACGGTATCGACTAGCCCAGGATTGGCTCGGCCAGTTCGAATGCCGCCAAGATTCTTTTTCAGAACCTCAAGCGCTTTCTCCATACGTTGTTCAGCGTCTTTCAAAATTTCGTCGGCCGGCATTTCATTACTCCTTAAACGGTCTCACTGTGATCGGCTGTGGTTTTGCACCAAACGACTCGCAAACTCTGTCGCTCAACTCGATTCAGCTCTTGCTAGTTTTCATCCGTTATTTTAACGAGAAAATTTGAAAGGCAAATCGGGGTCACACTGTTTTATGTCTTGTCACCAGCAGCATTGGTCACCAACGTTCCAACTTGCTCGCCAAGAACCGCTTTGACAATGTTTCCATCTTTGCGAAAGTTGAAAACCATGATTGGCATGTCGTGTTCCATGCAATGGGAAATCGCAGTCGAATCCATGACCGCCAATTTTTTCTCTATCGCCGTTTGGAAACTCAAATCTGTGTACATGATCGCGTGAGGGTTCTTCTCAGGATCTTCGCTGTAAATCCCGTCAACTCGCGTCGCTTTCATCAAAATATCGGCACCCAACTCCATGCTTCGCAGCGCCGCAGCGGTGTCTGTGGTCACAAATGGCCCGCCCGTCCCCGCCGCTAGAATCACGATTCGCCCTTTTTCAAGATGTCGATGCGCCCGCCTGCGAATGTAAGGTTCACAAACGCCATCCATTTTGATCGCACTCATCAGTCGCGTTTGGCAGCCGACCGTTTCGAGCGCGTCCTGCAAAGCCAATCCGTTGATGACGGTCGCCAACATCCCCATGTAGTGGGCAGTCGCTTCTTCAACGACGTCATTCTTTGCTTTGAACTGGCTACCTCGGAGAATGTTTCCACCTCCGATCACCACGGCGATCTCACAGCCCAACTGTTGGGCATCGAAGACTTGCTGCGAGATGTGAACCACCTCTTCCATGCTGATCCCACGTTCTCCCGATGGCGAAAAGCTCTCGCCTGAAAGTTTTAGAATCATGCGCTTATATTTTGCTTTACCGCTCATTTTGGTTTCGCTTGAAAAAGGGTTTGAGTAACTGAAAGATGAAGGTCAAACTCAGACAACCATTAGAGCGAATATGTTGCATTTGCCAAAGACGGCATGAACAAACGAAAAAAAGGACGAACACAAATGTGCACGCCCTTCTTATTTTGACATCTCGACGAGTCGTTTCAGATCGTAATCGTCAACCGCCTGAATCACTCGCCGGATTAACCAACGGCCGCTCGTTTGAACGCAACAACCTCAGCTCCGTCAGCGAAATCCTTAACTGCGGATTCAACTGTCTTGCTGGTATCCAATGCAAAGAATTGGCTTAGCAAACAACGATCTTGATCAAGCAACGTGTTGTCAGCAACGAATCGTTCCAGCTTTCCGGGAACAATCTTGTCCCAGATCTTTTCTGGCTTTCCTTCAGCTGCCAACGCGGCTTTGATATCCTCTTCAGCTTTCGCCATGACTTCGGGAGTCAATTGCAACTTGCTGACGAATTGAGGAATCTCCTTGATCGCCTTACCAAGATTTTCGGCTTCGTTGAGTTCGTTCTCGGCTTTGATCTGAGCCTGAATCGCAACCGTTTCACTGGCAACAAATTCCGGATCAAAATCGCTTGGATCCATGCCCGCTGGATTCATCGCAGCGATGTGCATCGCGACGCTACGGAAGAACTGAGGCGCTTCATCTTTGCCGCCGTCTTTGTAAGAGACAACAACACCGATCTTGCTTCCTGCGTGAACGTAAGAAGCAATCTTCTCACCGGCAACCCGGTAATATTCAGCGACTTCAAGTTTCTCACCGATCAAACCTGTTTTCTCAACCAGCTTTTCAGCAACCGTTGAACCGTCGAAAGGCTGGGCCAACAGGGCATCTTTTGAATCAACACCACTGTCGAGCGCAAGTTTTGTCAACTCGTTAGTGAACGCAATGAAGTCATCGTTCTTGGCGACGAAGTCGGTCTCACAAGCCAAAGCCAACACCACTCCGGTGTCGCCCGCTTCGTTGGTCAACGCAACGACAACGCCTTCGTTGGCATCACGATCAGCTCGTTTCGCGGCGACCTTCTGGCCTTTCTTGCGCAGCCAATCTACCGCACCGTCAAAGTCTCCGCCTGATTCTTTGAGTGCTTCTTTACAGTCCATCATTCCGGCACCGGTGGCTTTTCTCAAGGCACCTACGTCTTTTGCAGAAACGGTCATCGTGTTTATTTCCTATGTAGCTTTAAATCTGTCTTCTATCTTTGAGTGTTGCGAGCTTTGGCGGCAAACAAAGCATTCTCCCAATCGGGCAACAACATGAACGTCAAGTTCGACGATTGAGCCTCGGCTCACCGCAATTCCCGCGGCAGCGTACGCTTTGTCATGATTGAAACAAGAAAGACTCAATCAACGATACAAAGTTCACGCCCGCGGGCATTTTGTCCAGCATTGCTTGTTCAGAACAGTCGAACTAAGCAGTTGCTTCGGCCGCATCCTTATCTGGAACTTCTTTGGCAGCCGCTTTCGAACCCGGTTTCCCTTTGTCAGCACCTTCGTTCTTGTCCACGATGGTTTTGGATCCGGCGATCACCGCATCAGCCATGTGTTGCATGATCAATTCTACAGAACGAATACCGTCATCGTTTCCAGGGATCGGAAGATCGATCAGATCTGGATCACAGTTGGTATCAATCAAGGCAATCGTTGTGATGCCAAGATTTCGTGCTTCGAGGATCGCGTTTTTCTCTTTACGAGGATCGACGATAATCAAACACTCGGGCAATCGATTCATCGCACGAATACCGTTCAAGTTACGGTAAATCTTGCGATATTCGCGATTCAAAGTTGACTGAGCTTTTTTTGAATAAGTCGACAACTTGTCGCCACCACGAATCTCTTCAAGCTCTTCCAATCGTGACATACGAGATCGAATTGTGCGAAAGTTCGTCAATGCGCCACCAAGCCAACGTTCGCTGACATAAGGCATGTTGCAACGCTCGGCTTCTCGTTGGACCGCAGCAGAGGCTTGACGTTTCGTTCCAACAAACAGAACGAGACTTCCACCACCAGCAACCGAAGAGATGTATTTTTTGGCTCGAAGCAATCCACGAACGGTTTCGCGGATATCGACAACGTGGATTTGGTTTTTGCGACCATAGATATAAGGACGCATTTTAGGATTCCATCGACTTGCTCGGTGGCCAAAGTGCACACCAGCATCAATTAGATCCTGAACAAGAGTGTTCGACATAAATTTCCTTCTCGCGTATGGAATGCGATCGGCAAATCACGCTGGCTGCGCGAAATGTGATGCTGTCCAACCTTGGAGTCACAAAAGACTCGAACAGGAAAGACTTCGACGCGTGGTAAAGGGTTCAAAAAAACGAGCAAAAACAGCTTTGCTCAGCGGTGCAGATTTTATCGGTAATTTGGAAGCCCTTCAATCGCATCGGTCGCGTTTTGTCACGTTTTCAGCAAAAGAACTCGTTTTTCTCGACCTCTACAGCCACAACCTGCCGCGAAGTTCTGATCCAAGGCGTTGTCCCAGGCATCGTCGGCGAAATCGACAGTCTCATGCCGTGTTTGACTATGTGAGCGTCTAGGTGTATCCGCCGTTCGTTGCGTGATTTAACGCTGCTTGAGCCATTCGCTCAGCTTAAGTTCAGCCCTTCTTTAAATCGTGCAAGTTTCAATAACCAACACCATTTTCGTTAAACTGGGTAAACACGAAAAAACAGGTAGAAAAATTAGGGACGCTCTGACATTTTTTTTGAATCCAATTCCGGACCCATTGAACCCAAACATGCTTGCTAGCTTAACCACTACGTACTAGCTAGGCCACTTAGTCATAACAAAAATCCAACCTCGCCTTGGTTACCCAAGTTGACCGACCTGATCGATGGTGATATATTTCTGCTCACTGATCCGTTGTTAATCAATTGCAAAACCAGATTTGCAATACAACACGGATGGTGGATGGGGACCATCCAACACTCACCTAGCAAAACATCTTGCATTTAAAGGACTGAAAATGATTACTCGGTTGCTTAGTAGCTCTCTTGGCGCAGCCGCCGCATTAATGATCCTCGCGGCACCCGCTTATGCCGACGTTCAAGGCGGAACCAGCAATACAACGCCAACAACAATTACTGACGCTAACGCAACGGGCGTTACCAGTACGATCACGATCATGGAAAACGAGCTGATTGAAGATGTCAGCTTTTGCATCGAAGGCTTAAACCATACATGGATGGGTGATTTGGTTGCGACCATCACTCACGTAGATACCGGAACATCAGCGACGCTGTTTTCTCGTCCTGGTAAAGGTGCATCGGCGGGTAACGGCGATTCATCCAACTTCCTGGGCAACTACATTTTTGCAGATGCCACAAACAATGACTTGTGGGACGAAATGGCTCGTGGTTCAACAGACTACGACATCCGCAACACTGCTGGAAGCACAACGGATCCGCAGGCAACACCGTTTGGAACTTACTTTGCAAGTGCGGCCAACGGTGCCCGACTTAGCCTGGATTCAATTTTTGCGGGCGAATCGACTCAAGGTACCTGGGAATTCAATATCTCTGACCGCAACGCGACACAAGTTGGAACGTACGACAACGTCTCGATCAAATTCGGAAGCAGTGTAGTTGTTCCTGAACCGGGCACGGTCGGATTTTGCGTGATTGCTTGTTCGATGCTTGGATTTTCAACATACCGTCGACGAAAGAAAAAAGCCGACGCAGACAAAGCCTAAGTTTGAGCCCTGGTTCCTGGGCCCACTAATATTAAAAACACATTGCCCGTAAACTTTTGTTTGCGGGCTTTTTCGTGCGCCCGCGACTATTTTGCACTTGATGATTGGCAGCCACGTTGCAAAACCAACCCAACATCTTAATCATCATCGCGACGTATAACGAGCGCGAGAACTTGCCACGACTCGTCGATGCGATCGAAAGCGAGCTTCCTCATGCAGACCTACTGGTGATCGACGACAACTCGCCAGACGGAACGGGTCAATGGTGCGATGAACGATCTCGCACCGATCAACGATTGCATGTGATTCACCGCGCCGGAAAACTTGGATTGGGCTCGGCGACAATTACCGGTTTCAGATACGCACTGGGCCTGCATGGTGATCAGGCTAAACAAACCGATCCCAATCTTCCATCCGCATCTTCGAACCTCAAAACGTATGATTTGATTGGAACGATGGATGCTGACTTTAGCCATGACCCAACGGCGTGGCCTTTGTTGTTGGAGTGTTTAACGGAAGACTTCGACCAGACCATCGGTGTCGTCGTTGGCAGCCGCTACATCGAAGGAGGCTCAATCGTCGGTTGGCCAATCTCGCGTCATGTGGCGTCGCGAGCCGTCAACTTCACGGCTCGACTACTGTTGGGGCTGACCACGCGTGATAACAGTGGAGCTTTTCGTCTCTATCGCCGCCGCACGCTGGAGTCAATCAACGTGAATCAGGTCGAAAGCAAAGGATACGCTTACCTCGAAGAAATCCTCTGGCGGATCCAAAAGAAAGGGATTTCGATGAAGGAAGTCCCAATCACTTTCGTTGATCGACTCGATGGCCAGTCGAAGACAAACATCAAAATGGGAATCGGAGTCTTCTGGCACTTGCTAATGATCGCAATCGGACGAGTGAAAGCCGAGTAGGGATTGCATGGCATGTCCGCGGCTGGGGGTGCGCTGGCTCCGGTTCCTACCGGCCAAATCCCGAAAAAACCGTGGCCGGTGGGAACCGGCCTACGCCAAGTCGGTTTTGAAACACGCTCGAGCAGCGCCAGTGGCACCAACCGAAACCGTACAAACCAACTTAGTGTTGGCTGTATCCCGCTGCTTCTGTTTCAGTAACTTCCTCATCACTGAACGGACCTTCGATTTCTTTGACTTCGCCTTTGACCTTGGTAACCACATCGTCACCAGTATCAAACACGGTGTCCGGTCCTGCACTTCGAACGATGCCACAAGACGCACCCTCTTCGAATCGAAGCGATTGTCCCCATGGATCATTGTGCTTGATCGTCAACACGTTGCCAAAGATTGGGTCCGGCAAGAATCCGTTCGCTTTTCGATAGTCAATCAATTCTGATTTCGCTTCCACCATCGTCAATGTCAACACGTCAAGGTCTTCGGCGAGCTGTATTTTGTAAGCTCTTTCGGCTCGGCGAGTTTGATGGTGATTGTGTTCGGTGATGGATACCAGAGCGATCGTCGATGCCAAAGCGATTCCTATCATGGAGAATACCGTACCAACAGCTGCGGCTATTCTCGGTCCTTTGCTTTTTCTCAATCCGACCAAGCTAACGAGTAAGGCAACTGGTGATGCAAATCCTGCGGTTGCAAAACTTGCCATCGACAACATCAGGCCATTGAAGCCCCACCAGTTGAATTTCCGCTTAACGCGAGGCGGTCGATCGAACCCGATATAAATAGGGGCTGAGCGACGGAACTTGCGTCGTTGATTAAAAGGGATATGAAAGGCCATTTCCGTGTTCTCCTCGGCGAACTTAATACTTATAAGACGTAATTCGCCACCTTCGGTGAAAGCTTTGGAAAAAAATAGACTTTTTTGAAACGACCGGGGAATGCTTCAAAAGCGGCGGATTTCACGACCAATTGTTGATGCGAGAACCCGTCTAGTGCCCAAATGCTCTTCCAGCTCGTTAAAATGACCTCGTTATGAACGTTCCACACCGGCACCGTGTTTGTTGAGTGAACCAGCTAGAAAATCGCTTTGTGCTGTGACTGAAACTAGGGTCCGAAAAATGGTTGTTGAAGAAATACCGCTTCCGCTGTGGTTGTTGCCAGTTGTCGTTTCTGTCATTGCAATTGTCGCACTTGGAGCAATCGGGTTCGTTTTGTTCAAACGCCGAGAGTAGAACTGGAGTACGAGAAAAACCAAACACGGTTTGACGCACTCGACACCGGGCCGTTGGTCATCGAAGATATCCCACTTACGACAAATACTTCCAGGACAAAACCATGGCGGATGAAGAACTCCAAGGTAAATCCAACAGCAATGAAGTCGAGTCAGACGAAACAACAGAAACCAACGGCAAGCCTGGAAACATTGCTGGTCCTCTCTACATGGCAGCGTTGGTGTTGATGGCGATGGGGTTGAACTACGGATTGACGTTCGTGTGGCCGGGAGAGAACAAATCGCTTACCTATTTGCCGCGATTCCTTACGTCAATTGTGTTGGCTTTTTTGTTGTTGCATGTCCTTGGAGTGCGACAAAAATCGTAGCCCGTATCCATGAAACGAGCGACATTCTTTCGAATCTGGCTGATTCCACGTAAGCTTGGTGACGAGTCGACGAACAGGCTTTTGAAATAACCGCTCAAAATCGAGGTCACCTTGTCAGCACCGATCATACGTTGCCACCAACTCCGAAAAAGCTATGGTGCTCATCCCGTTCTTGATTCGGTCGATTTTGAAATCTCGCCCGGACAACTCGTAGGATTCCTTGGCCCCAATGGAGCCGGCAAAACAACCACCATCCGGATCATGCTTGGCGTCCTGAAGCAGTCTTCGGGGAAGTGCGAAGTGTTCGGCAAATCCTGTTGGTCGCAAGGAAAAGAAATTCGCAAAGACGTTGGATACCTGCCCGGCGATGTACGCATGTACGCCAGTCTAACGGGTCGTAAATTATTGAATTTCATGGCCAAGACTCGGCGGCTAAACTGCGACGACGAAATCGAACGCTTGGCTGAATCGTTGGAATTGAATATCGACAGAACGATCCGCAAGTACTCGACCGGTATGCGGCAAAAGCTGGGCCTAATCCAAGCGCTCATGCACCAGCCAAAATTGGTTGTTCTCGACGAACCGACCAGTGCACTGGACCCCTTGATTCGAGTGACCGTTTTCGAAGAGTTAAAAAAATGTGTCAACGAAGGGAGAACGGTGTTGTTCTCCAGTCATTCTTTGAGCGAAGTCGAAGAGCTTTGTGACGAAGTCATCATTCTTCGAGAAGGAAGAGTTGTTGAACAAACAAAAGTCGAAGTTCTTCGCGACCGAGCCATCCGGCGTGTATCGATCAAGTCTACTTCGATCAATCACATTCGCGAATCATTGCCGCCAGAGTTTAACCAGCTTTCTCAAGAAGGAAACCTACTGACAGGAACCTGGACGGGACCTTCGAAAGCTCTGATCGAATGGCTTCACTCAATGAACTTCGATGACGTAATCATCGACAGACCGGATTTGAACGACCTCTTTCTTGCTTACTATGAGAAGGAGCGGGCTCGTGATTAATGGTGCAATATTTTGGAAGACGTTCCGCGACAGTGCACCGACGGTCTTTTCGGTTGCATTCGCAATCACGGCTTTTGTCGTGCTGTTCTCATGGACCATGCTGGACATGGGTACAGAACTCATGGAATTCGTTGCCCAGTTTGAATTTCTGAAAAAGATTTTTGACATGGCACTCGGGATCGATGTATCGGGAGATATCTCGATCAACGTTTTGTTTTCTGTTTGCTTTACCCATGCCATGGTTTTAATATTGTCGTGGTCTGCAATCATCGCCACGACGTCCAGAGTAACCGCCGGCGAAGTCGAACGAGGAACCGCCGACTTGTTGTTGACGCTGCCTGTGAATCGGAGCGAAGTTTATCTGTCGACTTCCTTGGTCTGGTTATTAGCCACAATGCTAATCGCATTCTGTCCGATGATCGGAATCTGGATCGGCAAACTGATCTTTGAAGTCGAAGATCCCGTCGAGATGGATCGCTACCTTGCACCGGCACTAAATTTTTTCTGTTTGCTTTTCGCCGTCGGCGGATTGTCGTCGCTGATTTCCAGTTTGATCAATCGACGCGGTTTGGCGGTCGCAGTCATTGCGGGATTCCTGTTTGTGTCGGCCGTATTGAACTTCGTGGAACCGTTTCTCGATGCGGCGCAACAAATTCGATTTCTGGGCTTGCTCAGCTATTTTCGTCCGGTCGATATCGTTCGCAGTGGAGAATGGCCAATCAAAGAAATGTCAATCCTGTTGGCGATTGGACTGGTCTGCTGGTTGCACGGGCTGTGGTACTTTTGCCGCAAAGACATTCCGACGGGCTAACGACTAGTCGATAGGCAACAAACGTACCGGGACATGGGTAACACTTTTTGATTAGCCGACAATCGTTTGAAAGAAGATGCGATTGTGGGCTGGAAGGAAAGTGACATACCACTAGCCTACTAGCACCTACTTTACCCCCAGGGGTTTCAGCTATTAGCCGGAGATTGAGCGCAGCGACACCTCCGGTTTGCAATGCACCGATATGCAAGCGACTAGGCTAGGAAAGTTGGCGGGCCGTTGGCTCTGAGATTACCAGCGTTCGAAGCCAAAATGTCGCAGTCCATCTAGGGCTATCGCGTTTTGACAACGACCACACGTTCGACGGTAACGTGGTTCAACTGCAATCGACTGTTGTATCCACGACGCCCAAATACGCCAACTTTGGCTTTCAAGTAACGATTCAAATTCAACCCGGGACCGCCAGTTACGTGATGTGTAATTCTGCCGCTGTCGTCTTGAAGCACATACGTTGGGTTGAGCGACCCACCGCCTTGGACGAGTTCGGCAAGCCAGCCGTAAGCGTCATACATTGTTGCCATTCCGATATCGTTGCCAGCGCTTCCGGCGCTACCGACGCTACCGACGTTACCAATTCCAGTTGAACCGGCAAACGGTCTTCCAGTTCCCGTCTGGGCAAGTGTTCCCGAGGAAGCGTACCCTTGATGAAGCTGTTGACATTGGTTGAGTTTGTCCAACAACTTCTGAGCGTCGAGCCTTTCGTTTGGTTGATTGGTGGATTCGACAATTGCCTCAGTTTTTGATTTGAGCACAACCAGATTCCACTTTTCAGGATGCTTCAACATTTCATGACTAAGCTCCAACTCCAGATTTGCGACTCGCTCTGATACGTTGGAGATGTTCGAAGTGCTTGAAGAAGACGATCGGTCAAAATTGCTGACAGAGCGAGGAGAATCGTTAAGCGAACGAAGCTGAGATGACATCGAATCCCGAGATGCGAATCGCTCCTGGTATTGATCTGACCTGGAACCGAAAGAACCGGCACCGGGTTGAGCGAAAGCTCCGAGATAGCCACCGGAGTCTGAGGAACTCGCCCGGTTGGAAAAACTTCCTCGTTCATTGTCAACAGACGCTGACCGGCGAGAACCCAGATGGTTGGCTGTAGCTTGCGGAAGCGGACGAGACGCTCTCTTCCAGCCACCAGTACGTGGTGCGTTCATCGTCACTTCGGAATCGAACGCGGCGTTTCGCGTACCCCAAATTTTCTGAGCATCAATCGGCGTTTGCAAATTGACTTGTTTGACATTGCGATCAACACCGTCAAAATCGCTGTTGTTCTTTGTGTTTGATACGGGTAATTGATCAAGCAGCGACCGAGGGTTCTTCGACGGAGGTAGTTGAAGATCAGCCATCTTTATCCAGCGGAACTCACCCGCCGGCGGGCGGACTTGATACCAGATCGTCGAATGCCCTTCCGGATTTGGCCAGCTAAGTTCTCCCAGCACAGCAACGGTTTCTCCTCGTTTGAGTTTCAATTGCCACAGCGGGTGATCAACTGGACCTAAAGATGTTCCGACCCAGGCTTGCGTCCCGTCTTCAAGGACTTGTCCGACTCCGGGCCCGACCAACTTCAGCGCCTCCGCAGGAATCAAACTGAAACTTTCAGCCGGTGGACGAATCGCGCACCAACCTCCAGGGTCATGCCGATAAACTTCCACCGTCTTGCCTTTGCTGACTTCCATGGTCGCATAATGCGTTTTTCCAGGGCCGCTGCGAATCTCTGTTTCATTGGCCAACACAATCGCGGTGTAAGGAAATTCCAACTCTCCTAGAGTAGGATTCTGCGCGGAGTTTTGCGTTAGACCTTGTGTGCGTGCGGTCGCATCTGAAAGACTCGTTAGCAGTAAGCAGCAAACGAATGAAAAAGTTAATGCACTTCGGCGAAAGATATCCATGATCGAATCTTCCTTGATTCAAATCGAGATGGGCGGGTTGCGGCAAAGCGCAATAAAGTCGTCACTCCATTCGACGACTTTGATAATGGCAGGATTCTATGGCACATGCCCTTTACGGCTCAAGACGAACCTAAGCCCTCGGCCAAACCCACTCGAAGAGATCATTGTTTGGGTAGTCTGCGACAACTGGAAGAGACAATCCAGATTGTGCTTGCACTTTAACAGTGCGAGGCTCGGGAAAACCGAAGCCAACCTAATTCGGGCATTCCAGTCCCAACTTAAAACTGGTGTCCTGGCTTGGGGCCGTTTTCAGTCAGCGTCAAAATCTCTGGTCCCGATTCGGTCATGAGAATTGTATGCTCAAACTGAGCAGACAGCCGGCCGTCTTGCGTTCGCACGGTCCAACCGTCGTTCGCATCGATCTTACTTCGAGCTGTACCACCATTGATCATTGGCTCGATCGTAAAACACATTCCTGGATACAACCGATCCTGTCGCGATTGACGCGTGGGTACATGTGGAACGTTTGGACGTTGGTGGAATTTCAAGCCGATTCCATGTCCAACATATTTGTCAACAATGCCAAACGATGGATAGTGCTCATTGACGTACGCGACAATGGTTTCTCCGATCACGGAAACTCGGCAGTCCGGAGTCAACGCGTCGATTGCGAGATACAACGCGTCAAAAGAGCACTGGGTGACTTGGCGAGCTTCATCGCAAATTGATTCTTCAGGCCCAATCATAAATGTTTCTGATTGGTCTCCATGCCAACCGTCGACGATCGAAGTCAAATCAACGTTGACGATGTCTCCATTTTGCAGCTCATCGTCAGATGGAATTCCGTGGCAGATCACATCGTTGACGCTGATACAGCAACTTTTCGGAAACGGAAATCGTTCACCCGGATAACCAAGACACGCGGGCGTATGGTTATGCTCGAGCGTGTATTCATGAATGATTCGATCAAGTTCAGCCGTTTTTACTCCAGCCTGAACATGAGGGCGAACAACATCCAAAAGTTTGGCGTTGAACTGGCCCGCGGCGCGCATCATCTCTCGGTCTTGTTCGACAAGTCGAATCCTTGGGCGTCTACGAATCACGTGTTGCTCTTTTTTGTTCTGGTTCCAGCTCTCAAGAATCGACTCACATCAAGTCAATCCGTGAGGACCATTCTATCAAAGAACCAAAAGTTGACCAGCAATTTGGCACTAGTTCCGCCGGGGATTCCGCCTTTCGAATATGGCTTGGGGCGACTTTAACGGCGTGAGCCGATGGGTTTGCGTCAAGCCAATCCAATCACCCCATCTGGGGAGAAAATGCAGATTAAGAGTGGTCCTTATTTCGCTTGTGAACTTATCGACCTGTCCTCTGTCCTATCTCGAAACGGACTGTTTGGTAAACTAATCCACAATTGATATCGAGCAAAAGACGAGCCCAGTGGTCTGTCTGTTTGCTTGCCGACAGTTTTTTGGCAACCAAAATTTACGGGAATACGAAAGTGCCTCGCTACAACCCTTCAGAAATAGAACCTCGCTGGCAAAGATATTGGGATGAACATAAAACGTTTAAGACGCCCGAGGAAATTACTGGGGAAAAACTCTATGCACTCGACATGTTTCCCTACCCCAGCGGAGAAGGCCTTCACGTTGGACACCCAGAAGGTTACACGGCGACTGACATTATTGCCCGCCATGCGCGAATGGCTGGAAAATCAGTTTTGCACCCGATGGGGTTTGATGCGTTCGGACTTCCTGCTGAAGAGCACGCCATCAAAACCAACACGCCGCCTCGAATCAAAACCGAAGAGAACATTGCGACGTTCACCCGCCAACTAAAAGAGCTTGGCTTCAGCTACGACTGGGATCGCAAACTTTCGACTACAGACATCGGGTACGTGAAGTGGACTCAGTGGATTTTTCTCGTCTTGTTTGACACCTGGTTTGATCCGGAAAAAGAAATCGGTCGACCTATCAGCGAGCTTCCGATCCCTGACGACGTCTCAGCCGAAGGCGAGTTGGCCGTTGAATCTTATCGTGATGAATTCCGTTTGGCTTATCAGTCGGACGCTCCAGTCAATTGGTGCCCTGCCCTTGGTACCGTTTTGGCTAACGAAGAAGTCGTCAATGGTTTGAGCGAAGTCGGCAATCATCCGGTAGAGCGACGTCCGCTTCGTCAATGGATGTTGCGGATCACGGCTTATGCGGATCGCCTGGAACGCGAACTTGAACCACTGGATTGGCCGGAAGGAATTAAGAAACTTCAGCGCGATTGGATCGGCCGCAGCACTGGCGCCGAAGTCGATTTCTTTATCGGTCCGAAAGAAGAATACGATTCATGGAAGTCCGCTCAATCGAGCAACGGATTCTCTCGCAAACCAGCAGACAACGTGCTTCGCGTCTACACGACTCGTCCCGACACACTTTTCGGCGCGACCTACATGGTGATTGCGCCCGAACATCCGGCCGTCAAATCGTTGACGACGGATGAGCAATCCGCTGCAGTTGAAAAATATTGTACCGCTGCGTCCATGAAAAGTGATCGCGATCGCCAGGACGACAAACAAACGAAGAAAGGTGTGTTCACCGGTAGCTACGCCATCAATCCGATCGACGGACAACCCGTTCCCGTCTGGATCGCGGACTATGTTTTGATCAGCTATGGAACCGGCGCAATCATGGCGGTTCCTGCGCACGACGAACGAGATTTCCAGTTCGCGAAAAAATTCGAGATCCCAATCATCGCCGTGGTCGAGCCACCTAAGTCTGCTGACGTTGACGCCGCAGAAGTCGTGGCCGGAAACACATGCTTTGCCGGACATGGCCAAGCGATCAACAGCGGAAAATATGACGGATTAGCCACTGGCGAATTCAAAGAAAAAATCATCGCTGATTTGAGTGCGTCGGGAGTTGGCCGCGAAGCCGTTAACTATAAACTTCGCGACTGGTTGTTCAGCCGCCAACGTTTTTGGGGCGAGCCATTTCCGATTCTTCATGAAGTCGATGGCGAAGGAAACAAAACAGGTCGCATTCGACCAGTTCCTGCGACGACGCTGCCGGTTGAACTTCCTGAGTTGGAAGATTTCAAACCGCATGGACGCCCCGAACCGCCGCTCGAAAAAGCGGATGACGACTGGCTTTATCCAGTCATCGATGGTGTGCGCTACAAACGAGAAACAAACACGATGCCGCAATGGGCTGGATCGTGCTGGTACTTCTTGCGCTTCATTGATCCGCACAACGATGATCGGTTTATCGATCCGGAACTGGAAAAGCAATGGATGCCGGTCGACCTATACATTGGAGGAGCCGAACACGCTGTCTTGCACTTGCTGTATTCGAGGTTCTGGCACAAAGTTCTTTTTGATCGCGGTTATGTTCATTCGTGCGAACCGTTTCACAAACTTGTCAACCAAGGCATGATTCTTGGCGAGAACGAATTCACTGGTTATCGAGATTCAGAAGAGCAGTGGATTTCTGCAGCTGACGTCAAAGAAAACGAAGAACACAAACCCGTGATGAAAAAGACAGGCCAATTGGTTCAAGCGATTTCGCTCCAACCTGACCAGGTCGTCAAATCGGACGACGGATTTGTTCTTGCTTCACAGCCAGAAATTCGCATCGATGGTAAAGCTTACAAGATGTCCAAAAGTCGAGGCAATGTAATCAACCCGGACGCTGTGGTTGCTGATTTTGGCGCGGATTCATTGCGTCTCTATGAGATGTTCATGGGGCCGCTGGAGCAATCCAAACCATGGAGCATGTCGGGAGTCAGCGGTGTGCGCGGGTTCCTTGATCGCTCGTGGCGCATGATTGTCGATGAAGTGAACGAAGAGTTTGTCATCAATCCGGCAATCGGAGATCACGAAGCGACCGAAGAACAAACGCGAGTCTTGCATAAAACGATCAAGGCGATCTCCGAGGACATTGCCAAACTGAGCTTTAACACTTCGATCGCGAGAATGATGGAGTTTGTAAACTTCTTTACTAAACAAACTCAACGTCCGAAACCGATCATGGAGTCGTTTGTACTTTTGCTTTCTCCGTTTGCGCCACACATCGCAGAGGAATTGTGGAAAATTCTCGGTCATGATCAGTCACTCGCTTATGAAGCTTGGCCGGCGTTCGATGAGTCGTTAACGGTCGAGTCGAGTCTCGAAATCCCAGTTCAGATTAATGGAAAGAATCGCGCCAAAATTCAAATTGAACGGGGAGCGACAACCGACCAATTGATTTCGCTGGCCAAAGCAGAGCCGCGAATCCAGGAACTGCTCCAAGGGAAAACGGTTCGAAAAGAAATCGCAGTGCCAGATCGACTGGTCAATATCGTGGCAAACTAGCTGGAAAAACCAAACGTTCTTATTACCAAAATTCTTCGTCGTCAATGTGACTCCGTCGAATCAAATTGGCCACAACGTTAGTGTTTCCGCCAGCGCGATTTGACCAGGCAGAATTGCCTTAACTTGTCGAGACCAACAGACTCAAAATTTTCAGTTGATGGATACGACGTTAATTATCAAGGAATCTTCGTTGACTGACTGATTGTCGCTGCCCTTAACTCAATGTGTCATCGACAAAGTTCGCTTTCAAATTCAAATTGGCACGCAAATTGAATAAGAAGTTTTCATCTCGAACACGAACGTGTTCAATCATCAACCACATTCAGGGAGACTTAAAGATGAGAACGCAAATCGCCAGCTTGATCGTTACGCTAATCGCAACTCTTGCAGTCAACGGGATCGCCGACGCCCAGAATTTTGCACCGGCACCGCAGCAACAAACTCAAATCCAACAGGAAAGCCAACTGTACGTTGCCCCGGTACTACCACCGGTTCAACAGAATCAATATTACTTTGGGATGAACATTCAACTGAAGCGTACTTGGGCGGGAACAACCTTGATGGTTCTCAACGTTACTCCTGGAAGCCCGGCTGCCCAAGCTGGCTTGGAATACGGCGACGAGATTCGCACCGTCAACGGGTACGGTTTTGGATCAGCCCGCGACAGCTTTCACGCCGTCAACATGATGAATCAATTCGTAAATCAGTTTGCCACCTCGGGTCCCGCTCCAGCGGCAACTGCGTCCCCCGTCCCAGGCCAAGCCGCTGCGTTGACCATCCTGCCGCCAACACCATCTCCGCTTGCTCAATTGGTGGTTCGCAATGTGCGAAACGGCCAAAACGTTCAGGTGATCGTTCGACCACAGTTCCGTGGAGGTTGGGGTGCACCTGCTGCCGCTGCCGCGGTTGTTCAAGGCCAGTAGTCCTGAGATGCTTAGGTAAGACTGTGATGAACGAGACAAATCTCAAACACCCGAGTCGTTGCTCGGGTGTTTTTTGTTCGTACGATCCTCGCTACGCTTCCGTCTCTTCTTTTTTTTCCTCAGGAACTTTCAGCTCAAGGTTGGAAAGATGCAACACCAAACAATACCGATCACCGTCAATGCGACCTTCGAGGAAGCCTCGAAACGGATTACTTCCTCGGCGGAGAATTAACGGTTGATTCGACTTGGGTCCGCCGCCCAGCAACATCATCGATTTCTTCTCGTGTAACTCTTTTGCCATTCCGTAGAGAAAGTCATACGTCAGTCCGTTGATATGCGTAAGCTGCATTTTGTTGACGAACACGAACTTTCGAACCGCTTCGTCCTTGTCAATAAATTTCCCCGTCCAGCGAAGTGGCAACTCATTGGAGACATTCTGAGGAACGACTTGTTTAGGACGTCGCTCCGTTTGATTTCCATCGGGATCAAGAACAAGCTCAAATTGCTGAATTCGGTGCACCAACTTTTGTTCTTTGTCGACAAAGACGCGCGAAGTCGCCTGCAGCACAGTGCCAACAAGTTCCATGTTGACTTCCGGATCTCCATCGATAATCGATTGCCCGACATCTTCGCCGAACTCGGCTTTCAAAGACTCATAGTCATGAGCAAGCGTTGACTTGAGCACGCGCACGCTTGAGGCTTGACGTGATTTACTATCGATCCAACGTACTCGCAGCGGTTGGGAGACGCTTTCCATATTCACGACTGCGTCGCGTTCGGCACTGTTGCAAATGTTGATTTCTGGCATGTCGGTTCTGAAAAAAAGTGTGTCAGCGAGAGAGCTGGAAGGACTATTGGATTCGATTTCCAAGCCGCCTAAATCATTCCAAAGTCCATGAAGTCGTCGTCTTCGATTCCTTCTTCGCTCGCGAGAACAGGAGCGACTTGTTGCAAGCCAACGAACTCAACCCCTGTCGAATCGCCAACCAAAAAGAAAATTTCTTGTGCTTCGTTGGTCAACATGAAGCCGACATCCGCTTCCAGACCCCCGCGGAAACTGTAAGGGAATTTATAGATTGCTCCTTCGTTCAATTCCTTTAACAGTTCGGCTGGTTGCGTCGACGCCTCCAAGCGATAGATCAACCGAATGTTGTGGTCCAGATAGTCTTCCGTCGTCGTCCGTTGCTTTAACGGAATCGGACTGGCAAACGAGGAAGGGACCGGAGTCAATTCCTTGCCTTCAAGATCAACGGCCGTAAGCGAAGACTTGTCTGTCCAGTTTCCGTCGGCATCAACGAAACCGATTCCCGTGCCTCCTTTTCCAATCAATGTCTTGCCATCTTCAGCCAACGTACTCAGCTCGCATGCATCATCGTTGTCGTCAAGCACCTGCAAGACTTTCATGCCATACAACTTGCTCCGGTCAACTTTATGCATTACGAATTCAAGCTTCTCTTTACCGAATTCAAATTCCAATGATCTTGGCATCGCAAACTCAACTTACTTTTGATCTTTCGTTAACAGAGCACCTTAAGTTCTAACGTGTCGCGTAAAACTGGCAGTGCTAGCAGAATTGCATTCTAAGCCAACACAACCACAAATACATTGGAAAAACCCGATTAGGTTCGCTTCAAAGATCGTTAGTCCGTCTGGCGATTCGATTCGTTGCAGTTAGGCAAGAAATCCGTATTAGTCTTCGGTTTGGTTACGGTTAAGATTCAACGAGACAATAATTAAGCCGGACACGGACATAGACAACTGTCTTCGTTGCAAGGATTTGGCAACAGAGAGGAATCCAATGCTGTTAGCGATTTTATACCGAGACGACAAAATTGTTGCCGCTGCACCAGCCTGCGACCAGTATGCATCGGGCACCCAGTTTTGGTTGAACACACTTTCGCTTAATCCTCTGTCTGGCGTGATTCTTTCGGAAGAAAATTTTCACGACCTCGGGTTCCAAACAGCTTACGCGTCGGTCGAAGATCGTGAGCTTCGATATGAGTTGCTGAAGGTGGGCATTGATCAATCGATTGATGTTGACGATCTGGAAAAGCGTCTCAACTCAACTTTGGATTCGGATTATCACCAGAATCGCGCCGCCTGAGACTTGCCGTTGGCCGTCGAAGTCTGAATTCGTTGCGACCTGTAAACGCGCCCAGGTCTCCAGTTTGAGTCCTTTTCGAATGAGGCACATCCAATTGAAGCCTCGTCCCGTTTTGTGAACGTTCTTCGGTGTGTTAATCTTGTTCGATGCAAGAAAAACCTGGACACTCGACCGTCGCACTCCAACACTGTCAAGAACTTGGCAATATTTGCCAGTTCTACTCCCGGATCTGGTTGCGCGAAATTGATTTGGCGAGCCTGACCGAATTGGCACAAGAACCTTTGGCCACCCACTATCGTGAACTAGGTGGCAGCGTACCAACCGAGATCAACCAAAACGTCATTGACGAGTTGTCAGTTGACTATTGCCAGTTGCTCATTGGGCCCAAAGACTTTATCTCTCCTGTTCAATCCGTATGGGCAGAATCGAAGTTTAGCGGTCAGGCCTTTGCCGACGTTCAAAAGTTCTATGCATTGATCGCCAACTATCAGCCGCCATCGGAGTTGCTTGACCACATCGGAGTCGAACTTGATTTCATGTCACGTATGTTCTTCACGGCACACGAAAGCGCGAACAAAGAGCACGCGCGAAAAGAAATCGTTGCGGCAATCAGGCAGTTTTTCTCACAGCACATCCGTTGGTCGGCTCCGATGTTGAAGGCTGCTGAAGCCCGAGCAAAAACAGAATTCTACCGTTGCTTTGCCAAATCAACTCGCGCGTTTTTTGCGTTGATTGAATCAGAATTTGACTCTGGCGTTGAAGGCTAACTGGTTTGTTGTAACTGCAAACGCGAAACGAAAATTAGAACGACGATTAGAACAAGGGACCGCCAAATGTGTTTTCATCGAATTTGCCTTCCATTTGCGGTTTCAGCAGAACCATCAGCATGTAGCCGACTAAGAAAAAGCAACACGCGATTGCGATACAAACGTGAAGACGCGATTCATCATAGGTGATAATGAACGGAGCGTAGTTTTGAAATTAGCCTTTCATTGGTGCTGTAGAAATTAACCGCCAACACGGTTCAATCCTAAACGTGAATCCATCGCGCTCCGCCTTTTCGCCGTACTCTGAGACAATTATCTCAGGAGGTGCGCCGCTTACCTAAACGCACACCACTAAAGCCGTTCTTCGGGGCCTTACTCGCCATTAAGCGGCAAAAAGCTACGTTTTTGGGTCGGCTTCTTTACGAAATGGCTTCCATTTATGACAATGACATCGCTTGTTCGGGACGGCGAGAGGCTCACTTTACTAGCCGGTATGTTTGATACCGCAAAACATGAGCCAGCTCTTTGGTCTTTACCGTTACGCGCCATTTGCTTTTCCCGGTTTTCGCAACCGGAACGACATACAAATCCTGTCGAAATGGCGAATAGTGAAACATTGACCAATCAATGCACGATGGATGGGTTGTGGACGGGAATTTCCCACCAAATTCCGTAGCCAGCCACCGTGTCCAGCCCTTCCTTTCACGATATTCGTGGTCCAGGTTCGGAGACGCGAATGCTTGCCGTGAAGCAAACCGCTTCCGGCCACCATTAGAAACTAACTGATAATTCCAAAGGCAACCTTATGTCGGATGTTTTGAAGCCCACAACCGAAGCGATCGAAGCTACTGAGCCCTATCTCAAGCAAACCACGGATATCGATCCAGCCGAAACACAAGAGTGGCTTGAGTCGCTGGAATATATCATCAACAGCAAGGGAGCCGACCGCGCGAAATATCTTTTGTCGGCACTTGAGGCGCGTGCACGGTTAGAAGGCGTGGACATGCCAATGAAGTCCAACACGCCTTACATCAACACGATCGCTTCCAAGCAACAACCGGCTTATCCGGGTGACCGCGAGATCGAGCGTCGCATCAAAAGTTACGTTCGCTGGAACGCGTTTGCGATGGTCGTTCGCGCCAATAAGAAAAACGAAGGTATTGGCGGACACATTTCAACGTACGCGTCTGCTGCAACACTTTACGAAGTTGCGTTCAACCACGTATTCCGTGGGCGTGGTGAATCAGGTTTCGACGGAGACCAGATTTACTTTCAAGGTCATGCCTCACCAGGGATTTACTCTCGTGCTTTTATGGAGGGGCGACTTGGCGAAGACAATCTCAATTGCTTCCGTCAGGAACTTCGTGACGTTCAAGGATTGTCGTCTTACCCACACCCTTGGTTGATGCCTTCGTTCTGGGAATACCCAACAGTATCGATGGGACTTGGTCCAATCATGGCGATCTACCAAGCTCGCTTTAACGAATACCTCAAGGACCGTGGCATCAAAGACACGACCAATCAGCGCGTTTGGGCATACCTTGGCGACGGTGAATGTGATGAGCCAGAATCACTCGGCGCGATCACGCTAGCCGGTCGCGAAAAGCTGGACAACTTAAAGTTTGTTATCAACTGTAACTTGCAGCGCCTTGATGGTCCTGTTCGTGGAAACGGCAAGATTATTCAAGAACTCGAAGCTCTATTCCGCGGAGCCGGCTGGAACGTCATCAAAGTTGTTTGGGGTGATGACTGGGATCCGCTGCTTGAGCAGGACGAACTTGGCTTGCTTGTGAAACGAATGAACGAAGTCGTCGACGGCCAGTACCAAAAGTACGTCGGCATGGACGGAGCTTACATTCGCGATCACTTCTTCGGCAAATATCCTGAGCTGTTGAAACTGGTTGAAACTTACAGCGATGAAAAATTAGAGCGAATGCGTCGTGGAGGTCACGATCCTGAGAAAGTTTACGCAGCGTACGCCGAAGCGATGGCTCATAAGGGCCAGCCCACGGTCATCTTGGCCAAGACCATCAAGGGTTATGGTCTCGGTGAGTCTGGCGAAGGCCGCAACATTGCTCACAACAAGAAGAAAGCGAACGAGCAAGAGCTGATTGCGTTCCGCTCACGATTTGGGATTCCGATTGGTGATGACGAAGTCCTCAAAGCTCCGTTTTACAAACCGGCTGAGACAAGCACTGAGATGCAATATCTCAAGGAACGCCGCGAAGCGCTTGGCGGGCCTGTTCCTTCACGGCCAACAACGATTCCAACGATGGAAGTACCGACTTACGATGCTTCCTATCGCAAGCCGTTCGACAAAATGGCCAAAGATGGAGAAAAGGATGGTAAAGAATTTTCGACAACGATGGGCGTCGTTCGTTTATTGAGCGCACTCTGTCGTGACAAAAAGATTGGCAAAAACCTTGTCCCAATCGTGCCTGATGAGTCGCGAACTTTCGGTATGGAAGGCATGTTCAAGCAAGTCGGAATCTACTCGCACGTTGGCCAGCTCTACGAGCCAATCGATTCAGATCAGGTGTCGTACTACAAAGAAGCACTCGATGGACAGCTGTTGGAAGAAGGCATTTCCGAAGCAGGTTCGATGTCGTCGTTCAACGCGGCGGGTACTGCATACAGTGCTCACGGCGTGAACATGATTCCGTTTTATATTTACTACTCTATGTTTGGCTTCCAGCGAATCGGCGATCTCGTCTGGGCAGCGGCAGACATGCGAGCCAAAGGGTTTATGCTTGGCGGAACTGCCGGACGAACCTCGCTGAACGGTGAAGGACTTCAACACCAGGACGGCCATAGCTTGCTTAACGCGATGGCATTCCCGACAGTTCGCTCGTTTGATCCTGCGTTTGTTTATGAGACGAACGTGATCATTTTCGACGGCTTGAAAAAACTTTATAGTGAAGGTGAAACAGCGATCTACTACATCATGGTTGGAAACGATAACTATGTGCAGCCAATGATGCCAAAGGGCTGTGAAGAAGGAATCATCAACGGAATGTACAAGTTCCGCACCAACGATGTGGCCAAGTCAAAGCATCGTGTCCAATTGTTTGGCAGCGGTGCGATCATGATGAGCGTTCTTAAGGCTCAGGAAATCCTGGGCGAGAAGTACGGCATCTCCAGCGACGTCTGGAGCGTGACGAGCTATACGCAATTGCGTCGCGATGCTCAAGAATGTCAGCGATGGAACATGCTTCACCCGACCAAGAAGAAACGTGAGAGCTACTTGGAGAAGACATTGAAAGGTGTCGAAGGACCGTTTATCTCTTCCAGCGATTACGTGAAAGCGTTGGCGGAGCAAGTTACACAGTATCTGCCAGGCAACCATTTTGCTTTGGGCACAGACGGAATGGGCCGAAGCGAAACTCGCCCTGCCCTGCGACGTCACTTTGAAGTTGATGCCGAGTCGATTGTCATCGCGTCGTTGTACCAGTTGGCTGAAGAAGGCAAACTGGAAATGAAGGACGTTGAAAAAGCGATCAAGGACCTCGACTACGATCCAGAGAAAATTAGCCCGTTGTACGCTTAGTCCAATGTTGAAGGCCGAAGCAAACGGTAGCCTCGTGTCAGCTACTGCCGCGAAGTTGCCAAGTTGTTTTGGCCAACGGATCGAGAACGATCAAGAGACCAGCTCAGTCGTCGGTATGAACCGACCGTACGAAACAATTGACTTGTTGTAGGATTGATGAACAGAATGGCTGTTGAATTTAAATTGCCGCCAGTCGGCGAAGGTGTTGAGTCTGGAGAAGTTCTTTCGGTAATGATTGCCGAGGGAGACACACTCACCAAAGATCAGGAAATTCTTGAATTTGAAACGGACAAAGCGACCGCTTTCATTTCGATCGACCAACCCTGTACTGTTTCCAAAATTCACTTTGCTGAAGGAGACACGCTTGAAATTGGTCAGGTCATTTTGACGATTGAGCCGAGCGGTGCATCAGCGCCTGCTCCAGGGGCCGCCAAACCCGCAGCACCTCCTACCCCCGCAAAACCACCGGCGCAGGCTGTCAAAGCGACTCCACCGGTTGCTCCCGTTGAACCTGTCGCTCCTGTCGCTCCAGTCGCGCCGGTAACACCTGTCGCTCCAGTGGCTGCTGTTCCGACAGCAACCCCGTCGGCAGCACGATCATCAGGAAAGCACATCCCGGCTGGACCAGCGATCCGCCGCTTCGCTCGCGAAGTCGGTGTCAACCTTTCAACAGTTGCTGGAACTGGCGAGAGTGGCCGAATCACCCGTGATGATGTATTGAAAATCGTTCGCGAAGGTGCGGGCTCTCGAGGTACCGGAGCGACTCCCGTTGCGGCCGGAACCCAGTCCGACGGCTTTGGCCCAGTACACATCGAAAAAATGCCGAAGATTCGCAAGACGATCGCGAAGAAGATGCACGAGTCCTGGACGACATGCCCTCGTGTCACCAACTTTGATGATGCAGATGTCACGCAATTGGAAGGCATCCGACAAAGCAGCAAACAAGACTACGCCGCTGAGGGAATTAAGCTTACGACCATGCCGTTTTTGATCAAAGCCATCGCCATGGCTTTGAAACTTCACCCGGTCATCAATGCTTCGATCGACATGGAGCAAGGCCAGATTATCTACAAAGATTACGTCAACATCGGAATCGCCGTTGATACCGAACGTGGACTGGTGGTTCCGTCACTTCGCGACGCTGACAAATTGTCGATCCCGCAGATTGCGAGAGAACTTGGCACGATGGCCGAAAATGTACGGAACAACAACTTTAGTATCGATGATCTACGTGGCGGCACCTTTACGATCAGCAACTTGGGCGCGATCGGTGGGACGTATTCAACTCCCATCATCAACACGCCAGAGACAGCGATCATTTTGGTCGGTCGATCCCGCAAGATGCCGGTCGTCATTGAGAATGATGAAGTTGTCGTTCGCTTGATGATGCCGCTAAGTATTTCATACGATCACCGATTGATCGACGGCGGGGCTGCAGCTCGATTCTTAAACGAGGTGATCGGATATTTGGAAGCGCCAAGTCGCTTACTGTTGGCGATCTAGTTAGAATCGCCCCTACAAAAACGAAAAAAGACGCCCTGAGATCAGAGCGTCTTTCTTCTTGGCTTTATCCGTTAACAATTAAGTCAACGTTCATGTCATCTGGCCGCTTAGGTCGACTACCGCTTCCATTCGAAACCGAACAAGAAACCGGCTGAAACGAATCGATCGTTATGCAAACCCGCTCCATCTCCACCACCGAAGGCTGAGTTTGGATTGAGTCCGGTTGTCAAAGTGTTCGCACGAGCAACGCCGTTGAACAAGTAAACCGTTTGGAAACCAGTGCGAAGCGAAATGTCGCGACTGATATTGAATGCGATTTCGTATTGGAAATCGATCATCGGTAAGAATGACTGGTCTTGTGTATAAGTTTCTGTCACGCTGGTTCGGAAATCGTTCGCGACAGGAATCCAGTCGCGGAAAATATCCGTGGCGAAATACCGCTGCTGATTGTAGGTCGCCGCAACAGCCACATCGGCGGTCGTTCGCCAGCGTCCTCGTCGACGATTAAATCGAGAACCAGCTTGGAATCCGACAGATGTATTGTTGACTTCCTGCTTGAAGCGGTTGCCATCGATGACTAAGCCAAGTTGCTGAAACGTGTCTTCGATCGTCTGATCGTTCACGTTCAAATATCGAAGCCCCAAATACGGCTCCATATAGCCACCGTTGGACATTGACTGACGGAAGATCTTGTTGATCTCCACCGATGCAAAACGATTGGTAACAAGCATCGGAGTTTCGATGACTTCGTCGTTACCATTGGTAGTGAAGTTACCTGCACTGTTTTGGTAACCAAACATCCAACCGTGTTCGTCGTCAGTCATCCAACCGGCTTCGCACTTGGTTCCCCAAATGTAGTTGGTGCCCAATGCGAACGCAGTCGAATCGGAATCGCCAACTCGGCCGGGACGCGAGACGCTCGTATAGAGACGGTCGTACGTCAGAAAGAATCCTGTATTAGGATCTTTCTCATCGCCATTGGTGAACTCAATGGGAGCAAACACCTGGGCGTCGTAGTCGAATATTCCCGGCGTTGCGAACGGGCGAGTCGAATCCGGTGATTCAACTGGCTGATGCTCGAACTCGGCACTAGGAATGTTGATTTGAGCCGTAACAGCTTGGCTGGATGCCAAGAAAACCATTAGGGCTGACACGATCATGAATTTTTTTAAAGCCATCGCTTGATTCCTGCTGATGCAGTTTTGCTAACCCGGCAAAAGTTGCTGGGATTCCGCTTAGCTTTGTCTATCGGATGTTGGTTTGTAAGGATTGAACAAGAAAACCAGATTTTGCCGAACATATCGGTTTTTCTGAAATTTCCCGTTTTCGCCGTAAGTGCTATCACAAGCAAAACTCCAAAGTTAGCGATATCACCGTATTTCTCATCAGTTTTTCTAAAGTTTGCAGTTTAAAAAGACATGGCTAAAACATTCAGTATTCAGCTCGACGAAGTCAATTAAACGAACTGCTTTAAAATGGCGAGTTCGGGAAAAATAACAGCGAAGAGTAATTTGGGAAAAACAGGCGCGAGGCGCGCTCGCGTAACAAAAGGAATAGCAACAATGACTTTCAAATGGTTTACATCCGCAATTATTTGCGCTTTGACGCTCGTGGGCGGCATTACGGCGTCACCGTCGGTTTCGCAAGCCGAGATCATCGACCTTGATGTATCTGGAGTTGCACCGGAATTCCGTTCGGTATTTCGACGAGCGGAAGCATTCTGGGACGCTCGTTTGCTTGGTTATAGCAATACTATCCCGGGCGTGATTCGCAACCAACACTCCGGACGACTTTTCATCTCTGCTTCAACTGCGGTTGTTGATGGAGCTGGAGGCATCTTGGGTTTTGCTGGCCCGAACGAAGTTTTAACGGCCCGATCCGGAAACGGTGGGTTTGGTTCAAGAAACTGGGCGGTGGCGCAGTCCTCGTCTATGTTTTTCGATGTCGCCGACTTAGGTTCGTTTACCGAAGACGAGCTTTTCTCGGTGGTCCAGCATGAAATGGCTCATGCATTCGGTTTTGGAACTCTTTGGGAGCAAAACGATTTGTTGCAGTTCATTCCCAATCGAGGCGTCGATCAGTTTCGTGGAATCTTCGCGAGACGTGCGTTTGCAGTAGAAACAGATCGAGCGTTCCTCAATCAAACAGCTTTTGTTCCAATCGATCAACCTTCGCGAGGTCACTGGGATCCAAACAACTTTTTCTTCAATCAGATTGCCAGAAACGGAACTTACGAAGCCCTCAATCCTTTCTTCTTTCCTGGTTTTGATCCGTTCATTTCCGAAACATCCTGGGCGTCACTTGCTGACTTAGGTTACGTCGTCGCAGGGATTAATGATGGCTCACTAGGAAGCACCTTTGGAAACAATCCAAATCCGTTTAACGGTTTCCCGAAGACAACGGGTGGAGCTGGATTGGGTGGCAGCGGAAATCCGACAGGAGCAATTCCTGGAGCCAGCCTAAACGGGTTCCAAAATTTGACAACGGCAGTGCCAGAACCTTCAAGCCTATCGATCTTGATGATCGGTATCGTTGGATTCGTTGCTCAACGACGTCGGACTGCGTAGTTAAGATTTTCTTGCTTGCGAGCTCAACTCCAACCAAGTGACCCTGAAATTCAAAAAGGCGAAGCAGCCAAACTGCTTCGCTTTTTTTTCGTGGATTTGCAGCTTGCGAATTCCTGTGACGATTTTCGATAAAGACTGTCGGCATTGCGGCCATTAAGGATTGGGGACGCATCGATACTGCGTGTTGACATCGATTCACTCGTCCTCGGATAAGAAAAAAAGGTACGCTTCCAAGTACGTCTTATCGGGAGCGACAATGAAGAAGAGAAAACGATCGGCCCAATTCAACACTTCCTACGGCACGTTGGAGCCGCGTCAATTACTGGCAACGCTGACGGTCGATACTTCGATCGATTCGTTGGGTGATATTCAAGACGGGCGTATCAGTTTGCGTGAAGCGATCATGGCAGCGAACACTAACGCCGCCTATGGCGATGCGCCGGCCGGTTCGGGTGTCGACGAGATTGTGTTCAAGAGTCACCTCGAAGGTAAGACGTTTCGGCTTGCACATGGCGAGATGCAAATCCAAGACGGCGTTTCAATTCGAGGTAATCTCACGATTGACGCTAGATCGTCATCGCGGTCATTTAACATTCAAACGCCTGACCTGGTCTCGATCGAATCGTTGAGTTTTGAAAATGGAATGGCCGCACAAGCTGGAGCGATCTTAACGAGCGGTAATGGCAACGTGCATCTAAAGGAAGTGTCGTTTACCAATAACGCAGCCATCTCTTTAGCGTCATCCGTTGGTGCCGGTTTTCATGCTTTTTCAAAAGGCGGAGCGATTCTTCATCGTGGCGGATTGTTAACGATTGAAGATTCCAGTTTTGCATACAACCGCACTTTCGACGGGAACGGTGGTGCAGTCTATTCCAGTAACGGGCATCTGAAGGTTTCCGACTCTTCGTTCGAATGGGGTGAAGCTCAAATTGGAGCCTCGATTTACAAGGCTGCCGGCAGTATGAAAATTTCCGGCAGTTCGTTTACGAATAACGGATATTCGGAGCACAAAGCTGGGGCATTGTTTTTGGCGACACCTTATTCAGGCGGCGCGATTTCTATGCTTCCCGAAGCCAGGGGGACGATCCAGGCATCACTCTTTGAATCAAACAGCGCAAAGTCCGGTGGTGCGATAAGCAACCTCGGCGGAAAATTGTTGATCGTTGATTCGGATTTTAACTACAACAACGCGGGTGAAGGCGGCGCTTTGTCTACGTCAGGTCGGTTGAATCAGAACAGAATTGAATCCACGAACTTCCAAGGAAACTACGCTACCCATGGCGGCGCTATTTCCGCCAACAACGGCACACTTAATATTTTGGGAGACAGTAGTCTTATTGGCAACTTGGCCGAAGTAGATGGCGGCGCAATTTATGCCGGCGGCGTATCCTTGCGGGTAACTGGAGGAAACGTGTCAAGCAACAGTGCCGAACGTAGCGGGGGAGGATTCTCTCTCAGTCGAAGCACACTGAACGTGACTTCCACGGACTTTTCACACAACCGAGCAGCGACTCAGAATATTCACTTACACAGCGAAGTTCATCCGCGCAGACTAGGAGGTGGAGCGATCTATGCGGCTGTCTCAAATCTCCAAGTTAAAGGCGACACGGCGTTCAGCAACAATCTTTCGACTGGCGGTTATGCAAAGGGAGGCGCCATCTATCTAGATTTGTCACGGATCAACATGACGGGAACGCTTGTAGCACCAATCGAATTCTCGGGAAATTCCACCGGTGGTGATGGCACTTCAGACGCCGGGGGAGCTGTGTACGCGGACGGGTCGATCATTCGCGCGACATATGCAAACTTTTATGAGAATCGCGCTAGCAACGGCGCAACTAATTCTGGCGGTGGCATGGCACTTGAAGATTCTCGAGCTTACGTTTTCCGTTCTCAATTCGAGCGAAACTACTCAACTCATGGAGGAGCTTTCTCGGTAAAGTCAGATTCCCATCTTCATGTAGCTGATTCAATATTTGTTGGTAACTATGCCCAACAATCGGGGGGCGTGATTTTTGTCAGCCGCGACAGTAGCACAACGGTCGTTCGATCAAAGCTCGGCGTGATCAGTGAATCACCGTCTGGCGGAATTGAGATTCGCGGGAACTATGCAAGCGCCGGCAGTGGTGGCGCAATCGCGAACGAAGGCAACTTGCTAATTTCGAACTCTGAATTTACTTCTAACGGTTCGCGGGCGAATCAAGGAGACCTTTCGGGCGGTGGAGCGATTGACAATAGCGGTACGTCCAGGATTCGTGGGACCGCCTTCCGATACAATCATGCCTCAAGAGATGGTGGAGCGATTCTCAATCGGCGTAACGGCGATCTGTTTGTTGACAACACCGTCTTTGATAAAAACACCGCTGGCGAATACAACTTTCACGATCAAGGAGGTGCCATCTATTCCAGTGGCCGGGCAATCAACCTGTCCAACTCAACATTCACCGGTAACTCAGCTGAATCGGGCGGCGCGATTGCTATCCTGAAGGGTCAAATGAATGTGAATCATGTGACTTTTGGCGGAACGGATGCTGAAGATGGCAACGTGGCTGCGTCCAATGACTTCCGATGGGATCCGGACAACATGTACCTCGAAGAAATCGAAGGCGGAGCCGTTTATATCGCTGGACCTACAACTGTTTCGTTTAGCCAGACGAGGTTTCTCTCAAATTCGGCTTATGCATCGGGCGGCGCGATTTCTATTCAAGCGACCGGAGACCTTAAGCCAACGGTAGCGATTCGGGAAAATACGATCTTTCAAAACAACTTCACTCAATTCACCAACGACAGTTTCGGAACCCCCATCGCATCTAACAATTTCCGTGGCGGAGCAATTTCCAATCGTGGCGGTGATTTGAACATTCGTGATTCGGTTTTTGCGAACAACATCGCCAACGACAACGGCGGAGCGATTGCTAACCTCGACGACGGGCTATTAACGGTACGATCAGTCATGTTGCGCGACAATGAATCGAGCGAACTTGGCGGTGCGATCTTCAATGATGCGACGCTATTTGCCGTTGACTCCAATGTGGTAAACAACGTGGCCAAGTCGAACGGCGGGTTTGCTGATGGCGAAGACGGTAACTCGACCGTGTTGCGAACTTCGTTTGTCGGAAACTCAGTCTAAGCGGTTTCCTGTCAACGAATTACATGCGTCGCATTTCTTCAAACGCTTCCGCCACCGCCGTTTTATCCTGAAGCATCCAAATCGCAGCTCCGACGGCCAAAGCCGCTGAAATAAACAGCAGCGGCAACGCGATTAAGTTTGGGCCAACCTTGGCTTCCTTGAGTGCCGACGACAGCTCAATCTCGAGCTCCCGCCAACCTTCATGGCTTTGTTCAATTCCACCCGAAGTCAGTTGCGAGTTCCGCAACCACGGCGTTGGCTCAAGATGCAAGTGAATTTGTCGGTTAGGAATCATCAAACTGTTTCCCGCCCAACGGCTGCGCGGATCCAGTCGCATGGCTACCGAAGTCAGGATCGGCCGGAGCTGTTCTACGGTTACGTTGTAAACCACAATCCGAGCACGCATCATCAAAACGATCAGTGAGACAATCAAGCCGTAGAAGATGATCATCATCACCCACACCAGCGACCCGTATTGGCTGGCCGCCGATTCCGGGAAGAACAATTCCATCGGACCGGCGACAACAAAACCTAAAACTCCGATTCCAAGCGCCGCCACATCACGCGCACCGGTCGTCACAAACGGAGTTCGACCAAGGTTCAGAATCGCAATCAACAGCAAGTAGACTGACAGTGGAGCGATCGCGATACAAAAATGTAGTGGATCCATAAAATGGTTTCGTTTGTTGTCGTAGTCTTATTGTCGGATGTAAATGACGCATTCATTTTAACCCGGTACACCGCAACCATAAACACGACGGCGAAAAAAGATTTATTGCCGGTCAAGCATATGGACCCACCGAAGAACGTGCGATTCTACATCTGAGAAGTCTTCTTGATGTAAGACTGGAAAACCCAATTTACCAAATGCTTCAACCGCCGTTTCTACGTCATCAAGCAACGCGAAACCATTCGATGTCAAAACCAACAAATGCAAACGCTGAGTTGGTGTCGATTGTAAACCAGGGAGACGCCCAGGGATCGCGGTATCGACTGCAACCATGCCACGAAACGTTTCGCGATTTTGAAACGCCGTAAAAGTCGCCATGACTCCCCCTGCCCCTTTGCCGGCAACAGCCACTCGCTGACGGTCAAACGGATTTTGCTTTTCTAATCGAGCCAACGCCTTACCGATAAATTCAGCTTCACTTGGATTCCAACTTTGGACGTTGGCCGATTGCGGCACAACAATGATCGTGTTCCACTTACGAGCCAACGGCGTCCACTTTTTCTCGATGTCGTTCCGATTCACGATCCCTGGCGGCGGAACCCAAACCAGGACCGACCGTAACTCTTTCGCCGATTCAGCTTTCGCCTCGGGAACGATGGCAAAGCAAAGATTGTCGGCTTCGGCAACTCGAAGTTCAACGACCGAGCTATCTTCCGATTCAGGACTTCGCGGAACGAATTCGTCGTCCATCGCCGCATTCTCAGCAACCGGCGTGATGAGCACCTCACGTTCAACGCTGTCACTCGAAACGGTGAGAGCAATCTCCACGCCAATTTCTGATCGGTTCAATGCAACGCGCAACTCGCCAATCGACTCCACCGCTTGATCGTTCAAACTTACAATTCGATCACCAGGCTTAAGCCCCGCCGACTCTGCAGGCGATTCATCGATCACCACCTGAACTTCCAACGGAGCCTTAGATCCACCGCGCGCAAACAAAACTCCGATCGCCGGTTCGACAAACGGATCAATTTCTCCGGCCAACTCAATATCAAATTGATGTTCAGTATTTTCATCACCATCACCACCACGTTCGACAACGACGGAAACAACATCACCTTCATATCGCGGGCCAATTGCATGTTTCAGTTGAGCCTGATTGACGACAGGTTTTCCGTCCACAGAAATAATCAAATCGTCAGTAACAACTCCAGCTTTCGCCGCTGGCGACGTTGGCGGTGAAAAGGCAACGACTGGCAGATCGCCAAACATGTCACTGCTTTCGAACGAGATCCCTAACAAACCACGCCGCATCGTTTGACCGGATCGAAATTTCTCGAAAGCCTCAGACTCAAGATCCATCATCACCGCGAAACCGATACCGGAATCGTACCAATCGGCGCCCGCGGCAACGTCGTTTGAATCAGGTGACCGAGGCACAAGGATTCCAATGACTTCGCCCTGCAGATTAACCAGCGGTCCGCCGTAATTGCTGCGCGAAATTTTTGCATCGCATTGCACCGCCGTGTTCCAAATTCGATTCTTTGCACTGACAATGCCAACCGAAACATTCGCGTTGGTTACCGAATAAACTTTTCCAAGGGCGATTGCCGTTGCACCGACGCGCACTTTTGATCTTTCGACAAACTTCGGTGGTTTGAATTCCGAACCTTCAACCAGTAGAGGATTAACTTTCAAAAACGTCAAATTCAAATTTTCGTCTCGAGAGACTTCTTCAGCGATCAAGCGAACTGACTCCTCGCCGTCAGAGCCGGTCGGGAAATTTACAAATATGCTGGCCGGTTTATGTCGCAAATTGTAAGTCGCCGTCACGATCAATCCCGACGCGTCAACGACCGTACCCGTCACCGGGCCTGAAGACAAAGATTCCCCTTGCTCCGCGATGCCGCCCAACGTCTCGATCTGAACGATTCGTGGCGCTACAAACTCTGCGACAGCGCGAACAGCCTGTTCTTCCAATTGCTCGGCTCCGTCCTGAGCCCCGACCGAGAAACAGTTCGCCAGCGCACAAGGCATCAACAGCGTGAAAAACAAAACGCACCGGCCAAAATCGGACATGAACTTCATTGCTTCACCAGTGTTAGCGTCAAATCGACAAACTCGCTTCCACGTTGAACGGTCAACTTGACTGTTGAATCACGATCAATGGTTGAAAGCTGTGACATCACGTCAATGCAAGAAGGAGTCATCTGTCCATTGACTTCAATCACCAAATCATCGCGACGCAAACCGGAATTATGTGCCGCGGAATCAAAAAACACCGAGTCTACATAGGGCGGTGTTTTTTGGATGACATTGGGCACCAATGAAAATCCAAGCAATTGCAACGTCATCGGCTCAGCCGGCCGCGCCGAGTTCTTGTCCACCAGCGACATCTTTTTCCCGGACAACACTTCGGTGACCGACTGACTAATCTCGCGAACGGGAATGGCAAAGTTCAACCAAGCTCCGGTCTTACCGTCGCGAAGCTCTTTGCCGATCATGCCCATCAGTCTCCCTTTGCGATCGGTAACTATTCCGCCAGCCGAACCAGGATTGTTGGTGACGGCATCCAAAAGGATTGCATCTCCAGCATACGGTGATTGAAACGAGCCTCGCCGCGCATCAAGCTTGGTCACCGTGGAAACGACACCATGTTGAACAGAAACCGGTTCGTTACCTGTGGCAACGCGATAACAATTACCAAAAGCCAACACTTTGCTTCCAACAAACGCTTCAACTGACGCATTCAAATCATAAAAAGGCAAACCCTTGGTATCGATTTTCAAAACCGCAATTTCCAAACGCGGATCGTATCCAACAAGTTTTGCTTCAAACCTGTCTCCATCGTCGAGCGTGACCATCGTCGAATCGCCATCAAGCACATAACTCCAAACGGTCAGCACGTGGCCTTCGCTCGAAATCAATACGCCCGACTGATAAGACTCAAGCCCACGGAACCCACCTGCTCCAAAAATCTTTACTGTCTTTGGCAATACCTGTTTGACAACAGGCTTGAACCCGGTCGATTGGGCGAAAGTGGACACGGGAGAAATGAGGAGACTGAAAAAAAATGGAGCGAACAATAAGAAAACAAAGTGGCGACTGGAGAACGGAACTTGAGATTTGCGCGCAGAGCGCCTTTGCCTTCGACTTCCGCGGTCCAACCGCGACTTCATTCCGCTATCCATTAACTTAACTTTCTTCCTTCTCACTCAGCTTTGCCAATACGCTAAAATCCTCCAACGTGCTCACGTCTCCTGCGGCCTGGCGACCGGCGGCGATGTCACGTAGTAAGCGACGCATGATTTTTCCGCTGCGGGTTTTTGGAACACCGTCGGTAAAACGAATATCGTCAGGGACCGCCAGCGCTCCGATTTCCTTGCGAACATGTAGACGAAGCTCATCACGCAAGGCTTCTCCAGGTTCGGCGTCCTTGATCGTGACGAACACAGAAATTGCCTGGCCTTTGATTTCGTGCGGGCGTCCCACTGCAGCACACTCGGCAACGTTTGGATGTGAAACCATCGCGCTTTCGACTTCGATCGTACTTAGCCGATGCCCCGAAACGTTGATCACATCATCAATTCGTCCCATGATCCAATAATACCCGTCGGAGTCGATTCGAGCGTTGTCACCGGTCAGGTAGTGACCTGGATACGTTGCCCAATATTGATCGAAGAACCGTTGATCGTCGCCCCAGATTCCACGTAACATTCCTGGCCAAGGCTGTCCGATACAAAGCATCCCGCCCTGGTTTTCGCCGACCGGTTGAAGCGACTCGTCAACAATCACTGGCACGACACCCGGCAGCGGTTTGGTGCAACTTCCTGGCTTGGTCGCCGTCGCGCCCGGCAATGGACTCATCATGACTCCGCCCGTTTCCGTTTGCCACCAGGTATCGATAATCGGACATTTGCCTCCACCAATTTTCTCGTTGTACCAGATCCATGTTTCCGGATTGATCCCTTCGCCGACGGTTCCAAGTAAACGCAAACTACTTAAGTCATGTTTGTCGATGTGCTCATCACCCCACTTCACAAAAGCACGGATGGCAGTCGGAGCCGTGTAAAGAATCGAAACTTTGTATTTCTCAACAAGTTCCCAGAACCGATTCTCAACCGGGAAGTTTGGTGCGCCTTCGTACATCAAACAAGTCGCGCCGTTGGAGAGAGGCCCATAGACGATGTAACTGTGCCCGGTGATCCAACCGCAATCTGCCGTGCACCAAAAGACGTCTTCAGGTCGCCAATCCATCACCCATTGAAATGTCTTCTTGGTCCAAATATTGTAGCCCGCGGTCGTATGTCGAATCCCTTTGGGCTTACCCGTCGATCCGCTGGTGTACAAAATGAAAGAAGTGGTTTCGCTGTCGAGTGGAGTTGCCGGGCAGTCAGAAGAAGCCGCATCTACCAAATCGCCCCACCAGTGGTCACGCCCGTCTTTCATGTTGACTTCGTTCTCGACACGTTTCAACACGACACAATGTTCGACCGTTGGAGATTTTTCCAGCGCCGCGTCAACTGTCTCTTTAAGCGGAATGACTTTTCCTCGACGGTAAAGCCCGTCGCTCGTCAATTGAACTTTCGCGCTGGCGTCATTGTTTCGATCAGCAATCGCTTCGGCAGAGAATCCGGCAAAAATGACGCTGTGTACTGCGCCTATTCTCGTGCAAGCCAACATGGCGATCGCAATCTCTGGCGTCATTGGCATATAGATGGAAACGACATCACCCACGCCAACACCCAAACCCTTCAGCGCGTTTGAGAACTTGCAGACTTCCTCATGAAGCTCATGATACGTCAGCGTTCGTTGGTCGCCAGGCTCGCCTTCCCAAATGATGGCTGCCCGATCCCCGTTGCCGTTTTCAATATTGGCGTCGAGGCAGTTGTAGGAAATGTTGGTTTTGCCGCCAACAAACCATTCGACGTTGTGGCCGTCTTGTTTACAAACGGTGTCGAACGGTTCGAACCAATGCAATTCCTGATTGGCAATATCGCCCCAGAATTTATCTGGATCATTTTTCGCCGCATCGTATAACGCTTGATAAGCTTCCATCGAACCGATGACGGCTTGAGAAGAAAACTCTTGCGATGGAGGGAACAATCGGTCCTCTTGCATCACATTGTCAATTTGGCCTTTAGGATTGTCTGTCATCTGCTCGCTCGTCAGCTGGTGGGAACATGGAAGCGACATCAATTGGAAGCGATATCGCTATCTTGACGCCGATCTATCTTAAGCTTTCGCGAGATCAATTCCAATGTCCGTAAGCAACCAATACCCACGCAAGTTGCTTCAGCGAGCGAGCCATGCCTGACACGCAAGCTCAATACTTACGCTGTTTGCTGCGACCGCTTTTGCCGCGGCTTGCCGATTTGCTTTTCTTGCGGGTCAGCCGAAGGACAACGCTAACAATGCCGCCGATGAGAATAAACGCTACCGCACCTGTAACGACGAGTTGTCCCAGGCCTTGAGCCAGGCGACGAGTTCGTTCATCGGACGAGAGTTTACGACCAGCATGCAGCTTTACGCCGTTGGTTGCTTCAAAGGCGCCAACGGCCTTGCGAAATTCGTTGCGTATGACGTTGCCCCGGTCTGCTGCTCCGCCAACGGTTAACTGTATCGCTTCACCGGTCAACGGAAACTGGACTGAGTAACTAACAATCTCAACGCCATTGGCAACAACAACGCTACGGAACACATCGAGAGTTTTCCCATCCCAAAAAGCTTCTTCCAAACTGACTTCTTGCCCGAAACGTTCGGCGGCAGCTCGTTTCGCCCGATTGAATTCCTCTTTTGAGATACGGTCAGAGACTGAAATGGTTCCGCGCATTCTTTCGAATCGCAACACGTTCGCCGGATCAAGAAACGTTCCTTCGCGATCGGTAAAATTGTAAATCAAATCTGGCGAAGGATTCGGATCCGCAGCTTCGTAGTATCCGCTGGGAACCGTAAACCGAAATCCAAATTGTTTAGATTCGATCACGCCGACATTCCGTGGCTGCTGTTCCACTGCCGCTGCGTTCCTTGTCACAGGTTGCTCAGCAGCCGGCTGATCAATGTCAATGCCGGCGACACCGGCAGGTGGTCCAACAAGGTCTTCGTCTTCTTCGTCACCGCCAGCACCAAATTTTCCCATCTTCTCTAACGCTGCGATCTGTGCATTGGCGAGCTTTTCCATTTCCGCGATCTGGGCTTTCATTCTCGCGTCAGTTTCCGCATGAATGTCGTCAGCATCGTCATCGAAAAATGGATCGTTGGCGAACGGATCATCGACTACACCATTGCCCACCCGTCCTGCCGCACCTTGCATCGCATCCGCGTTCTTCTTTTCGCGTGCTTTCTTTCGATCCTCTTCTTTGGCTTTCGCCGCATTTTGCGCTGCGCGAGCTTTCATGAAAGGTTTCAAATACAGATGATCTTTTTCACTCAACTTTTCAAGCGAAACGGTAAGCTCTTTACTGTCGCTTCTCTTCCGCAAAATGACTCCACCGTCTTCGGTCAAATCAACAAGCTCAGCGACAACCGAGAATTTCCCATTCACCGTTTTCCAAGTTCGGTTCTTAATCTCGGGAACTTTGGGAATCGCTCCGTTGCCACCTTCAGCGCCGCCAAGCACTTCATCTTTTCGGACCATCAAGGTCGGGGGCACCGCAGAATTCCTAACGCGATCGACTTCGACCAGGTAGCCGGCAAACGGAAGAACTTCTTTGATCCTGCCGGTATACTCACCAAAGAACGAATTAAAACGAATTCGGTCGCCGACGTCGTAGCTGTCCTGCGCCTGCAGCGAACCTGAGCACGCGACAACCAATGCCACGACAAAGAGGAATCGAAAGAAAGACAATTTGGCCACGCCATCTCACTTGATTGGACAGAAAAGTGGTCTTTTATTTCACATGATCGCCTATGCAGTGTCAAGCAATTGTGAATGTCCCGTGCGTGAAACCGACGGCATTGAGCGAGCAAGAACCGAAACGATTTTGAAATCCGGCACTATTTCGCAAAGATTTGTGTGGGATCTTTAAAAGCCTTAAACTCCAACGCATTACCAGACGGATCACGAAAGAACATTGTCGCTTGCTCGCCAACCTCTCCGGCGAATCGAACATAAGGCTCAATTACGAACTGAACTTCTTGCTTCTTCAATCTCTCAGCGAGCAACTCCCACTGCTCCCAAGGCAATACAACACCGAAATGCGGAACGGGAACATCGTGACCATCTACTGGATTGGAATGATCGGGCTTGTCGTCAGCCGCTTGAAAGTGGGCGACAATCTGATGACCGAAAAGACTAAAGTCAATCCATTGATCACTGCTTCTTCCTTCTTCACAGCCGAGGACCGTCCCGTAAAATTTCCGGGCAGCCTCCAAGTTATCAACAGGAAACGCAAGATGAAACGGAGAAACAGACATTAGTTATTCCAATCGATCAACTTGAGAACAAGAACTAGTGCTTGGGACCAACAGGCCAATTCTGATCTTAACACAATCTTATGGAGTTCTGTCACTCAAACGAACATGGGCTTGGCCGAATTTTAAAAACTGAAATTCAACTCTCCGCCCGATCAACTAGAGGACATTTCAAAACCTAAAATCGTGCGATCATCGTAGTGGGATTCGCCAGAATTCCCTTTGTTTTGAAAGCGAGCTGGGACTTCTGGCGAAGTCCACTACAGGTTTTGAAATACCCTCTAGTAAGTCGTTGCGCTGGTTTGCGACCAAATGGGTTCGTTCCCTGACAAGTCAAGCGCTTGCTGGGAGTTGGCGGAAACGTACACCAGACCGTTTCGCAGTCGCTGACGTTCAATGTCCTGATCCGTTTCGACTGCGGACAACTCAAACTCGAGATCCGAATCGTAGCCATCGGCAGTCAGCTCAATCGATGACTGGCGCTGAACGTACTCAACTGGAATTCCGCGCGACGCGACCGACTTGACCGCAATTCGCTGCGGTCCGTATACCAACCGTTCCGTAGAAATCGGCTGTTGCACGACTGGCCTGGCCGCTGAAACAGGTTGACGTTCGTAAACACCGTCCGATTCGTAGCGAGTTGGAGTCGCTTGCGATTCAACGACGTCACGATGCGAAGGAAGCGTTCGAACGTCGGCTCCCAGCGATTTAAACAAATCTCGCATATGGTCGTGACATGTGAACATCAAAATCTGGTAGCCATTACGCGAGAAGTCGCAAAGCAATTCAGCCGCAGCATGGGCTCGCCGTCCGTCGAAGTTCACCAGCACATCATCGAGCACCATCGGAATCACGGCACCACGTCGAGCATAAGCTCCCACCAATGCCAATCGGAGACTCAAGTAAACGGCTTCGCGAGTACCGCGACTCAATTTATCCACTGAGATCGTTTCTTCTTCCGCGTTGTCAACGAGTAACTCTTCGCCCGTCAACCGCGTCCAGATCCTCGTGTACTTTCCTTCGCTCAAACGCGAGAGATAAGTCGATGCCTCCTTCAACGTCTCCGGCTGACGTTTCGACTCATAACTTTCTCGAATCATTTCCAACATCTGTGTACTTGAACCAAGCTCTTGCCACTGATGTTTAAGTTGAGCAATCTCGGCTTCGATGGAATTGAGTTCCAGTCGAACTTCGTCCAACCGCGAATCTTCACCCAACGATTTCACTTCCTGCAAAAGTTCGCCACGCTGCTGCTGCAACTTCGACTGCTGCTGTTTGAGGAAGTCCAATTTCTCTTGCACAGATTCCCAGCGACTTTCCAGTCCACCGACACCGTAGCGATTGAACAAATCTTCCAATTCAACTTCTTTGAAATTCCTGCCCATCGTTAACGTAATCTGTTCAGAAAGACTGACTCGCGTCTTTCGTAATTTTCGCAACTCACGATGTTTCGCGTCGAACCGTCGATAAATTTCTTCGTTCTCCGCCCCGACGCTCGCCAACAGTCGACTCTTCTGACCGATCAAACTTGCAAGTTCATTCTTGCCTTTGTTCACGCGAGCGCGAAGCGATTTATATTTTGCCGCCAATTGTTTACGTGCTGTAACGTGACCGCGTTGGTCGTTAATCGCACTCGTGATCTGGGCCAGTCGATCTGTCAAACGCGTGCTGTTAAACTCAACCGTTGTCTCATGCAACATCCCATCGATGCGGCGTCGAAGCGCGTTAAGCTCTTTCTCGCGAAGCTCTTTCTCCGATTTGAATTGATCAAGCTTTTGATGAAAGACTCCAATCCGCTCGCTTCGCTTTGTGATCTCTTCGAGCTGATGTGGCTGAAGCGTTTCCGGCAATCCAGTCGTTCTCAAGTTGGCTCGCCATTGCTCTGTTGCCGTTTCGACTTCACGCTCTTGCCCGGCGATTCGACGTCGCAAATCCTCCAACATTGAACGCGATGATTGAACCCGATTCTCAAGCGGAACGAGATCCTCAAGACGATTCAAGCGACCTTGCGCGTCCTCCAACTCCAACTCATACTTGCCCAAAGAATCAGGTGGCAACTGACGCTCAATCTCTTCTCGATCGTGCTTGGCTCGCTTCAACTGCTGACGAATAATGTCCATCTGATGACGAAAATCATCCAGCTCTTCCTTGGCCATTCGTTCCCAGTGATACTTCAATGCCAGTGACACAAAACCAGCAATCGCACCCAAGATAATGAAGAGGACCCCTGAGTCCTTACTGATGTTGGCGAACGAACCGTCCTGGAACAATGACGCCACGATTCCAAAACCAAGCAGCACAAAGCCAAGAATAAACACAGCTCCGATGACAGACAACTTTTCGACTGGCAGGACTTGCTCGTTAACGACTGAGTCGATATCCCGCTCAAGATCCATCCTCGATCGATTGAGTTTGTCAATTTTCTCACCAAGTTCAACTCGACGGCGAAGCTTGGCAACGTACCGACCTGTTTCTTCTAACGAACCTGACGCCCCCGCTTCGGACATCGAACTACCAAGTCGATCGGAATGTTGACCGAGATCAAACTCGACCTTGTCCATGTCTTGCTTGAGCTTGGTCAGCCGATCCTGCTGCTCCTTTAACTTACCGCCCGCATTCTCCAAACTCGACAGCCCGCGATTACCAAGACCAACAACGTCTTTGGTTTTGATTTTCAATTGATGACCAAGCCCATCAACCTCACCAACCAAGCTGTTCTCGATTCGGTTGATCTCATCTTGCAAGTTATGTGTTTGTCGCTCGAGCGACTCAACCCACGGAGCATGCTCGGCAATGGCTTCGATACGCGACTTTTGCGACCACAACCCACGATTGATCGGCAACGCCATCGCTTCTTTTTTGATCAACCGCCGCTGACTTTTGACTTCTTCGATTCGCTCTTTTTGCAGAGCAATGCGACGATTAAACTCATCCAGCTTTTCGATTTTGATATCGCGACTATCTGGCAAGTTCCGATAAGCCTTCACCTGCTCGCCTAACATGATCCGTTTCTGCCAACGGTCGGAAACATTGGTCGCCACTTCGATCAAACGACTTTCTTTTTCGAGCTCAGCCAACTGCTTTCCTAAATCGGCCAACTGGTTCACAACATCGTTGGATTCAGAAGCAATGCTCGACCATCGCTTGGACCTCTGCTTAAGCTCATCAACTTCGCGCAACAATTTCGTGCGCCGATCTGCCAGAACAGACAGTCGTGAATCAGCTTTCGTATGCGGCGACCAAATGACTTCGCGGCGACTTTTCAGATCTCGCATGACGTCGATCAGCGATACACGGTCCAACCCACTGGTCAATCGATACAGTTGATCTGCAGCTGCCGTGCTATTGAGCGCACCCAACTCCTGAATCTCGCGCAGCCCAATCGCAAACACGTTGGTAAAAATTGATTCATCAATGTCAGACATCAGGCTTTGCAAATGCGACTTACCGTGAACCGAGCCGTCGTGTCCATCGGTCACCGCCAGGTCTCCGATTGGATCACTGTGCCGATTCGGATCGACGAAGCGTTGAACTTCATACGCTCCCGAGGACGTTGTCATGTCGAGAGAACCACCCGCCAAACCGCCGTAAACAGGAGGCGTGTACTTATCGAGACGATCTGGCGAAAAACCAAACATCATCGCGCGGATGAATTGCATCAGCGTGGTTTTACCCGCTTCGTTTTGACCAACGAAAATAGTTACTTCATCAGAAAGTGACTCGACCGTGAGGCCTTTCCAAACGCCGAATCCATCGACTTGTAAATCAGTAATCTTCACCGCGCTTCTCCTTGTCGCAGTCCGAGGGCAACCTGAGTCGCCCAATTTTGTTGTTTTATTTGCCACACCAAGTGGACTTGGCCATTAAGACCTTGTTCTTACCTCTGCAAACTAAGCTGCTTCGCCGGCGTTTTTCATTTCACCAGCGTTATTTAATTCGCCTTCCAACTCCATTTCCGCAACGACTTTGTGACTGGCTAAATATTCAATCCCGATCAAAGCCGCTTTACGTAAGATCTTTTCCCGCTGCTCTTTAGACACGTGACCAACCGATGACATTAAATCGCCTTGAACGGTTTGCGGCATGTATTCGTGCAAATTAAGCTTCAACGAATCGTCACTTTGATAGCGCCCAACGGCTCGCATGTACTCACCGAGAATCGTATCTTCTTCGTACCAGTCCATTGGCATCGACTTGGGAGCCTCAACGTCGACGCGAGTTGACCATAGGCCTTTGTCACCCCGACCAAATTCATCACGAAGCCAATCCAAAATTTCGCCCGCCCATTTGCGTTGGCGAATTCGAGGATTGAATTCTCCACCTGTCGCCAAGAACCAGCGAGCAAGCACGACTTGATCAGTTGTGTCGGAAATAATTTTCAATGCGCGTTCGGCCAAAGCTTCTTTAAGTTCAGACATCCGGACGTTTTCATCGATGGCGACTTTCTGCGGAAGCCAACGAACACGATCGGCTTCGACCGTCGTTACGCGAATCTTTCCGGTGGTGTCGATGCGACAGAATTTGAATCCATGCACGCCAGATTCTTTCGGTGTTCGACCTTGCGGCGAACCCGAATAAGCGATCACCGAACCGTTGTTATCGAGTTTGGCCATTTTATGGCGGCCGCCCAACGCCCAATATTTGATATTCCTGGAAACCAGCTTTGAGGTATCGACTTCGCTGTACAACATCGCTACCGAAGGGACTTCCGTGACAGCCGTTGAGAAATCCTCCATCGTGTGACGACGTGGATCGTATCCGGCTCCCAAAATCGTTGCGACCAACTCGCCGTCTCGATAGTGTTCGACTTCTTCGACAACGTGCGACGAAAATGTAACGACCGTTTCTGGCAGTTCGATGGAGCTTGGCCATCGATCCGGCTGATCGCATTTCCCAGCACACCAGTAGACGTGAATGTTCTTGTCAGCCAACCGTTGAAAGTTGCTCAACAGGAATGCTGGCGCCCGCGCGCTACCTTGCTCTTGGTCGTAAAGGTCGCCAGACAACAACACAAAATCGACCCGTTCAGAGATCGCAGTGTCGAAAACTTTTTGAGCCGCTTCGTAGGGAGCGTTGGCCAAGGCGGGAATCAGATGTTTGGGCAATTCCGCCAAACCGCTGATCGGTTGGTCGAGATGAAAATCTGATGCGTGTATGAATTTGATTGCGTCGGCCATCCGGGGCCTCCTTGCGCCTGCGTGTGATGGGTCGTTCAAATTGTCAGTCTTGAAGATGCGAAACTCGTTTCCACATCCCCAAAACATTTCGACGATTCGGTCGAAAGTACGAACATCTCTGCGCTGCAAAGCGTAAATTTGCTCGTCGTTTGCAAGCAGTTTATCCCATCTGCCTAATTGCTCAAACAGCAATATGAGGGCTCGACTAAACCTTGAAAGTCGATTTTCCGAACGGATTCCGGTGTTTCTTGGTGGATCAACCCGTTTTCCGATCGTTATCATCGAAGGATGGACCGTTCGACTCCAATTCGCGAACTAGAAGCTCATCCTGAAATATCAGCGAAAGCTCAGACTGAGGTCGGCAAACCGAATGGACGCCGATGGCTTCCGAGTTTTAGCCTTGCGACCGTTTGCGTGCTGCTCATCGTCTTTGGAGTGTGCTTCGCGTGGATCACCAACAATCGTGCGACGGCAAAACGAGAAGTAGAAATTATTGAGTCGCTAGAACAGGTCGATCCAGCTTTTCGAAACACATTCGCAAAGGTAAACGAGAAGCTGCCGCGAGTTCAAAGTTTCTATGACTTTGAATCAGACGAGTATCAGTGGACGAAAAAATATCCGCCGCCCGCGGATCCGCCTTGGCTAAAGACCCTGATGGGCGGGTACGTCTTTGAGCGAGTTAGTAAGGTAGTCACTTACGATTGTTACCTTGAATCATTAGACGAGATCGGCGAATTGAAACAACTCAAAGTTCTTTCCATCAATTCACCGAAAGGGCTTACAGACATTTCTGCGGTCACGCATCTGCAAGACCTTCAATCGCTAGGAATTGTTAACGCCGCCGAACTTCAAGATCTAAGCAGCATCGGGAAACTGACTTCACTCAAATCGCTTTTGATTCACAACTGCCCAAACGCGACCGATCTTAGCTGGATTTCTCAACTCAAGTCGATGGAACGTTTGTGTTTGTTCAAGTGCCCGCAAGTTGACGATCTGGAATTCGTGTCAGAGTTAGATAACCTGAAACAGCTAAACCTAACTGGTAGTGAGAATCTGTTTGACCTGACTCCGTTATCAAACCTGCAAAACCTCGTAGAACTCCGACTATGCCACTGTCCGAATCTCGAATCGCTATACGGAATTGGAGATCTGAAACAATTGGAACTAATCATCATCTCCGATTCGGACAATGTTGAAGACATCGAGGCAATCATTGAGCTGCCCAACCTCACCTACATAGACATTCAGAGATCCGACGCAATTCCAGCGGATCAGTTGCAGCGACTTCGGACGAAAAACAGGACGGCGCAGATTGTCGAGTAGCAATTTTGCTGCAACGACCAGCAATGTGATTTATGCCGGCGACGACGCTTCGGTCAGGACTTTGTTTCAAGATATTGACAGTGCTTTAAATTAGCGGTGCTAATAAATGACGGTGGCAAGTACAATCCGTGAAACGATTATCTGAATTCGAAAGCCGTTGTGAACGAACCGAAACCTGATCCAGCTGACGCCAAGAGCGTGCAAGAATCCCTTCAACCGACTTCGTTCATCTTTGTGATATGCCAAAACGGAAGTGAAACGGCGACGAAGAAAGAGATCACCGACAACCACCCGAACTTGAGACTTGCGTTTTCGCGGCCCGGATTCATTACTTTCAAAGTTGATTCCACCAATCCACTGCCTGTTCGATTTTCCTTAAAATCTACGCTCGCGCGGACTTACGGCTGGTCGCTGGGAAAATGCGCCGATGAAAACGCCGAGAAAATCGCCAGCCATGTCGCCCAAGAAATCGCGCAACGTTCAGAACTCGCGGACTGTAATGACTTACATGTCTGGCAGCGCGATCTAACGCTTCCTGGAAGCAAAGGGTTTGAACCAGGCATTACGGCGCTGGCCGCAGAGGTTGGACGTTTACAGCTGGAAACAATTCAAGCAGAGCAGGGTAGGGCGACAGATTTGGAACCGATGACACTCAACCGTGTTGCCAAACCAGACGCGACGGTGATCGATGTGGTTCTTGTTGAGCCCAACGAATGGTGGTACGGATTCCATGTTGCCACGACGACCTCGGGCCGCTGGCCAGGAGGAGCTCCATCATTCGACGTATCCGATGAGCGAATCAGCCGTGCGTACTACAAGCTAAAAGAAGCCTTGCTATGGTCTGGCATCTCAATCGAACCCGGTGAGACGTGTGCTGAAATCGGAGCGGCTCCCGGAGGCGCGAGCGAATTGGTGCTGGAGCTGGGAGCCAAAGTCCTTGCCATCGACCCGGCGGAGCTCGAACCCGTGTTGCTGGAGAACGACAATTTGACTTACGTTCGTCGTCGTGGCCACGAAGTCAAGAAGAAAGACTTCCGAGGAGTCGATTGGCTGTTGGCGGACATTAATATGGAACCGAAGTACACTTTGGATACGGTTCGAGATATCGTTTCGCACGAGTCAGTCGATATCAAAGGCGTTATCTTGACGATGAAACTGACTGACTGGGATCGTGTCGACGCGATTCCCGGGTGGATGAAGCGGATCAAGGAAATGGGTTTCCAAGTCGTCAAAGCGAAACAACTTGCCTTCAATCGTCGCGAATGCGTTTTGATTGGCGTGAAGGATAAGTTCTTGTTGCGATCGAGGAAGCGGAAGGCGAAAAAGTAGAGAAAAAGTAGCTAGAGTTTTTGAAGGCCCATCTATCTCGACATAAAAAAAGACAGCCCGAGCTAATGATGCTCGGGCTGCCTGTCATTTTTAAATCAGATCAACTGATTTTGAATGTGGACATTCTCAGAGAGAAGGTCTTAGTTGCATCCGCAACCACCGCCACATCCGCCACCGATTCCGCCACCGCAACCAAAAAGGCCACGAAGTCGGCTGATCATTCCGCGAAGACGACCACCGATGCGACCGCCACGAAGGCCTCCGCCACATCCGCCACCGTTACCGAATCCGCCACCGAATCCGCCAGCAGCCATTCCGCCGTCAGCAAATCCGCCACCAAATCCACCGTCAGCGATCATTCCGCCGTCAGCAAATCCGCCACCGAATCCACCATCAACAATTCCGCCGGCCATTCCGCCGTCGATGATTGTTCCGCCCATTGCTGCTCCGCCCATGGCGTCGTAGCTAACTGAAGGAGCTGCGTTCACAGTAACTGGAACTTGCTCTTCAACTGTGCGTGGAACACAAACGTTTACAGTGTAAGGAACTTGTGACGTAACAGTTCGTGGCTTACGAACAGTAGTCATTGTCGTTACTTGACGCTGAGTTGTGTAAGGAACCTGACGTGAACGAGTTTCAGTAGACATTGTTGTAACTGTCTGTGGAACTTGTCGTGATCGTGTCTCAGATGTCATTGTAGTGACAGTCTGTGGAACCTGACGTGTGCGAGTTTCGCAAACCATTGAAGTAACAGTTTGAGGAACTTGACGCTGACGCGTCTCTGATCGCATTGAAGTAACAGTCTGTGGAACCTGACGCTGACGCGTCTCTGATCGCATAGATGTCACTGTGTAAGGAACCTTGCGGCACTTAGTCTCAGAAACCATCTCAGTTACTTGCTTAGCAACGTTACGAGTACGAGTCTCAGAAACCATTCGTGTTGTGCAAACAGGTACCTGACGAGTCTTAACTTCTGAAACCATGTTGGTTACGCAGTAGTTTTCTACACGAGACTTTTGCTCAGAAACCATACGAGTGGTTGTGTAGTTAACGACGCGTGAACGTGGCTCAGAAACGTAAGTAGTTTCGCAGTAAGGAACTTGCTTCGAGCGAGTCTCACATCGGTAAGTAGTTACCTGGTAAGGAACTTGCTTTGAAACAGGAGTGCATGTGTAGCTAGTTACCTGGTAAGGAACTTGCTTGCAGCTCTTAACGCAACGGTACTTAGTTTCGCAAACTTGCTTTGTCTCACAAGAAGGAACCCAGACTTTTTTGCACACGGTGCGATCTGGAGTCTTGCAAGTAACGCAAGTTGGAGCTGGAGGTGGGCAACATCCGCAAGCGTCTCCGCAAGCACCGCCGCCGCCACCAAGTAGTCCGCCACCACCAAGTAGTCCACCGCCGTTACCACCAAACATTCCGCCACCGCCACCAACTCGCTTGGTGTAGGTACGACCAGGAATAACCTGAGTCTGAGTTTGGAAGCTTCCACCACGAACAGTTACGTTACGTGTTGTCGTGTAAGGAACGCGCTGTGTTGAAGTAACAGTGCGGTACTTAGTTGTTGTAACAGGAGTTCGAACTGTGCTTGTAACAGTACGGTATCGAGTCTCTGTCTGTGGAATTCGGACAGTGTAGTTAACTGTTCGTGACTTGTTAACTGTGACAGGCTTGCGAACGTAAGAAGTAACGGTACGCTGCTTTGTCTCAGTAACAGGTCGGCAAACTGTGTAGTTTACTGTACGCTGACGAGTCTCAGTAACAGGTCGCTGAACTGTGTAGCTTTCTGTCTTGTACGAAGTTTCGCGAACAGGTCGCTGAACTGTGTACTGCTGAGGAACCATGATTGTCTTGCAAACCGGACGCTGAACGGTGTAGTTCTCTGTACGGTAAGCAGTTGACTGAACTGGAACTTGAACTGTGTAGTTTTCACACTTCATGACAGTTGACTGAACTGGAACTTGAACTGTGTAGTTCTCTGTTCGCATTACAGTCGATGTCTTTGGAACTTGAACCTGGTAGTTCTCTGTTCGCATGACAGTCGAAGTGCGTGGAACTTGAACTGTGTAGTTCTCTGTTCGCATGACAGTCGATGTCTTAGGAACTTGAACTGTGTAGTTCTCTGTTCGGTAAGCTGTTTCGTTGACTGTTCGAGTCGACGGAACTTGAACGTTATCGTATACAGTGTTTGTAACTGTGCGGTAACGTGTAACTTGCTGTTGCTCATTCACTACGCGGCGAACTGTTTTCATAACCGTGTAGCTGCATCCGCAACCGGCGGCCGGTGCAGCTGCGCCGATGGTGTCGTAGCTTGCGCCACCACAACATTGTGCCCAGCTGAAGCTGGCCGACATCACTGCAGCTGCAAATGCTGCAGAAGTCAGCAGACTTCTAACCAATTTCATCGTAACTTCTCCAAATACTGACGTTTCTAACCTTGCAGGTGGCATCTGGTCTGACGAAACACTCGCCATGCCAACCCTTTGTCGTGAAGATCCCCACTCTGTGGCTCCGGCCATATCACTCGGCCACCAGCCATACAGAGGCTGAGCCGCCAGACCATCCCGATAGTCATGCGCAGGATCTTCACGTTGTGATCTCCATCGGACTGAATGTCACAGTACGTTGAATAGATAATCTGGATCACTGAAGAATTACAGAAAGGCAAGGTAGAATATGCCGGTTGTAGCAATGGTCTAGAAAAACGGGTCAATCCAAACAGGAAACGGCTCTGGTTAAAGCTGTTTCATTTGCGCAAACGGTACTGGCTGAGGCTGACAGCTAGGAAAAATATTGCTGTCGTTAGCTATTTGGCTTTGGGTTAACCCGCACCGATCAGACAAGCCAATGCGGATACAGCGATACCGATTCCTGGGTTCGATTGAGTGCCTGGAGAAGGAGGATCGGCAGACGGCGGAGCGAAGCGATCACCACCGGAACTGCAGGAATCCACGGGAAAAGCTTGATCTCCTCCCGGTGCCTCGATTCCCTGAAATCCAACGCTCGTTCCTTTACAATCATGGCTAACTCGTGACGCCAAAAGGCAACGAGACTCCATTTCAGAAAGGGCATCCAAATGAAAACGTTTAAACTCAATAGAAACAGATTGATACTGCTTATGGCAATGCTGATCTTCGGCCTGCAATTTGGCTCGATGAATCTGGCTTCCGCTCAGGACACTGACATAGAAGACATGACGTTCCAAGAACTCATGCAAGAAGCGATATCCTTTCATGAAGAAGGCAAGCTCGACGAAGCGATGAAGTATCACAAGAGAGTTGCTGCTCTTCCTGATACCAACGGCATTGGAGAGTACAACATGGCCTGCGTGTATTCGCTTCAAGAGAATGCAGACAAAGCATTTGAATGCCTTGAAAAGTCAGTCGAGCGAGGTTTTCTCGATGTCGCCCAATATGAAAACGATTCTGATCTCGACTTCATCAAAGAGGATCCACGGTTCGAAAAACTCATTGCCGTCATTGAAAACGGTGGCAAGCCAGTTGACGAGGAAGAGGACGATGAAGCCAAGTCGCCGATCGCCGGTAACTGGAAAGTACTCAGCGGTGTTCGATCAGGAACCGAAATCCCAGCCGAGCGACTTCCAGCAATCGTCGTTACGAACAAGACCTTCACGATTCCTGCGGGACCAGGTGCAGAGTTTGTTATGTCGTACACGCTGGACGAAACGAAGACTCCGTTCGAAGTCGACATGAAAATTGAATCCGGACCTGCACCTGACGGCGCGGCTTTGGGAATCGTGTCGCTTGACGGAAACAAGATGAAGCTATGCTACAACCCAATGGGTGGCGATCGGCCAGCAAAGTTTGAATCGGTTGCCGATGACAATTGCTTTTTCTTTGAGCTGGAAAAAGAACAGCCTACGGTCTCGACCGATTCATTGACTGGTACCTGGGAAATCGTCGAAGGAACTCGAGCCGGTGCCGATGTTGCCGCCGAGCGAATGGCTGGAGAAATCGTTTTTGAGAAAGACACGATCGCGATGGGTGATGGTGAAGCCGCGTTTGGAATGTCATACACTCTGGACACCGAAAAATCGCCTGTCGAAATCGATATGAAGATCACTTCCGGTCCGGCCCCCGAGGGAACGCCTGCGATCGGAATCATGAAGATGGATAGCGATGGCCATCTGCATCTTTGCTACGACGGGATGGGTGGAGACCGGCCGAAAAAATTTGAATCGACCGAAGAGGACGGCTGTTTTTTCTTTAAGCTGAAAAAGAAAGAGTAACGACAAGGACTTAGACATTGATCTAAACCAAAGCCGTCTGTCCTTTGACAGGCGGCTTATTTTGTTTGAGTCCCCTACCGAGAGAAACGAGGCGCTAAAACCAGCAAACTAAGCTGCTTTTCGTTGGTCGTCGGCTCTCTGGTCGTCTTTTTGCGACTCTTTGAAGTCATCAGTGTTAAGAATATTCTCGCGTTGAGATTTCTCTTCCAACGCCAACTGTTGCTGATGCAATTCGAGTTCTTGCTTTCGCTCAGCGGCCAAAGCCTCGATCGCCTGAAGAACTTTTTCGTCCAAATCATCCAATCCAGCGATGACTTCGTCCTGGCGTTTTAGAAGGTCGACTTCAGGCTGAGCGGGGATCGCTGATTGCACTAAGTCGGTTTTAGAGCCCGCTTTTCCGCCAATGGATGTCGCGTCGTCTACTTTGCCAGTCAAAACGTCGTCCGAGTTCGGCTTTGCCGAAGCATCCGATACGGCATCCGAGTCCGGTCCAAAGCTTTCGACGTCACTATTGATTGGATTGAGCTCTGGCATTTCCCCCCCTGAAACTAAGGGGTTTATCGTCAATCCCGTTCGGCTGAGGCGTTATCCGTCCAAAAGTAGCGGTGGGACAAACTGAGTAGGATTTGCGGATTGGCGACGGATATATGGATCACCTCGCTTCATTTATCCAATTCGAGGAATTTACGGCGTTAGCTCTGGACACATTTGCCGATTTTTACTTAGAATCTTTGGTTCAACTCTACATTTCGCCGACTTAGTTCAATATCAGAGCTGGGTAGCGTAAGAAGTCTATGCTGGCATTTATGGCGGTCGTTCCATCGAATTTCGGTGGTAGTGGTTCGCGATGAGTGGTCCTCCCCTTTTGTTTTATTTGAAAGGAATTGGCTGTGAAAATTTTGATTGGTTTGGAGAAAAAATGGTAAAGCTGTTGGTACGTGATAAAGAGTCGGTTCAAGAAGCAGTACGTCGATTTAGAAAGCTTGTCGAGCGAAGTGGCATCAAAAAAGAAATGCGTCGCCGCGAGTATTACGAAAAGCCAAGTGAAACCAAGCGACGCGCGCGCTTACGTGCTGAGCGTCGATCCAAGCGAAATCGAATGTTGGCCAAGCGGTAATTCTGGCCTGCCAATTTCGAAACGATCATTAGCGGTGTCGTTGAGAATTCGAAACTTGCCGCACCAACGCCGCAACTTTGGCGTTACCATTTCCAAAGCACTTTCCGGAGTTGATCGGAAAGTGCTTTTGCTTTTTCCCGCCTGAATTTTCCGCAGTCGTTGACTGTCCTACAAAGACTCGTGCCGTGAACTCAAAGTCACTCATTTCGATTCTGAAGTACGGTTTGTCAATCGGAATTCTGTATTGGCTGTATTCCAAATACCAAAGCCAGTTTGACAACTTTTTCGAAACAGAAAAACAGTATGGTTGGCTGGTGATGGCTGGCCTGACGATCACGTTGGCGTTCTTTTCGAGCTACATTCGCTGGTACAAACTGGCCAATGCGATCAATCTAAAACTATCGATTGCCGATGCGACCAAACTCGGCTTCATCGGAGCATTCTTTAATGTGGTCGCGTTCGGTGTCGTGGGTGGCGATTCTCTCCGCGCATACTACGCGGCTCGCCATTCGCCTGACCGGGTCCCCGAAGCGATTTTGAGCGTCTTCATCGATCGTTTCATTGGACTGATGGTCATGTTCGGATTCGCGGCGACAGCCTGGTTTCTGAATCAACAACTTTCGCCCGGGCTTGCAGCTAACACAGAGATGGCAGCCAACTCGGTTGGCGGCTCGGATGTGGATCTGGCAGCGACCCAAGCTGCGATCGGCTTTGTGTGTAAAGTCGCAGGAGTGGCATGTGTGGTTGGCGTCAGCGGGCTTCTCGCCTTTGTATTTTTTCCGGGTATGAAGAACTTTGGACTTTTCCAGTGGTTCCAGCGACTCCCTAAAATCGGCCCCTTAATTGAGAGAGGGCTGAACGCAGCAGCTCTTTACAGTAAAAATAAAAGCGTTTTGGCGATTGCCGCCGGATTGAGTTTATTCACGAACCTTTTGTTTGCATTGACTATCTATCTGGTAGCGCTGGCGATCTCCCCTGAGTGTCCTACGCTCCCGCAACATCTGGTGATCGCACCGATCTCGATGGTGGCCAATTCGATCCCACTCCCTGGGGGCGTGGGTGGCATGGAAACCGCCTTGGCGACGCTATATAGCGGCTACTCGGCACCTAACGGTTTCGTCGTGGCGCTCGGCTATCGCCTGTGTATCCTGCTGGTTTCGTTGATCGGCTGGTTTGTCTGGCTACGCTTCGACAACAGAGCTCAAGTCGAAGCAAATAAGCCTCAATCAGAATAAGCCTCAAAAAATTCTTCAAAGCCCTATTTTTCCCAATCGAATATTTTGCTAAAAAATGGGGGAGCCAAATTACTGCCCGATGGTGTAATGGTAACACTACGGTTTTTGGTACCGTCATTCATGGTTCGAATCCATGTCGGGTAATTTAGCTTGCCGCTCTTCATGAGCGGTTTTTTTATGCGCGATCGTCCCCACCCAACTTTCGACGGCAACTTCATACGCGGATTCAGCGTATACAAAGACCGAAAACCGATTACGATAGTCGCTCCTTCCATTGATAAATTTATCGGACGCGATCTCTGTCCGAACAGCCTGCGTTCGAGATTTTTGCACTCATATGCTCATAGAATTCTATTGCCGAAATCAAGTCGTTGGTGCTGACGGTCGCAACTCGGTTTGCGGAAAGTCGCTGACTGCAAAATCCAGCCAAGCGGGTCATCTTGTGAATTGCCCCAAGTGCAAAAGCGAATGTGAAGTCCCGCTGGAGAGTTCCGAAGTCGATCGCAAACTCGAATCATCCGACACGGGGACTCCACCTAGAAAGAAGTCTTCCTCAAAAAGCAGACCAGGCAAACCACCTAGAAAAAAGCCCGGTAAATCTCGCACGGCATCTTCGTCTGATGGCGACGACCTCGAGCTCGCTCCGATTGAAGATATCGCGCGCCCCAAATCCGACTTGATGTCGATGGACTTCCAGGAAAGTGGTGGCAGTTCCCGTCCGGCTCCAATCGCGAAAGACCGCAGCAAACGATGTGCTGAATGTGGCAAGAAGCTTGATGATCGAGGCTATTGCTCGTCATGCAAAAAAGGAGAGCGCAAGTTCGAGAAAGTCGAAATGGAGCTCGACGAAATCCCGATGGAGCTCGCCGGGTTTCAGCTTTGGTTCGCCGGCATTGCCAACGAAGGCGTCTCAATGCGTGTGTTGGCGTGGGTATTTCACGTGCTAATTACCTTGTTCACTTTTTCGTTGGTCGTGTTTGGCCTGGTTGCAATCAGTGGCATCCTTGGAACTGTGTTTGTAATCTTTGTGTTGCTGTTTTTCGCGTTGTATGTCGCGTTGTGCTTCAAGGGATATCAGTTCACTCGGGATCCGCACGCTCGATTAGCATGGTTTCAGAAACCTTTTTGGAATGCCGTTTTGATGATATCGAGAATGATGAAGTGGCAAGCTTACGATGCAAAATTTAAGGATCGGCCAATCATCGACATGCGAAACAAGCCGCTGACCGATGACAAGCTTACGCGGATCGAAGGTTTTCGCGCCGCTCAAGTCCTCGACCTTGAAGGCACACTTATCAGCGACGAAGGACTGGCTCCAATCTTGAAGTTGAAGAACCTTTACTGTGTCGTGCTACGAAATACGAACGTCAGCCACGAGGGCGTCACGAAACTTCAACAGTCGATTCCAAGGTTGTGGATCTGGTATTGAAAAACCGGTCTGGCACAACGTAAAACGATCGAGACTAGAATATGTTTTCCGACGACCAGTATCAGCTTCTCGATTTTGGAAGCGGGACCAAAGTTGAACGGCTTGGCTCAATGGTCGTCAGTCGACAGTCTCCATCGGTGCCCGATTCTCTTCCGCGCAAGCCGATCCAAACCTGGTCGCCAGATCTCACGTGGCACCGCGAAGCCGATAACAACCAATGGTTAGGCGATCAAAGTGCGACTGAAAACTGGACTGTTCAGCATCAGAAGACATTCTTCAAACTTAAACCGACGCCAACAGGACAAGTCGGAGTCTTCCCCGAGCAAGCGAAAAACTGGGATTGGATCGCTAGTCTTCCAACGGCTGTCGGTGAATTGAAAGCGATCAACCTTTTTGGTTACACCGGAGGCTCAACGATGGCGCTTGCCCAAAAGGGCTGTGCCGTATCGCATATCGACTCCGCCAAAAGCGTCGTCACTTGGGCCAAAGCGAACGCCAACCTTTCGGGGCTGTCCGAATGTCCCATCCGCTGGATTGCTGAAGACGCAACGACGTTTGTCGAACGTGAAATAAAACGTGGCAATGCGTATGACATTTTTGTTGCCGACCCGCCCTCGTTTGGAAGAGGCCCCAAAGGAGAGGTGTGGAAGCTTGAGCGAGACCTGTCAGGGCTTTTGCACAACGCCAAACAACTTTGTGGCGGTACGCCCAAAGTGTTCCTATTGAGCTGCCACACGCCGTCGTTCAACCTTCGCCGATTGAGGGAATTGGTCGAAGAAGTGTTTTCAATCAAGAAAAAGGACCTCGAGGCCTTGGAACTTTCTCTCACTTCAAGTGACAATAGAATGCTTCCCAGCGGCGTTTGCGTTCGCTGGGCACTAGACCGTTAATCGATCGGCATTATGCGACAGTCCATTTCCAGCGACGACAATCCGCGAGTGAAGAAAGCAATCCGCCTACACACATCGCGTGGTCGAAAACAGCAAAACCGAATTCTTGTCTTTGGCTATCGTGAAATTCGCCGCGCAATCGAATCGGGACTCGCGCCCGACGAACTATTTCTGTGCAATGAGTTCCTGTCTGCGGACCAACTCGATTGGCTGTCGGCGAACGTCAAATCTTTTTCTACGATCGCGTTCGACCTCGAAGCTGCGTTGTTCGCAAAGATCTGCTTTGGTGATCGCGTCGATGGTGTGGTAATGACGGCGATCAGACCCGACAAGTCGCTTGAACACTTCCAACTTTCTACCGGCGACTCTCGGCAGGCCCCTTTGATCGTTGTGGTAGAGTCGATCGAAAAGCCTGGCAACCTCGGAGCCATTATGCGCTCGGCAGACGGGGCAGGGGTGGATGGCCTAATGGTTGCCAATCCGTTAACCGATTGGTTTCACCCCAACGCGATCCGATCAAGCCTTGGCACAGCTTTTTCGATTCCCGGCGCTATCGACTCATCGGACAACATCCAACGGTGGCTAGCCAAAAATAAATTTCAAACCTTCATCGCGTCGCTGCAAACTGAGAGCTCGTTTTACGAGTCCGATTTGACTTTGCCGACAGCGATCGTGCTTGGCAATGAAGCTAACGGCCTTGGTGAATCATGGCGAGAAGGGTTTAAACCTGTGCGGATACCCATGCAAGGAATCGCGGACAGCCTCAACGTATCCGTGACCGCCGCGGTAATGCTTTACGAAGCCAGACGCCAAAGAATAGCGCAAGCGTAGGTCGTCGGACTGCCAATGGATTGCACAAGCTCGACAGAGCCTGCCAGATCAGGTGCTTTGGCTTTTTGGAAAAGAAGAATTCAGCTTCGATTGGTCACTAACCGGGCGTGACGTTCGAGTTTCTTGGGAACACCGGATCCATTGTATCAACCGGGCGAATAAATCGATTCATCGCCATGAAGACGAGTCCCCAAAAAACGATAAACGAAAACAGCATTCCCAGGTGATTGCCTGAAATGAATGTCGCGTCAGAAGTGAGAAACAGTGTCGGAGAGACACTCGCGTCTTTCGAAGAAAAGTTGAAGACAACTTTTTCTGTGCTGCTCGACGAAAACTCCTTCATGAAATCGTAACCCAAAGGCAACCGAATCTTGGCTTCTGGTTTTGATGAAGAAGTCTCGTATCCCGGAACGACCAGCGAGTTGCCTTGCATCGTCACGTCGGTCAATAAATGCTCCGCATTTAACGGGTGCTGAATCTGAACTTGAAGGCCTTCTAGTCCAAAATTATCTGACTTGGAGATCTGATCAATATCAACCAGGAACTCCAGATCGTTGACGGAGTGGACCCCTTGTTCGTCGAAGAACCGCCACAAGTCGCCGGCACTCATCTCGTAGCCGATTTCGCTGTCGCCAACGACGGCGTAGGAGGCAAGTGAGCCCATCTTGGTCAAGCACGGCGAACAAATGAAATCGCCAACTTGAGTTTCTTCGCTGCGATTGCTCTCTTCGATAACGATCTCATCGCCGAAGCAATTTGCGTTTGGTTGAAAGAAAAATGCTGCCGACAAAACGACCAATCCAATCGCGTTTCTGATCCTATTTAGCATATTTCCGTCTGACTGAAGTTCTAAGATGCAAGGCATTGTGGTTGGCTTATTGTAATACTCGTTGATCAACATGCCAACTACTACGACCCGTTCGTAGATTAAGAAATGCAATGAATTAGCGTCCATGCAAGCAGAACGAGCTCCGCAGCGGTAGGTTATTACCCCTAAAAAGCGGTTCGTCAAACGTGTCATCGGTCGTCCTCGTAAAGAATTTCCAGTCCAAACCGACTCTTAAGCAGGCCTTTTGGATTTGTTAGTGGGCGAAGTAGTAGTCGTACGAGTTCCAACGTTGAATAGTTCTGCAGCTTCCTGTCAGACGTTATCACGGGTGATCGAACTATCCGGAATAACCCGCGAGCTTTGACTGCCCGACTGAAGAACAATTCTTCCGCAGCAAAATACTCTTCGTCGAAGCCTTCAAATTCGCGAAACACATCTCGCCGACAGAACATAAAACAACCTGCAGCCCAGCCACCTATTTCCAACCAAGCCACTCGTACCGAATAGAACATGAGCCGCTTGAAAAATGCGATTCGTTTTTCGTCTGGAATTGCGACTTGAGCGCCGCCGCCTGCAGCCCCTTTTTGCAAAGCTTTTAAAGCTTGTTCCAAAGTCTTTTTCGGAAGTAGAGTGTCGGCGTCCAAAAAGAACAGCCAATTGTGAATTGCTTTCGCCGCACCTGCATTGCGAACGGCACCAATATTTCGCAAGTCTACATTCTCGACCTGCGCACCAAAGTCCGCCGCAATCTCCGCTGTCCGGTCGGTCGATGCATCGTTGACAACGATGATCTGCATCTCGATTTCCAACTCACGGACTCGTTGACGCAACTCGATCAACGTCTTCGGCAGATATCTCTGTTCGTTGTGAGCGGGAATCACAACCGAGATCGGCGGCCATGAAACTGGTTTCATGTGTTCGGGAAGTTTATCGGTACTGGGAATCACGAGTCCCTCTCTTCAATCGTTGCATCTTCATTGTCGTCGCCTTTCCAATGGCGATTGTCCTTCCTTGAGAACCGCCGCCACCGCTTCTTCCATCACTTCAAAAACATCGATTCCGGATTCTCCTGCCCTCAACCAACCCCGGCGTGCGATGAGCATTTGATTGATTCGGCAATGTTGAGTGCGATGTTGTGGAGCTACTATCGATCGAAAGACGCAACCTTGAATGACTGGAGATTGGGTTTCTCAAAATTGCCCAATGTAGCTAGAATTGTCACAGCCAGTATGTTCGTCAGTTTTTCAATCGAAACGATTTGACCGCCGTGCGATACTGCAGTCAATTGCTTAGATGGACGAAAGAGAACTTTGGAGTCTTTCGTTTGACTGACTCCCCTGATTGTCGTCTGGCCCACCGGTTCCCTTCCCTGCAAAGTGCCGGTCAGCCAGCCTCACTCATCTTCCACTTCAAAATTTGAGATGCCGATGAAAAACGTCATGGCGGTCGTTCTGGCCGGCGGTAAAGGCTCGCGACTTGAGCCACTGACAAGGGACCGCGCGAAACCAGCCGTTCCCTTTGGCGGAAGTTACCGCATCGTAGATTTTGCACTTTCCAATTGTCTTAACAGTGGAATCCGCAAACTTCTTTTGCTCACCCAATACAAAGCGATCAGTCTTGATCGGCATATTAACGACGGGTGGCGCCAGTTCTTTTGCCGTGAACTGGGCGAGTTTATCGACGTTGTTCCACCGCAGCAGCGCATTGACGAACATTGGTACCAGGGGACTGCCGACGCCGTATATCAAAACATCTACACGATCGAAAAAGAGCGACCGCAATACGTGATCATTCTTGCCGGTGATCACATCTACAAGATGAACTACCGAGCCATGGTTGAGCATCACGCGAAGTCCAAAGCCGACTTAACAATCGCAGCTCTACAAGTCGATCGTGAGCAAGCAAAATCATTTGGGGTAATGCAAGTCGACGGCGAAAACCGTGTCGTAGGGTTTCACGAAAAACCTGAAGATCCGATTACGATTCCCGGCGAGACCGATCAGTGTCTGGCCAGCATGGGCGTCTATGTTTTTACCGCGCGATTTTTGTTTGAGCAGCTTTTGAAAGATGCCAACGCATCGGCCAGCTCACGCGACTTTGGCAAAAACATCATTCCCTCGATCATTAATTCGCATCGCGTGTTGGCATTTCCATTCCGCGATGAAAACCGCAAGAGCCAAGCCTATTGGCGCGACGTCGGTACCGTTGATGCTTACTACGAAGCCAACATGGATCTCATCAACGTTGACCCACTGCTCAACATGTACGATCAAGCTTGGCCGATCCGCACGCACCAGGCTGGCTTCCCACCACCCAAGTTTGTCTTTGGTCGTGATGGTGACGAGAAAGGTCGAATTGGAATGGCAACGGACTCCATCGTCTGTCCAGGCTGCATCATTTCCGGTGGTAGGGTTGAACATTCAATCATCGGACCTGAAGTCCGTATCAACAGTTTTTCGGCGGTCACGGATTCCATTCTTTTCGATCGAATCGAAGTCGGCCGCCATTCGCGGATCCGCGGAGCGATCATCGATAAAGACGTCAAGATTCCAGCCGGAACGGAAATCGGATTCGACTTGGAAGCAGATCGCAAACGCGGATTCACAGTCACTGACAGTGGCATTGTCGTTATTGGCAAAGGTGGATTGGTGGAAACGGAACAACCAAGCGGCGTGGTTCCGCGCAGCCACTTCGGAATGGCCTCCGCGCGAAACCGAGCGAAAAAGTAATCATCGTTCGCCGCCTTGAACAAAAAAAAATCCTGAGTCGCAAATGGATGCAACTCAGGATTGAATTTTCTTCAGAACTTCGGTATCACAGCACGGCGACTGTTAGAGCGTTTCACGTGTTAGTTCGCATGACCCGACAAAGTTTGGATCGTCAAAAAAGAACGAAGGCATCGAAGTGTTCGACTTGAACGGAACCGTGACAGTCACGCGAACTTTCTCAGTCTGATTGGTAATCACACCCGGTTCCACGACAACGTCGAAATTGCTTACGCCAACCGAGCTCAGAACAAAGTCTGCGCCAACACGAATCTTGTCTTCCGTTGCTCCAGGAAGCACTCCCAAACGACACGCTTCGTACGCTGCACTCTCAGCAGCATGAACGATCATGTTCGCTCGAGCCGCTTCATAGCAACCGAACAAAAACAAAAAGAGTAGTGGAAGACACAGAGCCATTTCGACTGCCAATGCACCGCGACGCTTTTTTGCTTTGCTTCGGACCGCAAAAGGGCTGTTGTTCGTTGGACGTGTTTTAGTAAATTTTTTCATTGTACGATTATGGGTAGGAAGTTGATTACTGTTGCGATTGACTGTTGCCGGTCACTATTCAGCTGGAACTGTTTTTCGATTTACTCAATCAACAGAACAAGTAGCTGTGTGGCAATTCGCTCAAAAGCTTCGATAAGTTCATTGTTGCTATCTGCATGAAGGTAAGTCCCGTTCGTGATGGCACCAACTGACCGCATAAGGTCTCGGTTGGCTCCAGCGCTAAACGTCAATGCGTGAACCGGCACGCCTGCTGCAGCACAGTCTTCTGCGATAACGGTTGGGTCGACGCCTCGGTTTTGTCGACCATCTGTCATCAGTACGATTGACTTGAGTGCGAAGGGTCGGCTTTCAGGGTCATTGAGGACTGAATCCAGACCGATTTCCAATCCTTCGCCAATCGCCGTGAAGCCATCGGCGACTTCTTGAGCAAACGCCTCACGAATTAGATTAAGATTGGTAGTCATCGGGTGGACTTTCCGTCCGTTAGTAGAATAAACGGTCAGCGACACGCCTTCTTCCTGCGGTGACGCTTCGAGAATCTTCAAGAACTCATCAAGACCGGCTGTCAAAGCTTCAAAGCGACCGTTGCTGGTCATTGAACCGGAAACATCAAGCACCAATGCAATGTCACGATCAAGTCGTGTCGCAGTCGCAGATTGAACAGGCTCGAAATCCGTAACTCCGAATAGCGGCCCAAACAAAAGCCCTACCGCTCCATCTGGTGACGATGCGTCTCTTGCACCAACGACCTGCAATGAGTTAGTTGGTGTTCCACCTGCCTGAAATTCGAATGACCCATCAGGCTGAATAGCAGCCGAACCAAACACGATGTTGTTATTTTCCAGCGTCAATCCTTTACCGGCGACACTGTTCAGTGCTGCGGCAGCTTTAGCAGCGTCGACCGCAGCGGCGGTACTTTGTTCACGCCCAAGTGCTTCGATACCCGCACGAGCCGCTGCGTCGGTCGCAGTTCTTAGTTCGCTACGAGACAAGTGCATCCGGGCAATATCGACACCGAGTGCGGCCGCGATAAAAAGGATGACCAGGACGACAGCCAGCAATGGAAGCATCGCTCCATCACGTTTCATAAAGATGTTTTTTTTCATAGTTGTCTCGCTTTTAGTATGGGCCTGAAGAGAATTAGGAATGAATTGAGCATGCGATTTGCGATCACTCTTTAACCATCACGGCGTCAGCCGAAACTAACCGACCCTTAAACGGGCCGAATGGAAAAAGACTGTTCTCGTCACCGGGAACAGAAACAGATACCGTAATGAATTCACCTGGATCGACGTTTTCTACATCTGCAGGATTCAAGGTCAAAGTAATGTTTGACAAATTTCGGCCGGCCAAAACTTGGTCGACTGCGTTTTGAACTTCATCATTGGTACTGCCTGGTTTGATTGCAACTTTTGCGCCTTCGTAAGCTCCCTGGACGGCGGCTTGTCGCAAAAAGATCATGCTCGCGGCTTCGATCGATCCAAATACGATGAGGACAACCAAGGGAATGCAAACGGCAAATTCGACGATCGCAGCTCCCTTTCGAGCTCTTCGATTTCTGGCTTTCAGCGAGGTTTTTGTATTGTTGGTTTTCATGTTACTGATTCAGGTGGGATTATTGAATTTATATATTTATTGGATTGAGATTAGCCGCGTGTGCTAACGCCAGATTTTCCCAAACTAGTTTTCAATCGAGCGATTTCTTCTTTCTGCTCTTTAACCAAATCTGCAATGGCATTGAATTCAGTCGCTGCTTCTGACCAAAAATCATCTCCACGGAAAGCACAGTGATCTGTGTTTTGCTCCGTGCCAAGTTGTTTCATGTGACGACGCAAACGTCCAATCGGACCGACGAAACGGTTGCTAAATCGAACAGTATCAAGCAAGAAAACAGGAAACAGGCAAAACAAAACAACACCAATCAGCGTGAATTCGCCAACCTGATGCTTCACTCGTTCACCCAAAGTCATCGCAGGATCACCAAGCAAAGCTTGGAGCATGATGACGGAAATTGCCGTAACGACAAAAAACGCCAACCAGTGAAACACGATCCGACGAAGTAGTGCACCTTGCACTGTGGAATCAACAAAGTTTTTCTTTCTCAAACGGTTCATAACAGCCTCAAATTAAGTGTTTTCAATTCAACAATCCCGATGAATCAGACCGGGTATACTTCAAAAAAGTAGGTCACTATTAGGGGGTACTCATGCAACACATTCACAAAATTGCTGAATAACCCAAAACTCTCTACGATTCGAATTCCTGTCGATCGTTGAAAACGGCAAAACCGAAATTATCGATCGTGAAACGTGCCACAATCAAAATCTCAGGCTGTCGATACGCAAAAAGGCAAGCTTTGTGCCAACGGCTCGCCCTGAATCCCCGTCTCACTCGATAACGCAGGTTTGGCTTGGAATCGAGAATCGAGTCGGCTTGAAATCGCAAAAAATTCCAAGCCTCAACCAATACGAGCCTACGATTTGTTGATTTTTGACAACAAATTCGTTTCCATTTTCCTACGTGCGAGTGGTCGATCCGAAACATCACCGATGCGCTGCATCCGGATCAACCGGAAGACTCATTGCATTCCGTCCGATGCTCAGAACGGTGACCAATACAAATTTAGAGGTTGTGTGTGTCACACGGGGACCAACCAATTTAGTCAACGACGCGTCAGTGTTAGTCGATTGATAGAAGACAAGGATGTATCCCCTCACAATGCAGTAATCACGGCTTTTGAAAGCGTACAGATGAGTTTGAAATTCGGCGTCTATCTGGTTGAACAGCGGATCGTTACTCCCGAGCAATTTTGCGGCTTGGTAAAAATCCAACAGGAAGCAACCAAAACACTTGCTTCATTGGCTGTAAGTCAAAACTTTTTGACCATCCGAACAGTAACTCGAATATTGGAGATTCAGGAAGTCAATCCTCATAAGACTTTCTGCCAGATCGCTGTAGAAGAGCAACTACTTGATCGGACCGACGCCGACCTGCTGCTGCAAGCTCAGCAAAAAAGTGGAGCTTCGATCCGACGGTTGGTTGTCGAGTGCGGACTATTGACCGAGCGTCAATGTGCAGTACTCTTCCTTCACTTTGGACGCCGCAACTGCAAAACGAATCAACGCAAACGGACGGCGACGCCTGCGAAGACGGCGCCAACGCACACACCCGTCAAACCGAGAACGCCAAAGTTCAAGCAACGACCGGTTATCGTTTCACAACTTACCAAGTAGTTTTGGCTCTTGGATTTTGAACAACAGCAACGCTCGGTTTATGCCGAGCGTTTTTTCTTGCGCCATCCGTTCGAATCAGATGTCAGCCCAGTAATATTGCGCTCACTGTAAATCCGTGCAGAAAGTTCGTGTCGCCAACGGGACCGATCTCACCTGCCGCGAATAATCCGGCCAACGCCAACTGGTTCGCGTTGGCTTTCTGAAACTGCATCGCGTCGTGATTGGGTTCAGAAAACAACCGTGTCCCACGACCGTTGCACGAAAACAACAAGGCAGCTTTGGCCCAAGGGTTTTCGGCGTTTGCGTCATCGCTACCACCCGCGCTGTCGACTGACGCCAACAATGCAGCTAGTTCGTTGGTTGCCGATTCCTCGTCGCGAATGTGGAACTGAACCGTCTTGCCCATCCGGACAAAGTCAGCAATTGAAATACTGTTCTCTGTTTCATTTACACCAACCACGCTTCGAATCAAGAAATCGCCTAACTCGAACTGCGCCTGTTGCTCATTCATCACGATCCCCAACTGCAAACCGTTTTGCATCAATCGCTGATCTCGCGTCGGCAGCGTTTGAAACAAATCGTGCAAACATTTGAACGCAGGTTTGCCGCCAAGCTCCATGACTTCCGACGCAAACGACTTGGTCACAACGTAAGGATCTCCGATGGGGCGGCACCCTTGCGAAACGATCGTTCGATACCGAAGCCCATTGACACGCAAGACGATCGCTCCGGATCGATAGACTTCGTCTCCCAGCATGATACGATTGTCGCCAGGCCCTTCGGAACCACTGCAAACACCACCGACGATCGGAACGCCGGCCCGATCTTCATTCAGCCTTTCGATCAAGCCATCGACAGGAAACGAGTAAGGTTCGTTCATCGAAATTAGAAAGCAGTCGTCCGGCCATTGATGATCAATTTCGTTTGGCCAGCCAATAAAAGCGCCGCCGTCAGGACTTCGCTCGTATTGCAGACGCATCGGTAAGATCGAAACATCGGGATTGAACTTTGCCGCCCAAAGCACAACAGAGGCTTCACCTTCAAGTTCCAACTGCTCCACGATCGCCGCCTCGCAATTCGCAGCGACAACGATGCCAGCGTTTAATTGCTCTTTCAGTTTTGGCATATGCTGATCAAACTCTGACGGAGAAACTCCAGCGACAAAAGAAATCACGAGATCCGGATCAGTAATCGAGTTGGTCAATTTCCCAACGGCTCGTTCCAATGCTTTCTCCAAACCGTCGCCCGGATTGCAAATTGAGTAGGAAACGGCGTATTGGTTGGCAATTTGGCGGGACATCGGTTTCTATCAGCGTGAAATTTGAATGGAACTTAATTTTGTCTTCGACGTCAAAGGACGAACCGGCTTGAACTGGCTGAACCAATCCACGCCGTGTATCGTACAGAGTTTTGAGAAACGCAAGAGGTCGCGGAGCAGAATCGTATGGATAACTTCTTAATGAAAGCCGGTTTGGTCTTTCTCACTTTCTGCTTCATCTCGTCCTTCGTTGTCCTGTGCCAAAAAGACATCGAAAAAGATCCAACAACGTCTGGCTTTTCAGCCGCCGTCGTCCCTGATCCCGCACCGATCCCACAGTTGCAAGATCCAACTGGAAATCGCCAAACGAACTCAAATTCTGCAACACCTTCTCCTCCAACGAATTTTGAATCTAACATCGATTCGCATTTGGAAGAACTGAAATCAAAGCTGCCGTCCGGAGAATTTCGCGTCCTGCTGGAACCTCCCTTTGTCGTCATTGGCGACCAGCCATTGGAACAAATCAAAAACTCATCGAACACGGTAAAATGGGCTGTCGACCGTTTAAAGAAAGACTATTTCGCAAAGGATCCAAACGCGATTATCGATATCTGGTTGTTTAAGGATGAAGACAGCTACTACACCAACGCCGAGAATCTTTTTGGGGCAAGACCCACCACGATGTACGGCTACTACACACCGGCGAACAAAGCACTCGTGATGAACATCAGTACCGGTGGCGGGACATTGGTTCATGAAATTGTTCATCCGTTTATCGAAAGCAACTTTCCGGATTGCCCATCATGGTTCAACGAAGGGCTTGCTTCGCTTTACGAGGAAAGCGGTGAACGCGACGGCAAGATCATCGGACTGGCGAACTGGCGACTCCGCGCGTTGCAGCTGACAATTCAAGACAACAAAGTCCCTACGTTTGAAAAACTTTGTTCGACCACAAGAAGAGAATTCTACGACGGCGACTCAACGAACTACGCTCAAGCCCGCTACCTGTGCCATTACTTACAAGAAAAAGAACTGCTGCGACAGTATTATCATGCGTTCGTTTCCAATGTTGCCCACGACCCAACAGGATTCGAGACGCTGAAACGCGTTCTCAAACGCAATGATATGGTTGCGTTTCAAAGAGAATGGGAGTCGTTTGTCATGACGTTAAAATTCCCGCGTTGATGACGTTGCGGTTCACGCATTGATTCGCTTTTAAGAACCTCCAGGTTATCTCACTCGCCAGCGCTCTTCTTCGCGGCAGACAAAGCTCGAATCTTGGACCGCAGCTTTTCTTTCGTTGGCTTGTCGTTCACCATTTTTAGCATTTCACGATAGGCTTCGACCGCGGTCGCATAATCAACCTGCAGCTCAGCCGATTCAGCTTCGTCGAGCAATTTTTCAAACTGTTGTCTTGCCAACTGAATCGCTTTCGCTCGCGCGGCTTTAATTTCACTGACTGGAAGATCGCCGTGCATGGCCGAACTATTCGGATCTCCAAAATCCACGTTGGAAAAATTCGATTCATTGGGCTCCGTTGTTGAGGGTTGAGAAAGATCCAACTGACCGCTTGCCAACGCCCGGGTCACTGCATTGTCAGGCGCAGCGTAAAATCTTCCAGCATTTTGGTTGTACCCACCATAGGGGTCGCCAACTGGATAGCCACCAATAATGGGGGTCACGCTTGTGGCGAACGGTCGATACGTCCCGTCAAACATGGAACCACCAAATCCGTTTTGAACCGTGAGACTTGGCGTCGTGTTGGAAAGCGTGCGAGTACTCCCTTTTGAAAAATCAAAACCAAGCGAAAAGTTTTGATTACCAAATCCAAAACGTCCCGAACTATTTGGATCGTATCCACCAAAAGCCGAACCGACGCCCGCACCTTGGGTGAACATTAGATTGGGCAAGATTTGTCCCGTCGGTGAAAGCCCGACCACTCGCGATCCGTTTCCGCGTCCGCCCGGAATGCTAAACCCGAAATTGACACCATGATTTTCATGAAACGAATCTGAAATTGACGTCGTTGGGGTCGCGACATTGATGTTCTGCGCGTCGAGATCCGTGGCGATTGCCAGCAAAGCGGACGAAACGATCGCTGCCGTCAATAGATTTTTCAAGCACTTCATTTTCATCGCATCCCGCCTCGAACAAAGTCCAGCCAAGTTGCCCGGCCAAGATATCAGCCTGAACGAACATTATCTTATCGAGTTCTTGTTCAAAGTCTACTTTCTGTCGCGATTGCCCGCATTTGGCCGATGCTACCGCCAGAAATGCTCTTGAGGCAACTTGGCGAAATCTGCTAACAATGCGGCAGATGTACCGCTATCAAAAGGATACGAAATGGATTTCGCCCAACTTGCAGAATACGCCAACCTTGCTTTGACTTGGATTGGTTTCGGAACCGTCGTTGGACTGGCTGCTAAAGCCGTAATGCCAGGACGAGATCCAGGCGGAGCGATTGCAACGGTACTAATGGGAATCGCGGGAACATTGATTGGCTGCGCGATCCTCCAATATTTTTCGGTCACAGAGCAAGCCGTTCAGCCCATTAGCCTTGAAGGGTTTGCCGTTGGCTCGGGTGGCGCATTGGTTCTGCTGATCTTCTACAAAGTGCTTGGCGGCTACTGGTTCATCGAAGGTGAACAAACAACGCAAAGAAGTCGCAGTCGCCGGCGTCGTCGGTATCGAACAGTCTACGACGATTAACTGACATCGGTCGGCTTGCTTACTCAAACTCGCTGACGAAAGATGCGCGACAGAGGCTCGCGGTCATCAAGGCGGTCTTATTCGATCACGTCGAGTTTGCGCTTGCGGCGAATCCGCTCGCTAACGCGCTGGAGCAACGAACGCTCTTCCTCGGACAAACTGTTCATCCCTTCTGAATGCAGTTTGGCAAGAATTTTGTCCGAACGGTCTTGTTCTTCTTGCTCGATCCGGAGTTCGTCTCGCATACGTGCTTCCTGTTTTTCGACAAGCCATTTTGAGTAAGCAGTGTTTTCTGAATGCTCAAGCGGAAAGAATGAAGACTCATCAAACAGCGATTCGTGTTCGATCCCCATCTCCATTTCGTCCCATTGCGGATCGAAATCAGATGTCTCAAGGAAATAAGAATAGCGAGCCGCAAAGTAGAGCGCAATTCCTGCCGTCACAAGCAAAAACCAAATCGGCTCAATCGGGCCATGAGTTTGATCTCGCAACAGCCAAGCCAATCCGATCATGGTCAATGCAACTGCATTGCCCATCACGCGAACAGCGGCTTCGACGCGAGAAACTGGAATATCAATATTCAGCGAACTGACGGTGGAACGCACGGCGCCCGCACCGTCAAACGGAAAGCAAGGAATCAGGTTGACGATCATTAACTGAAAGTTGATCCAGGTAACAATCTTCAACAAACAAACTTCCCAAGTCGCCGTATGAAAAGCTTGTGGGTGAAACGGATTGATCAACGATTCCAAATCAGCGTTGTTCGTTTGGATCAGCAGTGCTGCGCCCAACAAGAAAATCGCACAGTTCACAAATGGTCCAAACAGATGAACCAAAGTTCGTGAACTCGGCTGTGAAGGCAAAGTCAAATCCGAGTTGCCACCCCAAGGGGTCAAGACAATCGTGTTAACACTGCCGCCAAGATTTGAAATCGCAAAGACATGCGCTAATTCATGAATTAAGACGCTGACGAACAGAACCAGCGAAGTCACGATCGCCGTTCCCAGCAACATCGACTGCGCGTCGTTGTGATTCCACTCAACGCAGAAGATCACTGCGATAAACAAAAAGAACAGCGCATGAACGCGAACCGGTACTCCGACCCAACGCCCAAAGCCTAAACTCCAACTATAGTTGTCGTTCACTAGTGTTTACCCCGCAAGAATTCATCCAGTCCAATACTAAACCCGCATCAGCCGCCTGCCGACGTGATTCAGTCGTTCTCCATTACAATCGTCTCATATGTTAGCTCGTCGCTTGGATCGATTCAATGAACGCCAGATCAACGTCCGGCGTCTTTTGCTCTGCCCGGAACCGATTGTTACGGTTTCAACGGACAATTGTAGCAAATCCACTCCAAATGTAGCCCCTTATCTGGAAAACTTCGAGAAGTGTGAAATGGATATCTAATCGACAGCTAGGGCAAATTGTTCTCAAAGTGTCAACTTTCGACGAGGACCTTGTTCGACCCTTTGTTCGATTGTCGGCTGCCGAATCGACACATTAGGTCTTCACTTGCACAAGCAGTCTTGAATTGAAATGACTGCTGGCAATCGATCTCAATCCGACATCAGCAGATCCAACTCATAGGAGCTTTTTCCGTGATCAGACGTTTGGCCGACGATAAAGCGTGTTGGAAATTGCTTCTGACGAGCCCAAGTTAAATTCCAATTCCAATTTCTGCTGTCGTTCATGATGCCAATTTCGATCCGCTGGCATACTAATCGTTTGTAACGGCCAAGGAAGAAAAGGATCGCGCCCCAGCGCCAATTTCAAACGCGTCGAGTCCATCGTTACGTCGCCGGCTCGCGGTGGAACCGGACCGGCTTCGATGCGCGGACATCCCATCAGCAACTGCGGATCGTAGCCGCCAACTCGATTAACGATCTGCGCGATCTGATAAAGTGAAAGCTTCGTGGGTCCACCGGCGTGGTAGATCCCGGACATCTCACTAACGATGACTTCCTCGACAACTTCGTTCAAACACTCGACGTACGTTGGTGTGCGGATTTCATCGTAATACAAAGTCGCCGGCTTGTTCTTCGCAAACCGCGACTGAATCCAATCGATTGCACCTGCATGCCCGTTGAAGCTGATTCCCATTGGCAATGAGATTCTCAAAATACAAGCCTCAGGTCGTTGGTCCAAAATCAGATCTTCGGCTTGAACCATTGTCTTGCCGTAAACAGTGACGGGATCGGTCGCATCGGTTTCCAAGTGATCGCCTTGGCCCGTCCCAGAAAAAACCAAATCGATCGACATATGAATCAGACGAATATCGGTTCCTTTGATCGCATCAAGAATCGTCTGTACCCGTGCAACGTTGAGCCGATGGGCCATCACCGGGTCAAGTTCGCAGGCTTTCAAAGCACAGCTTCCACCGCAATTGAAAATGGTTTTGATTCCATGCTTTTGCAACAACTCACGAAACGATTTCGCTTCATCGATATCAAATCCAATGACTCCATCGCCCTTTAAAGGCCAGTTGCGAACCGGTCGCTGCCCGATGATTTGATCACCGTACTTTTCACGAAAATGAAAATGTCCGTTGTAGCCCGCGACACCTGCAATGCCTGCAACCAACATTGGCAATCGATCGTGCTCTTCCAACAATCGACCGATAATTGGAACCACTGGGTTTTTTGGAACCACTGGGTTTTTTGGAACCACTGGGTTTTGGGATACAAATTCGGCGTTCATCAAATATCAGTAGTGAAAATCAAATTGGTTCGATCGCCCATGCCACGGTAGAAGAAAGCAGCTCGTCCGACGTACAATGCGCTTTGAAAGCTGCCGACACACGATAACTTGAAACACTCCGTTGCTTCAACGGCAAACGGCGGAGTCGATCGGATTTCAAATGAAAAGCCAGAAATCAAATAGCCACTTGTTTCCTCCAACAAAGAAAATTTACCGGTATGGATTTGTTCAAAACGAAGATCTGCGGAATCACTCAAGAGCAGGACTTGAGTGCCGCTGTTAAATTCGGCGCCGACGCGATCGGGTTGAATTTCTACAAAAAGAGCAAGCGCTATCTCGATCCAACTATTTTTAAATCCTGGTCCCGACCGGAAGGAGACTTCAAGTTGGTCGGCGTCTTTGTCAACGCGGAAGAAAAAGAGATCGTCGAAATTGCCAAACAAATTCCCCTTGATGCGATTCAGCTTCATGGCGACGAAGATGCGTCCATCGTCGACGGATTGCGCTATGCGATCCCCGATGACACGCAGCTTATTCGTGCTGTCCGAACTCAATCAGACGAGTTCTCGATTCCCGCGATGAAGGCCGAAATTAACCGCTGGTCCAACGCCGGCGTTGACATGTTATTGCTTGATGCTGCCGAACCTGGAACTTATGGCGGCACGGGCAAACGCCTTGACTGGAACCGTGTGAGTCAAATAACGTTTCCGATTCCGTGGGTGTTGGCTGGCGGATTGACCGCGAACAATGTCGCCGAAGCAATCAAGCAAACGAAACCAGATGGTGTTGATGTAGCCAGCGGCGTTGAGAAATCACCTGGCATAAAATCTGAAAGCGATGTCGAATCGTTTTTGAACAACGCAAGAAAAGCGTTCGCAGCGGAAGCGTAGTTCGACAGCGCCATTTTACTCAGCTCGACACGCGTTCGTTCTGCGAGCCAAAGGCCTAGCAGTTTACCTAGCCCAGCCTGAAGGCAACTCAATCTGTCGCGTCCAGATTTCCTGACTTCCGAATCGCCCACAGCAAACGAAATCCCATTAGCAGACTGACGATCACTCCGGTCAAACCAAGGAAAGACAAATCCTGAATACCTAGCGGACCCTCGCCCGGAAAGAATAATGGCGGGACTTTAAAGCTCAACATCAACGACGAGCCAAGAAACAGAGCGCTGACCATCAAACCAACGACCAAACGATTCGCTGTCGGTCCAAGTCGCCGATGTTCGAGGTTGACGTCGAACCGGCCTGTTTGGATTTGCTCAAGAATGTTGGAGACTCGCTGCGGCAACGCGTCGACAAGCTGCTCCATCTCCATATAAAACCGTCGCATCTTGCGAACTTGTCGCGCCGGGGAAAGCCGTTTCAAAACCAACATCCGCTGAAACGGCTTCATGATCTCCATCAAACTGAAATCAGGATTCAACAAGCGACCGGTCCCTTCCAGCGTAATCAAAACCTTGATCAACAAAGACGCTTCGCTGGGCAAAGTAATTTTGAACTGCCTGACCACGGCAATAAAATCGATCAACGCGTTACTCATGTCAAAGTCAGAAATGACTTGTGACGAATACTGCCCAACAAAATCTGCAATGTCGTTCGACAAAGCTGCTTCGTTCAAATCCGACGGACAGCGCCCCACACGTTTGATCAAAGTCGTCAACATCGGAACGTCTTGATTGACGATCGCAACAAGCATGGCTTCGATGTCTTCTCGTAACTGCTCACTGATTCGCCCGACCATTCCAAAGTCCAGCAACCCGATGGCTCCGTTTTCCAGGATCAAAATATTTCCCGGGTGTGGGTCGGCATGATAAAACCCGTGATTGAAAATCATGTCCAAATAGTAGTTGGCTCCAACCCTGGCAATCTCATGAGGGGACTTCCCACCCAGCGATTGACCTTCGCAGTCCCTCAAACGAGTTCCATCCATAAACTGCATCGTCAACATGCGCGTCGATGAAAGTCGAGCAATCGGTTTTGGAACTTCGATACCTGTTTCGTCCTCGAACATCGTCCGGAACTGATTGAGGTTGCGCAGCTCGCGTTCGAAATCCAACTCGCGTCGCATCGTGCGTGACATTTCGGCAACGATCTTCACGGGTTGATAATTTTTAAAATCATCAAGCCGTTCTGCAAGTTGCGCGAGTCCTGACAAAATATCCAAGTCCGTTTCCACAACTCGTTCGATTCCATCATGACGAACCTTGACCACCACATCGATCGTATCGCCGACTGAAACAGGTTGAAGCCTTCCATTGGTTCTGTTCAGCCCGTTGACCGATCCGTTTCTCTGTAGCAACAAGTCGTCCGACGGTCCATCAAGTATTGGATCGTAAAGAACTTTCGCGCGATGGACTTGTCCGATCGATGCTGAAGCCATCGGCGTTTCGGAAAACTCGACAAACAACTCTTCCAAAGTCTGGCCTTGTTCGGACTCGATAATCTCACGAACTTTTTCGAAGCTGTCTTCCGGAGCTTCTGACTGAAGCGCCGACAACTCATCGGCCAACTCGGGACCGATCAAGTCCGGCCGCGTGCTCAACATCTGTCCGAACTTAATGAACGTCGGGCCAAGTTCAGTCAGCGCCAATCGAATCCGTTTCGACTGCGTCAACTTACCAACCGTTTCGCCGTCTTCCGCCTTTAACCGATCCGACAAGAAGTCGATGTTGAACCGGCTGAGCCAATTCGACAGCCCATACTTACTCAACACCGACGCAATCTCCGTCCAACGCATCGCGTTGCGGTATAGCTGTGGGATTGAGCCAATGGATCGTTTCATACTTCCAGTTTAACTCAATTGTCGATTTCGAACAGGTTTTGAAACGAACTAACCGGGAGACATTTGCGACGCGCCAGTCAGCTGCCCAGACAGTTTCGCCAAAGACAGCCTCCGGACTTCCTTGACTGAATAGAATTTGAATTCATTCTTGCCCCATGAACTCCTCCATTCGTTATCATAAGTCCACTGAACGACGCACCTTGCCAACGTAAGAACCCCCATGATCAAGACATCAGCCTTTCAAATATTTGTAGCGGTCTCATTGATCGTTTCCTTCAGCGGACAAAACTTATCTGCTCAATCGTGGCCTCAGTGGCGCGGGAATGAGTTGAACAGCGTCGCCGCCGATACGAAAGTCCCAACAGAAATTTCCAAAGACGCGATCCTTTGGCGAACCGAACTGCCAGGGCCAGCGGGAGCCAGCCCAATCGTGATCGATGACCATGTGTTCTTAACGACCGTAGAAGGCGAAGACTTTCATGTCATGTGTATCGCTCGCGACGGTTCGATCAAATGGAAGAAACAGGTCGAAGGCAAAGACAAAGTCAATCGTGACGGCGGCAACCTGGCCAGCAGTTCACCGTGCAGCGATGGGAAACACGTGTGGACCATGTTCGGCAATGGCATCGTCAGTTGCTTCACGCTCGAAGGAGAAAACGTTTGGTCAAAAGATCTACAACAAGAGTACGGAAAGTTTGACATTCAGTTTGGCATGTCGACAACTCCCATTCTCGTCGAGAACCAATTGATCATCACGTTACTTCATGGTGCGATGAGAGGCAAAGAAACGTCTAAGGGAATTCTCGTTTCGCTTGATCCGCAAACGGGAAACGAAAATTGGAAGCATCTCAGATTGACAGATGGAGTTGCTGAGAACAAACATTCTTATGCTTCGCCAGCGATCGCTAAAATAGATGGCGAAACCGTTTTCCTTGTTCATGGTGGAGACTACACAACGGCGCATCAATTCTCTGACGGAAGCGAAGTCTGGCGGCTTGGCGGAATGAATCCAAAAGGAAACGCGTACAACATGTATCTGCGTTTTGTTTCTTCACCCGTCACTTCGGAAGGCCTGACGATCGTCCCGACAGCCAAAAGTGGCCCCGTGCTTGCCTTGGACGCCAACAAAGATGGCGAGATTGGATTCGATGCACTGACTTGGAAAACAGAACAATCAACTCCCGACGTCTCCACTCCCGTTATCTACAATGGAAAAGTTTTTCTTTCACGAGAGAACGGAGTCCTGATTTGCCTCGACGCGAAAACGGGCGAAAAGAAATCACAGAAGCGATATTTTGCCGACAAGCATCGTTCGACGCCGGTCGCTTGTAACGGAGTTTTGTTCGTCGTCGATCGACAAGGCAAACTTTTTTCGATTAAGGCCGACGAGTCGCTAGATGAAGTGTCGTCTTTAGATCTTGGCGAAGAAACACTGTCGTCACCGGCAGTTTCAAATGGTCGACTTTACATTCGTACGTTTGAAGCGCTTTATTGTTTTGGTAACTCCGAGTAGCACAGCTGAAGGTTAGGTGGAATGAACAAAAATCAAAACGACCCTATCGACAAAAATTCCGTAGACGTGGCTAAACACCAAACCACTGAAGCCCAAACCAACAGCGACGAAAACAATTCGTCTGTCGACCCAACCGCGGGAAATATTATCAAGCTGTTCCTAGTGCTCGCTGTGCTGGCCGCGCTGACGACGGGATTTGGCAAACCAAGTGAGTCCGCGATCGTTGAGGGCACGTTCGCAATTGCGATTCATGGTGGGGCAGGGGGGAGTCGATCGCTGGTCGACGAAGAAGCAAACGTTGTCCGGGAAACGGCGATCAAGGAAGCACTCGAAAAAGGTCAATCGATCCTGGCCGAAGGTGGAACTGCACTCGATGCTGTTGAACAAGTCATCATGCTGCTTGAGAACGATCCCAATTTCAACGCCGGCAAAGGAGCTGTATTTAATGCGGCGGGCGGCCACGAGTTGGACGCGTCAATCATGGATGGCCAATCTAAATCTTGCGGCGCCGTCGCTGGCGTGAAAACCGTCAAGAATCCGATCGGACTCGCTCGACTTGTTATGACTGAGACTCGCCATGTTCTACTATCATCAGACGGCGCGGAAACTTTCGCCGAGGAGCAAGACGTTGAACAAGTTAGCAATGACTATTTTTCGACACCCAGGTCAAAAGCAAGATGGGAGTTGTATAACGAGCGGCTAAAATCGAAGAAGGTCGGGCGCTTGAACAATCAGTCAATCGATACACAATCCAATATTGTTCAAGCCAAACTTGCGCTGATGGGAACCGTTGGCTGCGTCGCTTTAGATACGCACGGGAATCTCGCAGCAGGAACTTCGACTGGCGGCATGACGAACAAAAAGTACGGCCGAGTTGGAGACAGCCCTGTCGTCGGTGCGGGAACGTATGCCGACAACGGGACGTGCGCTGTTTCAGGAACCGGAATTGGCGAACAGTACATACGCAACGCAGTTGCCTACGATGTTTCGGCTCAGATGAAATACAAACAATCGTCATTGCAGGAAGCGATTGACGACAACCTGAACAATCGACTGGAAGAAAACGACGGTGGATTGATCGCAGTCGATCGAGAAGGCAACATCGCCACTGGAACCAACACGGCGGGCATGATTCGTGGCGTCGCGAATTCCGACGGCTTATTTGAAGTTAGTTGGTAGACATGGCGCAAAAGCGAAAGTCAAAGAAACGCGATTCGGTCAAGATTGTGACCAAAGGAAACACCAAGCCTACCAAAGCCAATCCGTGGGTCATTTTTTGTGTTGTTGGTTCACTCCTTTTCCTAATTGTGTTCGTTTGGTTGCTGATCGATGCGAAGAAGCTCTCGTTTCCCACGGCAAGTTCCGACTCTTTGCCAACCAAACAAACTCAAAGCGGGTCGACGTCAGCAAACACCTCTGCAGCAAGCAATGAATCGTTTGCCACGGTGAGTGAAACGGCAACTGACATTCCGGAATCCGGAAATCCACAAACGTTGGCCGATGCGTTGAAGCAGTGGATCGACAGCGGTGCCAATGGACCTGACGTTAGTGACTTTCTGTATAAAGCCTCTCCCGAAGTCGCTACGCCTGCCGACGCGCGAGCGGTTTGCAATGCGTTGGATACTCTTTACAAAGAGCCCGAACGAAACAGAAGTGGAGCCGGATTGAATCTCAATCGAGTCTTGCTCCTTTTTCAAAACGTCAGCTCACAGCCGGCATTTAGCGTGCTTCGGCAAGACGGTTTACCTCGGATCCGGAAATGGGTTCGCGATGCGAAAAAGGGAGGTCGCCTGAAAGAATTCCACTTGATGCTAAAAATCCTGGCGGCCTACAAATGCGAACAAGACGTCGAACTGATCGCGGAGGCGGCGCTGCGACCGGGCACCGACCACCCATACATGTGGAACACCATTTTTTCGATGTTCAATGATGATCATCCGTACGCAGAAAAACTGGTCGAGGCGTTGCGTCACCCGCTTCCCGAAGGCGTGCGACTGACGGCGTTTCTGAATCTGTGCACCGACATGATGAACGACGAAATAATTAAGGACCACCCTTTCAATGCAAATGCCGGAATTGAATATTTGCGAACGGTGCTCTCTCATGATTTTGAAAGCGACTTCGCCGATGCTGAACAAGCTGCGATGACGATTCCATTCTTGGCGAAGGAGCACCAGTCAAAACTAATTGAGCTCGCCGAGAGTCATCCTGAAATTAGAGTGCAAATCAAAGCCGCTTGGGCAAATGCGAAAGTTGGAAATCAACGTGGAGTCGAAAAGTTAAAAACGTTGTCGTCGGATGTTCATTGGAATTACTTGGCACTCAGACACTTGAGAAACCTGGGCTTGGAGCAAGAGGCACCGCCTGAGGCGACCGACGAATCCATGTTGGCGATGGGAGAAATGTCTTTTTGGTTGCAACATCCTCAAGAGTTTGGACGGGCGCCCGACAAGATTGAGCTTTATGACAAACGTGAATTAATCTGGCCGCCACTGAACGAGAAACGAAAAGTATATTTGGTCAAATATGTTTACGATGCAAAGGATGCCGAACCAACTACTACCGTTGGCGTTGGCATGGTTGGCACCACCACGTTCGCGCTGTTTGGAGAACCGACCGACGGCCTTCCACCGGAAGATATTTACGGACTCCATTGCTGTTGGGAACTGATGGGCAGCGACAACAAAGAGGCTCCCGACGAACGAACGGCAGAGGCAGGTCGCAAAATACTTGCCAAACACAACGAAGGGTTTTAAGTCTGGCCACCTTTTTGCGCCGGACTGCCCAAGGAAACTACCCGATTGCGCCCGCCTTCTTTTGCTTCCAAGGTTAACAGGCTGACTTTTTCCATCAGCTGCCCAACCGTCTCATCGACTTGGTGATCCAACTCAATGACGCCAGTGCTAAGGGTAACCGAAAGTTGTTTGTCGCTGGTGGTCGTGAATTGCGTCGCCGAGACGTTTTGCCGAATGCGTTCGCAAACTTGCGCGGCGCTAACAATCGACGTCGACGGCATCACCAAACAGATTTCTTCTCCACCATAACGACCAACGAAATCAGCAGAGCGAATTCCGTCCTCGATCGCAGCCGAGACTTCGCGAAGAATTTTGTCTCCAGTTGGCCAGCCATGATCCTTGTTGACTTTTCCAAAATGATCAAGATCAATCAACGCAACACAAAGCTCGTTTCCAGTTTCAAGTGCCTTTGCAAATTCTGATTCCAGAATTTTATCCAGACAACGACGATTGGAAAGTTGAGTCAGTACATCGGTGTTCGCTTCTTTGCGCAAAGTGCTGACGATTCGTTTACTCTGCTGCGTCACGAAGTTAGTTACCCGCTCGCTTAGTACACGAGCTTTGTTTTCCATGCTCACGACATCGAGTTCATCGCTGTTTCGATTGGAAATAGCAGTGATTTCGGAAAAGCAAACAACTTGATTTCGCCCGTTGGCTTTTGCAGAAAAAACGGCTTCGTCAGCCCGTGACAAGAGATAGTTGGGTTGACACCGAGTGTGGGTTGACGCGATTCCAAAACTGGCGCTGATCTCCGCACCGCCGAACGAATCAAAACATCGCATCGACGGAAGATTGATCTGAGAATGAACGATATCTGCAACGCGTTTGGCAACCGGTTCGCGATCCCGGACAACGATTCCAAATTCTCCGCCGCGAGTGCGTGCGACCATGGTTCCACCACAAAGCGATTTCACTTGTTCCGCAATGACGGTCAAGAGTTGATCACCAGCGCTGTTTCCAAACTCATTGTTAATCGTTTTCAAATTGTCGACGTCGAACAGAATGAGTGAAACAGGATCGACTTCTGTTGCGTTTCGACAAAGAGGCGCGAGAACGTCGAGGAGCTCTTTGCGAGAAAACGTTTTTGTCAGCGGATCAAATTTCAGCTTGATCGCATTGGCTATCCGATTGATGCGCCATTGAGTTAACGATTCCGCCTCTCCAATAATTGCAATGTCATCGGTTGATCTTAACCACTGAGCAACATGAGGGGCTTCTTCAAGCGAAGCAAAACAAATCGCAGGATGAACCGTCCGTTCGTAAACCTCTTGCATTTCTGCTAACGACTCATACTCCGAAGTTTTGAGAATGGTTATTTCCGCGAGATGAAGCGATGACCAATCATCCTTTTCCGAAAGACCACGATTGGTTACGTGTGCTTCCGATCGATCCGTCAACAGACGTTGGATCTCTTGCGCCAACTCCATTTCGTCCAACAACGTTTCGTTCATTCGTTCTCTTCGTTACCAGACATCGGGGCGCATCAGCTAACAATCAGAAACACCTGAAATCGCAACCGATCAAAGCAAAGCTGATGGGTCGTAAGACGACCACCTGAAACGTAGGTCACTTTCGTTCCGATGTCGGAGATTTTTTTAAAAAACCCAAAGTTTGAAAGATTCTAGAGGACATTTCAAAACCTAAAATCGTGCGATCATCGTAGTGGGATTCGCCAGAATTCCCTTTGTTTTGAAAGCGAGCTGGGACTTCTGGCGAAGTCCACTACAGGTTTTGAAATACCCTCTAAGGTTTTTCCGGTCAAAAGCGGCTACTTCGTTTCCAGTTGGACGACCGAGAAAGCCAGTTGCTCCAACTCTCTCGCCAAGTCGACTTCCACCAAAGCCACATTCTTGGGAAGCGACAATGTCACGGGTGCAAAGTTCAGAATCCCGGAAATCCCAGCCGCCAGGATGGCTTCGACAGTGGATTCAACCGCGGCCGCGGGTACCGCGAGAATCACGACTCGGATCTGCTTTTCCTTGGTCAGCAATTCCAATTGATCAAGATGGTTGATTTTCAAACCTTCGATCGACTTCCCGACAAGGCTTTGATCGACGTCAAAGGCCGCGACAACTTGAAATCCTTGTTTGGAAAAGCCGCGATAACCCAACAGGGCTTGCCCCAAATTTCCGCAACCGATCAACGCCACTGGCCAGACTTTGTCAGTACCAAGAATTTTCTTGATCTCTTTGACCAACTCTTCGCACTGGTAACCAATACCTGGATAGCCAAACTGGCCGAAATAGGCGAAATCCTTGCGAACTTGCGAAGCCGTGAAACCGAGCCGTCGACCGAGTTTGGTCGAGCTGATCGTCGATTTTCCGTCACTCTGAAGTTGCTGCAATTCGCGCAAATACAGACTTAGTCGGCTCACGACCGCCTTTGGGACATTCGGTTCAGAATTGGGTTTATTTGTCACGCTGGCTCTAGTTGGGTGACTTTGATCACCATGAACTTGGCATTGGGGCGATTATCTTACATTCGGCTGCCATCTTGCGTTGGGCAAAACAATGCCGGTCCTCGAATTGCTTGCATTCTACTAAAACGCCACGCTCTTGGTATCGCTGGTCCAATTCGACGCAGGTAGACGCGACGTTGCGCCTTTCGGAACATTTTTTGAGACTTTTCGAACCACGGTAAACGTTGGGATTGTCCAAAATCCATGTTGTGAATTAAGATATGCACCGGTAATAACCGTATGTCGCCGTCCATTGCGAGTCCGCAACTCGGCTTTTGATGATCCGTCGCAGTCGCGACAACGCCAAAACTCTGAGGAGATACTCGTGGCAAGTGTAGAAAACAAGTTGGCCTATAAGGTCAAAGACATTTCGTTGGCCCCTCTCGGTCGTAAAGAAATCCGCCTGGCAGAAAATGAAATGCCAGGATTGATGTCCCTTCGTACAAAGTACGGCGATACAAAGCCGCTTAAAGGTTCCCGCATCGCAGGCTGTTTGCACATGACTGTGCAGACCGCTGTGCTTATCGAAACTTTGGTTGCACTTGGCGCCGAAGTAACCTGGTCCAGCTGCAACGTGTTCTCAACACACGATCCAGCTGCTGCCGCGATCGCTGAAGCCGGCATTCCGGTTTACGCGTGGAAAGGCATGACAGAAGAAGAGTTCTTGTGGTGCATCGAGCAAACCATTCACTTCCCAAGCGGTGAGCCTCTAAACCTCATCCTTGATGATGGTGGTGACCTGACTCAAATGGTTCACGAGAAATTCCCAGAGCTCATTTCAGGAATCAAGGGACTTTCGGAAGAGACAACAACAGGCGTTCATCGCTTGTACCAGATGCACGAGCGTGGTGAGCTGAAAATGCCAGCCATCAACGTGAACGACTCTGTTACTAAAAGCAAGTTTGACAACCTTTACGGTTGCCGTGAGTCACTGGCTGACGGAATCAAGCGTGCGACTGACGTGATGATCGCTGGTAAAGTCGTCGTTGTCGCAGGCTATGGCGATGTCGGTAAAGGCTGTGCTCACTCGATGGCACGATACGGTGGTCGCGTAATCGTCACCGAAGTCGATCCAATCAACGCCCTGCAGGCTGCGATGGAAGGTTTCCAAGTCACCACAATGGAAGAAGCTGTCTCTCAAGGCAACATCTTCGTTACCACGACTGGCAACTGCGACATCATCACTGGTGAGCACATGGGCAACATGCCGATGGACGCCATCGTTTGTAACATTGGTCACTTCCAAAATGAAATCGATGTCGATTGGTTGGAAGCCCAGGTCGCTTCTGGCAAAGTCCAAAAAGAAGAGATCAAGCCACAAGTCGATCGTTACACGTTCGAGCACGGCCGTTCAATCATCCTTCTTGCTGAAGGACGCTTGGTCAACTTGGGTTGTGCCAAAGGCCATCCTTCTTACGTGATGTCAAACTCGTTCACGAACCAGGTTCTCGCACAGTTGACGCTGTGGGAAGAGTCAGACAAGTACGAGATCGGCGTTCACATGCTGCCAAAGAAGTTGGACGAAGAAGTTGCTCGTCTGCACTTGGAGCAAATCGGTGTGAAGCTAACGACTTTGACCAAAAAGCAAGCCGACTACATCGGTGTGCCGGTTGAAGGCCCGTTCAAGCCTGAACACTACCGCTATTAATCGAACGTGGCAGATCCAGTTGCTTGCCAACTGACTCTGCATCGATGATGGCTTAATGGAAAAAATTAAAACGCCCGGTTGAATTTCAGCCGGGCGTTTTTTTTTGTGACAAAATTTGACAGCCATCACCGATAGACGAACTGACGAATGCGTTCGATTTCGCAACGCGTCGTTCTTCCAATTTGCAGCATACTGCTTCATTTCCGCCGCAAATCCTACATTTAACCGCGATTCACGTTTGGCACCCTGTTTGCTTATTCTTTTTCTGCCAATGATCGCAACAGAACATTGGTGATTCGAAGAAGGGCAAGTCGGATCAAAATGAAGGAGTCGCCATGCGCAAATCCACTAACTCGCACCTTGATTTTCGAAATCAGATTCGCATTCTCAAACTCGCAGCGCTCATGTGCTTGCTGCCATGTTTGACCAATTTGGTTGCGGCCCAACCAACGCAAGACATGGAGCAGTTGCAGGCTGAAATGAAAGCCATCATGACCAAGATGGAAAAAATGTCCAATGAGCAAGATCCGTTCGTAGACCAAAAAGCCAACTCGCGCGTCAAATCAGTCGGAAGTCACAAGTCTAAGAAAAAAGTCCGACCTCGTGTCGACGACTACGAAATGCTGATTCAACTTTATGATCTCAGCGACATCTTTGTTGTTTCGCCAAACTATCCGGCAGTGCTTCCGAATGAACTTGCTCAATCGGGTCGTATCTTTTCGCAAACCAACGCTTCGTTTCAATCTGGTGGGTTCGGCGGCGGTGGACAAGGTGGCGGCGGTGGCGGGGGCGTCTTCAGTATCCCTTCTCGCCCAATGACGCAAGAACCTGCACCTGGGAACATTCAATCAGCCCAGGTTTCATTGAACCAGTTGGTCGCCGCAATTCAACAAACCGTCTCTCCTGACAAATGGGGCGATGACGAAGACGAAGCAAAAATTCAATTTCTCGGCAACACGTTGTTGATCACGGCCACCGAGGACATGCACCGTCAGATCAGCAACTTGCTCGACTTGTTTCGCAGTCATTGGGGTCGTCTGCGGACCGTTTCGATTCAAACTTATTGGATCCGTGCTGATGAAGGCCAAGCCAAAACGTTGCTAACTGGCGAACACCAGGAAGCGACCGGTGCAGGCGTGGTTGAAACCGAAAAGTGGAAGAAGTTCCTCGAGGCGGCCGAGTCCGAAAAACGACTTGCCTACTCCACGACGCTAACAGGACACAACAACCAGACGCTGCATGCAATCTCGGGTCGGCAACGTCAGTTGACTGTGGGTGCGCGACCGGTCAGATCTTCGACAACCGTTGTTGAAGGTGAAGACGAAGACATGAAACGGGAAACAAAAAGGGCGATTGTTGGGTTTCAACCAATACAAACATCCATTCACGACGGTGCCGCGATACAAGTCACACCGCTGGCCACGCGAGGAGGGAATTTTGTGGTGGTGGATCTCCATGCCAAAGTCAACGAACTGGTTGTCCCCGAAGAAGGACAGGAACCACCTGCTTCGTTTGCCTATACGCAAAATGGTGAAAAGGCAGAAGTCAAATTTGATTCGACCGAATACATAGGTTATCGGTTGAGCACGACCGTTCGCTGCCCCAAGGAAGAAGTTGTTTTGGCCGGTAGTATGACTTTCGATTCTAGCTCCGAACTGGAACAGCCCAACCTCTATTTGTTTGTCAAAGCGACGGTCCACACGATCAAGGAAGATAAATCTGATTGGGAAAAGCCTTCGCATGAACCGGCGAAATAGAAGCGTTGTTCTATTCAAAACCCCGCATAAATGTTGTTTCACAAAGAAACGCGATTGCTTGGACGCTTAAATTCGGCTTTGAGATTTTTCGATTTTGAGTCATCATGCCGCCATGAACTTGGGACCGAAATCAAGCAAACAGCCAGCCAAGCAATCGCACGCGGGCGAAGCTGAGCGCGTCACAGCAAAGCGAATAGTAGAGAATCAGCGCTCGGAGACAAATTTGTTGACCGATCACAATCCGGACAACCAACTTGGGCCACCGCGCAGATTCCGCGAAAACATTTTGATCGGGTTGGCGTTGTTATTCGCAGCTTGGGTGGTCACGGGATTCGATACTTGGTTTGCAAATATCTCAACCGACGACAATTTGCCCGGGGACGTTGACCGCGTATTGCGGTTGTCTGAAATCTTCGCGCATGGATTTGGGCTGGCAGTCATGACGGTGGGAATTTGGACCATGATTCCCGCTCGTCGTCGACAGTTACCTCGATTGTTGTCGTGCGCTATCTTTCCTCCCGTTACGGCGCACATTATCAAAGTGTTGATTGGACGGCGCCGACCCACGACTTATCTGGATCAATTTCTCGTTCCAAACTTCCCCGAAGACACAAGCACGACCTGGATTGGTTGGCTTCCGGAGGCGACGTGGAACATTAACTATGCGACTCAATCTTTCCCTTCGGCTCACGCGGCGTTGGTATGTGGGTTAGCGATTGGAATGAGTTTTCTTTTCCCGCGCGGGCGCTGGTTGTTTGTCACGATCGCACTCCTGGCTTCGTTCCAGCGCGTCGCTTCTTCGGCACATTGGATGAGTGATGTTTTGGTTGGAGCTGCATTGGGGTTCTTGATCGCTGGTGGCTTGGTTCAAAACTGGGGCATCGGCTGGCTGTGTGGTCGGTTGGAAGCAAACCAGTCATCTACTGCGTCCACGGGCCGGCAAGTTAACTAGCCCGAGTGAAACCCTGAGTTACCGATCCGATACCACATAAAAAGGCCAACGGCCTGGCACTTTACCGACCCAATAACGTGAACGTTTTCTCGGCGATGATTTTATCGTTGAGCTTCAACCAAAGATGCCAGTCACCAAGCTTGTCCTCAATCGGGTCCCAAATCGTATCGCCAAGATAAAAATCCCAGTCATTTGTTTTGACAAACACCGTTCCGTCGAACGGATCGCGACGCTTCCCGTTGACGTCGAGAATCCCAGGGTGGTCGATGCAGAATTCAAGCTCACTATTTTTTGCACTTTTGATGTTCACGATAAATCCAAATTCAACGTCGATCACCGCGTCGACTTCCGTTGTGAACTGTTGTATGCGAGGAAGTTCTTTGGCGCCGGAATTCCATTTCGTGTAAATTCCCCAACTCTTCATTCGAACTTCTGGTTTTCTTTTTGGCATGTTCAACATTATTGCCAAAAACGATTTTGAAAGTCACCTGCATTATTTTGCTTTCCATCGTAGACGGAAATTGGTATACTTCGGCGGGGCGAAATTCTACGCGAGTAAATCATGACTCGACAAATCTGTTTTGCATTGTCCGTGCTATTGCTGGCTGCATTTTCTACGCCTATCCTCGCCCAAACGTCGAACAAGATCGATGAACATGTTGACGCCAGGCCAATCAGTGAAATGCGCAAAGACATGCGCTCGTTCGTCAAACAAACAAAGTCAAGCGACCCGTTTGTCCGCCAGGCGGCAATGATGGACCTTTGCGTCCTGCATTGGGAAGCCGCCACGGATCCTCGCTACGAAGGATCGCAGCAACTAAAAAGCATTCGTGTAAGTGCGAAGAACCGTTTGCAAAAGTTCATCGAGAAGACTCGCAAATCAGCAAAAGAAACCAAGGTTGCGCCTGGATTGTCAAACAACAATGAGCCTTCCAGTTCAGACGATTCGCATTCTGCCTCGGCGGCGAATCAAAACAGATTGATTGAACAAGAAATCGACTCCATCAATTCAACAAGCGTTGATTTGATGGCCAGTTTGGAAGGCGGACCTATCAAAACCAGCAGTTACCTTGGAAGCAATTTTGCACCGATGGGCGACCATAGCGAAGACTTGATCGCCGTGATTGAATCCACGATCAATCCAGATGTCTGGAGGAACAGCGGAACGGGCGAGGCTTCGATGTATTACTATCGACCAAGTTTGGCTTTGGTCGTCACGGCACCGCAAGAAGTCCAAGACCGAATCTTGATATTGCTCCACAAGTTGCGGTAGCCACCGGTAAAAAGCAACGTGCAACGCCTCCGGGCTTTTGTGTGTCGCTCTCGATTCTTTCGGGCGACCGAATTACCAATGCAGTCTTCCAGATCCTTCATGGCCTTTTCGAATAACGCCTTGCTGCTCACGCTTATTGAATGTGACCTAGTGTAGGGTTTCCCCTGCTTTAAAACTTTATCGCCTGCAAAGCGCAAACCAAGTCGTATTCTTGTTTCAGTTGACGGCTTCCTCCGCCAACCAAATGAGTGTTTAACACGTCTTTGATGAGTTAAACGCAATCCAATGCTGACAACGTTTTAACGTCCCTTCCGCATCGCTGATGAGTGGGTGGGCGCTCCAGGGTTTTCCCGCCCAGCATTGCCGCAACATCGGAGCGTCCACTTACTTTTTCATTCTCAGCCCAACGAGCTTTCGGTTTTTCGCTGAACCACGAAAGCCCATACGCGCTTGGCGGCAAAAACCTGTTTGGAATTCTCGCCTGAAAATTCTCGCCTTACTGAACCAATTCCACTGATCAACGTAAAACAGCTTCAGACAGTACGATTGCCGAAGCTCACTACTCGGTTTGTCCGCTGTTTGACGGGTGAGTGCTCGATTATTATCGGGCGAGCGAAGGATTGCTAGCAAACCCCCTTTGACATGAGATTTGAGCTATTGGATAACGATTGCTCGTCTCACTAGAACTCAATGGGTATTTTGATGGCAAACGTACAACCCTTTCGCGGCCTGCGATACGATCTCTCCAAAGTCGGTTCGCTTGCCGACGCGGTCGCGCCGCCATACGACGTAATTTCTTCTGACCTTCAGTCGAAGCTGTATGACGGAAACGATTACAACATCGTTCGCCTGATACTTAATCGTGGTGATGACTTGATGGGCGATCAAACCATCTACGATCGGGCTTCCAAGATCATGAAAGACTGGAAGCGGGATGGTGTTCTAACGCAAGACGCGGTCGCGACGATTTACGTCTATCACCAGACTTTTGAGTTTGAAGGGACCACTTACAATCGACGCGGATTCGTGGCGCGTTGTAAGCTTGAACCCTTCGGTGAAGGGACGATTTACCCTCACGAGCAGACCCACGCAAAGGCCAAAGAAGATCGCTTCAAGCTGATGTCAGCCTGTAAGGCAAACCTGAGTCAGATCTTCAGCATCTATCCCGATCCGGACAACGCAGCACAAGCGATTTTAGAAGACGCAATCGACGATCGCACACCCCTAACCGTTGTCGATCCTGACGGTGTCAAACACGAAATGTGGATGGTCACCGATACCAATGCGATCGCTCAAGTCAGCGCAATTCTAGGCCCCAAACCGGCCTACATCGCCGATGGCCATCACCGGTATGAGACTTCCTGCAACATCCAACAAGCGATGCGAAAAGAGCTTTCAATCGAAGGAGATCATCCGTGCGATTACACGTTGATGATGTTCATTAGTATGCATGACCCAGGCTTGGCCGTGCTACCAACCCACCGGCTTTTCCGAGGAGTTCCCGAACTGACCTCAACCGATTTTACTGCCAAAATTTCGTCCTGCTTTGACGTCACCGCCGTCGGCAAAGGCACCAAACTGACGCAAGAAACCTGGGAGACGATCGCTGTTGAAGGAGAGCAGGGGACGTTGGGATTCTATTGCCGCGGCGACGATACGTGGGTGCTGGCAAGGCTGAACGAATCCGGTATGACCAAGATGGCGGAGATCGCGGCAGACCAAAGCGACCGCTGGCAAGGACTTGGAGTTTCGTTACTCCACAAGTTGGTGATTGAAGAGCTGTTGGGGCTGAGCGATTTGCCGTCGCCGTTATACGTTCACGGCATCGACGAAGTGATCGACGGAATCGAAAAAGGCGACGCTGCTGGTCGCGACGCTACGGGGCAGCAAGGTAGTGGCGAGCATTTTCAATTGGCTTGCCTGGTAATGCCTGCTAGCGTTGAAGACGTGAAGGTAATTTCGGAAGAAGGTTTGCGGATGCCAGCCAAGAGCACCTACTTCTATCCGAAGCTTCTCAGCGGACTGATGATTAACCCGTTGGATACTTGAACTCTATCAACACAAAAGTGCTATCACTTATCGAGTTCCACGTGAAACTGATTGTTTTGCTTATACTTACCCAGCTTGTTGAACGTGGAACACGATGGTTATTCGCAACCAAACGTGAACCCCAACTCGAGAACGTAAAGGCTTGAAGGGATAGTGAATAGGAGAGCCACGTGATGTATGGCCAAGAATTGATCGCTGCGAAGAACTAACTGCTCTCCAAAAAGCATGCTCACGCAAGCGTGTAGCATGGCACCCCGAAGCAAGTTGGGAAGGAATACCAGGATCGAGGTGAAAAGGAGAGTCAAAAATCGACAACCCGTATCAAGCGCCGATCGCGGAAGGCATTTCCGACAGGAACACGGAACATGGAGTTAGCCTCGAAGTCCTTCGCCGCTTATCTCGATCGAAACCGTGGCTCTACTTGGGGGCGGCTTTCGCAATCTTTCTATTCGTAATTCTATTTGCAGGTGGCACCTTGCTGATCCTGTACGCTGATTTTTCCGGCAACAGATACATCGGAATCCTGGTGATTGCCATATCTTGCGCTTCCGGTTTTTGCGCCGATTTTCTGTTCCGCGCAGAATGGCAAATTACCAAACTGGAAAAGTCACGACTTGAAAAAGACCAGATTGAATTCTTCACGCTTCAGAAATACTTCCGAGTTACCTTGGCAACAATGCTCTCCCTGACGCTCGCGATCCCAGCGCTCATCGCCTGGATCTTTATTTACTATGCACAAGTCTGAGCTCCGTTTGCTCGTTGATTCGGCCTGCGCCAGCACGCACATTGGCATTCCATCAGTTGGCTGAACTGTGGTATTTTGCGATTCCGGACCAAACCAACACGCAATTACGCGTCTTTGGCCGTTGAAACACCAAATTCGACCCCAAGCCATGATCAAGGACGATCCGTGAGCCGAACCATTTGCGTTGCCAATCAGAAAGGCGGAGTGGGAAAGACCACCACTGCGATCAATCTGGCGTGCGCACTAGCGATGTCCGGACACAAGACTTTGCTCGTTGATATGGATCCGCAATGCAATGCGACAACCGGCCTGGGTCACACACCTGTCGATCGCCATCCACTCGTTGTCGACAAAGCGATACGTCATTCAGTTCTCGATACCGAAGTCGGAAACTTGAAGCTGCTTCCGGGAAGCCATCTGTTTCGCGACGTCGACATGCTAGCACAACACGCCGAATCCGAGAGTCACATCCTCGTGGAACATCTGGCCAACGGCGCGATTCTTTACGATTACGTTTTGATCGACTGTCCGCCATCGTTGGGGCATCTAACCAAGACGGCGCTTTCAGCGTCGAACGAAGTCTTAATGCCAATCCAATGTGAGTACTTCGCGATGGAGGGATTGGCGCTGATGATCAAAGTCATCAAAAACGTCATGCTTGATCGCCCTGGTCAACTTACGTTTGGAGGGATCTTGCTCACGATGTATGACGAGTCTCTTGAGTTGACTTCGGAGGTCGACCAGGAGGTAAGAGAATTTTTTGGAGAGGTTGTTTTCGATACAGTCATTCCGCGCGATGTGAAAGTCACTGAAGCACCCAGCCACGGATTGAGCGTACTTGATTACGCTCCCCGATCGCGAGGAAGTCGAGCTTACACAGAACTATGCATGGAGGTATTAGAGCGTGACTAGAAAGAAACGTTTGGGGCGAGGACTAGAAGCCCTGTTGAATTCAACGGAACTACAACAACAATCGTCAACCGCGTTGGCCGAACCGGACTATGAATCTTCGCCGAGCGAAACAATCGCAAATCGTGGAACGTTTAAAGACGCTGACCATGACGGGATTCCAGATCGCGTTGATATACCAACGACAACCGATCACAGTCAGTCGACCAGCGACGTTATGCACCTGAGTGTTTACGAGATTGAAGACAATCCGTTCCAACCTCGACGTGTGTTTAGCGAACCCGAAATCGCATCGCTTGCCGAAAGCCTCAAAGAGCACGACATCCTGCAACCGATCCTGGTGCGCGTTGTTGACGGACGTTATCAACTTATCAGTGGCGAGCGTCGCTTACGCGCTGCAATAAAAGCAAACTGGCAAACCATTCCTGCTCGCGTTCGGACGGCAGACGATCGTTTGGTTAGTGAACTTGCGATTGTTGAAAACTTGCAGCGTAAAGATCTTAACGCGATTGAAAAAGCACTCTCATTTCGACGCTACATCGATGAACACAATTGTACGCAAGAAGGACTTGCAGGTCGTCTTAAGATTGATCGCTCTACGATTGCAAATTTCATGAGGTTGCTGGAACTTCCTCCAACGATTCAAAAGTCGATTCAGGAAGAAAAGATCTCTGCCGGTCACGCGCGTGCTTTGTTGCCACTTGGTGATGATGTTCTGCAACAAGAGTACTGTGATTTGATTACGCGTGAAGGCTTAAGCGTTCGCGCGATCGAACGGTTGGTCTCCGAGCGACTGCTCGACGAAGATGGGCCAGGACCGAAAAACGCACTGCAGCGCAGTCGACGAAATCGAGACCGTCAAATTGAATCGCTCCAGCAGGAACTCAAATTGGCTTTGGGGACCAAAGTCAAAATCAAACAGGGCGCCCGAGAGCGTGGGCAGATTGTGATTTCCTTCTCAAATTCTGAGGAATTTGAGCGGCTTCGTGAACTTTTGCTCGGCCAAATCGCTCCTGATCGTGGCAGCCAATATGTGGGTTGATTGCCGGGCGATCCATTTGGATCCGGGCCAAATCTGGCAACGGAATGGAAGGAGAAAAAGAGGCAAACACCGATTGCATCAACTTGGGATGATCGGTAACATTACGGCTTAAGTCATGCCTATTGGTGCAACTTATCCGAACGATGTCGATAGACCATTGGCGGTAGTTCGTGAAACGGCCACGATTGAATTCATTGTTTTCGGCAACGTCGACAGGATCGATTGAGGTTCAAGTTCACACTTCGGGGTGTAGCGCAGTCTGGCTAGCGCACCTGGTTTGGGACCAGGGGGTCGAAGGTTCGAATCCTTTCACCCCGACTTTGTGCCGCGTGAAACGTTCACCGGCACTAGGATGACTTGTGGTAACAACGCTTGAGTAAGCCGATCTTCGATTCAATCTTTGTCGATGGTTACTTCTGTATTCAAGCGCGACCACAAACGTTAGCTTTGTGATGCGAACACGGAAAGTCGAGCCACAATCTCAAACTTTCAAATCAATTCGGTTTGAACGGTTCGAGACTCAACAAGGCAGAGAATGGATTCACCGCTTTTCTTTGACGATATTCATGTCGGGCAGATTTGGATCAGCCCCAGGCGCACGGTTACCGAATCCGATGTCGTAAACTTTGCGAGCATGACGGGTGACTTCAATCCGCTTCATGTCGATTACGACTTTGCTTCCAAGAGCCACTACCGTCGACCGATTGCGCACGGACTGCTGGGCCTTTCATGGGTCGCCGGTTTGGGCAGCTACTTTCCAAATGTGAATACAATCGCGTTTACGGCAGTTCGAGATTGGGAGTTTGTCAGACCTTTGTTCTTTGGCGATACGGTTTACGTCGAAACAAAATGCCTCGACAAAACGCAGCAGGGACGGCGGACTGGAAAAATTGCGTGGGAGCGAAAACTGCTCAACCAATCCGACCAAGTTGTTCAACAGGGCGTCTTTGAAACTTTGGTTGCCGTTGAGAAACAAATCAAACGTCCAAACTTCCAGCGCTTCCAAGGACTTCCTGGAGAGGAATTCCCGATCGTTGAAAACGATGGCACCGAGCGACCCGAAAGCGGCCCTGTTTGACGGATTGATGCTGCGTTAAACTTAATCACGCGTTAACTTCTTCGTTTGCGTGACAACTGCTTGCTTGATTGGCAGAATTCACCATCCTTCTCCTAGATTTTGACGCTTGGGACGTCATATACTCCCAAAACAAACTTCTTCAGATCAGCATTACGTCGAATTCTTGAGATTGGTAAAGTCTCGACGCGTCCGAACTACTCAAACGCTGATCCCCATCCATGATTGCAGCCGAGTGCTATCAATCCTTGCTCTTAAAAACGCGGGGAAAGACGTGTGTTGTTCGGAATTAACGAAACAATCGTCAAAACTGATTCAAGCTGTTTTGAACAGAAGTCGATCCTAGAACCGTACGGAACCCTCCCGCGGGGTTGCCGATGCGCACCTCTCTTGGTAACGACCATGAAAACAAACGAGCATTATCCCGAAACCTGGTTGCTGACAAAAGTTGGTTGGCGACGTAAAGCCTTGGCATTCGTAACTGTCGCTTTGACAACATTCCTGCTACTCGGAATGTTTTGGCCACTTTCGACCAAAGGTTATTCAAGCCAAAGCGAGATTCAAATTGGTTTGGCTCAGCGACATGACTCAGCTGAGAAATTCAAGCCCGTTTTGAGCGACGTCTTAGAAAGGCAGACATCGATCGATTCAATTATCGCTTTGATGAAATCACGCGGCATCGGCAAACAACTGGACGCACATCAGCAACAAGAATTGGCGAAAACAGTTCGTAAGCAACTCAATGTTTCGCTTCGCGAGATTGACGATTCACATCGTTTCGCCATCGATATTAACCTCCGCGGAACCGGCTCGCCACGCGAAGACTATATGGTCAACCTGATGGCAACCGAAATGGCACGGGACTTCATGACTTCGCCGTTGGCGGCATTGTTGCCGACCGACGCAATGAATAAGACGAATCAGATTGCTGACCTTGAATCGCGACGTCTTCAAATTCGAGACCGTGCAGATTCGCTGATTTCGCAAATCGAGGGCAATCTGGAATCGGTTAAACAAAACCTGTCCAACGTGGGCCAAGAGGATCTACTTGCTTCCAACGATTCCGAGTTCTACTTCGCCAATGAAGAGCCAAGTTCATTTGATGAAATGGCCAAAGCAAACATCAACGATACGATTCGCGAATTAATTAATCAGCGAGCACAGCTTTCAAGCGAGTATTCAGACTTTGATCCACGTGTCAAAGCTGTCCAAGAACAAATTGAACAAGCACGTGCCGAACTCGCTTCGATTAACAGCCAAAACGAAGACACGTCAAGTGATTCTCCTTTCAGGTCAGCTTCGTTTTCGAAAAACAAACCGGCATCTGACAACACGTCAATGAACAACGACGACGTCCGATCTCAACTGGATCAAGTCGACGTTCGATCGCTTCGTGACACGATAAACGAGCTTGCTGAAGTCGCATCGGAAGCCACAATGGCAGCCGAAAATGGGAGTGGTGGACCGGTTTTCTCGGTCGAAAGCGTCCAAAGAAAAACGGCTGCTCCGATTGGCGGAATTCCGTCGCAACCTCAACTCTTGCTGCTCGGATTTTTCTCATTGTTCTTTGCTGGACTAGTCGCGACTTTCTTTCAGCCGTTCACTGAGAAAGGCTTTGAGAGCGCTGGCGAAGTTTCGGAGAAACTGGGCTTACCCGTCTTGGCGACGATCGACAGTCGATATCGCTACGACGAAACCACGGGCTCGGGCGTCATCGACAAAACAGCTCTCCAGGATTCGCCGATGTCGAATCAAATTGTCAAAACATGCGAAATTGCTTTGTTTGTAGTTTGCATGTTGGCGATTGGATTTTGCTTGGTGAATAGTGATATCCGAAACGCGTTTTGGGAAAGTCCATTCCACGGATTTTCAAGAGTCGTTTGGATGTTCCGCGGCAACTAACGTTACGAGTCAACTTCGACAGGAAGTCGTTTTAATGTACGAGCAAACCTTCAACCTAACATCTCGACCCTTTACGTCCGCCCCATTCGTCAAGCATTATTTTGCGGCGAGTTCGATCAAGGAATCGTTAGCGCAATCGCGTGTTGCAATCGATCGAGGTGATGGCCCAGTCATTGTTGTCGGCGCGACGGGAACGGGCAAGTCATTGTTGTTGGCGATGCTGGACGACCAGTATCACTCTCAATATCGTGTCGTGAATCTTGGATGTTCAAAATTCAACAACCGAGGCGACTTTCTACAAAACATTTTGTTCGAACTTCAGCAGCCTTATCGCGACATGTCGGAAAGCGAAATGCGTTTGGCCTTGATTGAATACCTTAAACCAGGCGATCGATGTCCAAACGGCATTTTATTGCTAATCGATGATGCCGATCGCTTTAATCAGGAGATCCTAGACGAAGTTAGATTGATTACAAATTTTGTGCGAAATGGCCAGCCGCGAATCCGACTGGTCATGGCGGGTACAAACACATTGGAAGAGTCGTTGACAAGACCTGCGCTCGAGTCGTTCAATCAGCGCATTGCTTGCCGCACCTACCTGTCAAAACTAAGCCGAGACGAGACGGAAGCATATATCAAGTCGCATCTTGAACGCGCTGGTGCAGATGTCGAATCGATGTTCGACGAAAATGCAATGCGACTGGTACACGAACAAAGCGACGGAAGTCCCCGCTTTATCAACCAGATCTGCGACCACGCGATGATCATCGCAGCAACTCGGAATATCAAACCGATCAACTGCCAGGTCGTCAGCGAAGCTTGGGCGGACGTTCAGAACTTGCCGGGATCGTGGCAGCCTGAACAACACTCACCCGCTGCAGAACTTGAAAAAGATGAAAACTGGACAGTGCTTGAATTCGGAAGTCTGGACGACGACGCGGATTCACTTGCTCAGGAAAGCGTCGCATCATCCGAGTCCGAACCCAACGCTGAGCCAGCAGCTCCGGCGGCTCAACCTTCGGTCGCACCTGTTGCCAATATTCTGGGTGCTGCATCTCAAACGATCGACCTAGGTTTTCTGGAAGAGCCGGCAACGGAAATTGAGTCCCTGGTGCAGGAGCAAGACGAATTGCTTAGCTCCGTTTACGGCTCATCGTCCAACCCATCAAACGAGTCACCCACCGACGCCGAACCGCCTTCACAAGCTGAATCCACGACTGCGGTTCCGGTTCAACCACAGGAATCGGAACAAGTTCCGACTTCACCAGTCGGAACAGCCGACCTGGAAACAACCGACGCAGCAATTCCACCTACACAACCAAAACCGACGTCGATTCCAATGTCGGTCACAAGTTCCGACACAGAGCCTTCGGAAAGCATTGAGCCAAACGAACCTGCGTCAACGATCCCTATGCAGGCCAATGATCCGTTCGCCTCTGATTCTTTTGAAGATGAAGAACTCTTGGCTGATACGTATTCTCCATTCGTCGCCCGTCAAAACCAATCTTCTTTGGAAGTGACGCAAGACGAAGTTCAATTCTTGCAACCGATAGACTCAAACGTTGAGCAAGCACCTGCTCCGGATTCAACAACAGAATCTCAATCAGAAACAGTAGCTGAAACTGTATCAGAACCTGAGTCCGCGCAAACGCCCGCGGTCGCGCCGCGACAATCAGCTCCAACCGTCGTTCAGGAAACGCCAATGGAAACTGTCGTGCCCCACGTCGCGGCAGACGAACACCAACCAGTCTCTATCGAATCTGAAATCAGCCAACATCGCGCGGCCGCTCCGACGATTGCAGAAGATTTCGCCAGCAGTGCCGCCTCGAGCCATGATGAATTGGCGCAAGTAGAAGAAGCTTCAAATGCTATCGCACCTGAGACGACGGACACAGCTCCATCCGGTGAAAGCGACGAAAAAGCTGCCGATAGCTTTCACGTTCAGGCATCTCAGCCCAACGACGATGAAATTCGACGTCAAGCAGAAGAGATTATCAAATCGCTTTCACTCGACACAATCGAAGAAGAACTTTCACAGGAAACTGCAGCATCATCAGTTGTCGAAGAAATCGCATCCATCCAATCAGCTCCAGTCCATGCTGAACAACCTTCTGCACCTACACCACCTAGTGACCCGATGTCAGAAACTGCTCCCGAACCTGATCCAGAGCCGGTCGAAGTTGAAGCAGGCTACACAGCCAATGCGCTGAACCAGTCGCAGGCTATACTTCAGCAAATTTTTGAACAACAACAACTGATTGGTGCAACTCAAAGTAGTCCTGACCAACCGAGTTCAGAATCCGACCAGGAGTCAGATCCTGTTTCGATCCAGTATCCACTCGCTCAACCACCGGGGGCTGAACCAGACCGTTCATCCGACGATCGTGACATGTTGGTTGTCTCGGAGCAGGAAAACAACAATCAAAAAGCTGACTCAACAGAAGAGCCGTTGCCACCCTACTCGCAGGAAGCACCTTCTTCTGGTCGCGCGTCACGAATTGACTACCAGGACTTGTTCAATCAACTCAGAAACATGTCCGATGAATAAATTCGGTTCTACAATATAATCAGACAGCTAAGACGAGTAACAACAACACAAAACAGAATGCGGCGTCAGTTCTTTGTGAACGAACAAAGAACAATGCAGCAGATTTTTACCCTGACCCAATCGTTCTTTCGACATTGAGAAATCAAAATGCCGACCAATCCGCAAACTCCTAATGGCATCTCCAGTGCGTCCGGTCGACGCTGGCTTCACGAAGCGAAAAAGGCAGCGAGAAAGGCTTTGTCTGACCAAAATTTCGAGAACCCAGTCAACGCACCAAAAGCCTTCCAAACGACGCGCGTTGATGATGCTGAAGAACTTCCATTCTCAAAATCATCGCAAGTCACTCCGCAACCGGTTCACGAGATCGTCACCGTTGCTATTCCATTCGTTGGTAAAACAGTTTCGGACGAAGCAGTTCCGCAGACGACTGAACGCCTGTCGAAGTCTCATCTTCTGACGCCCGCCGCTGAGAAAACACCCCCTGTCACAACCAATGACAGCAACACAACAGATGACAAAAACTCGACGTCGAAGGTTTCACGCGTCCCAACCATCGATCCACCTCCAACCAAATCTGCCATTACCGACTTGGTTGATCAAATCATTGAACGATTTCCAGTTCAGTCGGCATCGATCATCCTGTTCGCCAGCACTGAACAGTCATCCCACACCGATGAGACGTGCGCACGTGTAGCCGCAGAATTGGCCGGTCGCCAACTGGGTTCGATCTTGCTGGTCGATTCTGACTTCGACAATCAAAATTTGACAATCGCCGGCGGGATGCGTGAAAAGCCAGGTGTGAGAGAAATCGTTTCCATGGGAATGGATTGGGAGCGAACGATCTTGCGGAACAGAAACTCAAAACTTGACTTTATGCCTAGCGGCGTGACCAAACAACCACGCTGGGACGCCAACAGGCAATTACACCTTGCCGCCGCAAAGATGAAAAAGGACTATCAGTTCACCTGTGTTTCAATCGGTGATGCCCATGGCAAAGCTGCCAAACTATGGTCACAAGTTTGTGATGCAACTTACCTATTAGTAAGCGTAAGAAACAGCAATCAAGATATTGCCAAGTCAGCAGTTCGTGCGCTTACTGATGCCGGGGCAAGACTTCAGGGCTGCATCGTAACCGAGACCGCTTAACACGAATCACGCTGTACGTAACTCACGCGTGGCCTTTTCTGATACCATGCGGTAGGGTTTACTTTGATTCCAAGACGACGTTAACTCGCCTCTATCGCCACCTTCCTTTCTAATTGCGACTTCACAAGGGATTCCTCATGAACGTTCTTGTCACCGGAGGTTCCGGCTATATCGGCAGCCACACTTGCCTTGAATTGGTTAACGCCGGACACCAAGTTACCGCTGTAGACAATCTCAGCAACAGTTCTGAAGAGTCGCTCAACCGAGTCCGCGAACTAACAGGCAAAGAGGTAACGTTTGTCAAAGCCGACATCCTTGACATGGCAGCGATGGACAAAATCGTGGCAGGCGGTAATTTTGATTCGGTGATTCACTTTGCGGCACTCAAAGCTGTTGGAGAAAGTGTTGCCAAACCACTTCACTACTATCGCAACAATATCACAGGTACCGTGAATCTTCTGGAAGTCCTGCAAAACCATCAAGTTAAGAATTTCGTGTTCAGCTCCAGCGCGACTGTTTACGGATTGCCGAAATCACTTCCGCTAACCGAGACAGCTGACACGCCGATCGAGGAAGTCACCAATCCTTACGGTCGCAGTAAGTTGATCATGGAGTATGTTTTACGAGATTGGAACACGGCCAACCCGGATACTAACGTTGCGCTTTTGCGTTACTTCAATCCGGTGGGCGCTCACGATTCCGGCCGCATTGGGGAAGATCCAAACGGAATTCCTTGCAACCTTCTCCCTTACGTTTCACAGGTCGCTGTCGGCAAACTGGAAAAGCTCAGCGTTTTTGGAGACGACTACGAGACAAAAGATGGAACCGGCGTACGGGATTACATTCATGTTGTGGATCTGGCTGTCGGTCACGTACTGGCGCTGAAAAAACTGGAAGAAAAGCCCGGTGTCGTTGTCTACAACCTGGGAACCGGAAATGGTTACAGCGTGCTGGAAATCGTTAACGCGTTCGAGAAAGCTTCCGGCAAAAAAGTTCCCTATGCAATCGTACCAAGACGTCCAGGCGACATCGCCGCTTGTTACGCCGATCCCAAAAAGGCTGCTGACGAATTGGGATGGACCGCCAAAAAAGGAATCGAAGAAATGTGCGCTGACGGTTGGAACTGGCAATCCCAGAACCCAAGCGGATACGAGACTTAAAAGTTCTCAGAAACATTCCACTCAATCCAAACCCTTCTTCCACTCATCCAACTTCACCCAATACTCTTTGGGTAGTGGATCCAAATGCCCCATCTGAGGCACGGCGAAAAATTCCTTTGTTGTCGAAGGGCAGCTTTCGAAAAGCTTGCGGCCGAACTCAATTGGAATCAACCGATCCAGCTCACCGTGCGATTGCAAGAACGGGCCGTCATAATTTTTGATCGTTTCCGCTGAGTTAAATTCGTTACTCATCAAGTAGCGAACAGGCAACCACCAATACATCGACTGAGCCACATCAGGAAGCGAACTGAACGTGCGCTGAACAACCAAGCCACGACAGCCTTTCGTCGCCGCCAAGTGTATTGCTGGGCCACCGCCGATTGAATGACCAACAACGATCACATCACTTGGTTGAATGCTGAAACGTTCACAGAGAAAACCGAGCGCCGCTTCTGCGTCTTCTTTGACGGCCTGCTCATTGGGAACCCCACCGACCTTACCGAATCCGTGATAGTCGAACACCAACACATTTGCGTTAAGCGTTTGCTGAACATTTCGGCCTATGTAACCCGACGACTGTGCCACGTTTTCGCCGTTTCCATGACAAAGCAAAACGAAACAGGGATCGCCATCCTGGGCTGGCTCAGTCGCGTCCCCAGCGTCGGCCGGCAACAACCATGCATTGAGTTCCGTACCGTCAGCGGAGGGAAAATAGAGATCTTCATGAGAAAAATCGGGTTCCCAGTTTCCACGAGGAAATCTCGAGCCCGGATAAACCAAGGTCGTCTCGCAGGCAATGAGAAACCCGAGAATTGCCACGTACGTGAATCCGATTATCAAGATGCAGCGAATCAAGACACGTTTCATGTTTCCCGGGGTTTTCTGATGCGTATTATTCAAAACTTCATCCGTTGAGTTAACCAATCAATACAAAAACGATGACTTATCAATACCGGAGCGGTAATCCCCCCTTGGACAATCGCCTGACAACTCTAACATATTGGGACAGCATTCCGTAAAGAATTTGTGGACTACACTGTCCGTTCTTGAATCACTACCAATTTCGGATCAAGCATGGGATCAACGATTAACCGAGAGGCGCTTACGCAACAAATCAAAAGCATGCGTCCCTGGCACCACGACATTGACATTACGGAAGATTTTTCGACAGGTAAGATCTTTTCCGAAACCGGTACTCTGCCTCGTGATGAAAACGACGGCGTGACTTTGATTTCGCCAAAAGACAGATTCCATTCGCAGCTTAAATCTATCTTTCCTGATGGACTTGGCGGCAAACGCTTTCTGGATTGTGCGTGCAACGGTGGTGGCTACTGTTTTTGGGCGCGAGAATACGGCGCTGATGAAGCATACGGATTCGACGTTCGCGAACACTGGATCAACCAAGCCCGATTCGTTCAACGACATCGCATGGTCGCACCGGTCGACAATATTCAATTCGACGTGATGGATCTCTACGATCTGCCGAAGAAGAATCTTGACCCTTTCGACATGACTTATTTCAGCGGGATCTTTTATCATTTACCCGATCCCGTCACCGGCTTGAAAATCGCGGCTGACTTAACATCGGACACGATGCTGATCAGTACCGCTGCCATGCATGATCCCAACAATCCAACCGGCATGACGATGGCAAAAGAAAGCACCACCAAAGTCATGTCTGGCGTCTATCAATTGGCTTGGTTTCCCAACGGGCCTGAATGCTTGAAAGAGATTTTGCTGTGGGCGGGGTTCAAGGACATTAAACTGACCCGAGCCACCGACAACCCAGCGGCGCGAATGCGAATTGAAATAATCGCATCGAAAACCAAAGGCCGACTGGAAAAACTCGAAGGCGAGTCGTTGACCTAAACAATATGAGCGACCTGCTCAGGCGCTGGCAAACCGTGCGTTGGAACGGCGGTCTTACCAAGTTGGGAGGCCTGCCTTACCAAGTTGGACGTGGCCTTTACCAGGTTGGGAGGGCGAAGCTCCCGAAAGCGTTGATGCTATTTGGGAAAGATGTCGATTTCGAAAATCTTCGGACACAGCTTTCCCGTTACGAGCATTTTGTTGGTTTTCGGATTGACCGCGATTCCATTAAGCGGGACGGCCTGTCCGCTCCGCCTCGGTCGTTCGCTAACGGGCCACAAACCTTTTAGGTTAACGATGGCTTCGACTTCACCAGTCTCTGAGTTGATACGATAAATTTCATCTTTGTTGTACCGATTCGCGTAGATCTTCGACCCAAAAAATTCCAGTTCATTCAATTGGCCGATCAACTTTCGATCCGCCCGTTTTACGAACAGCACCTTCTTCTCTTCAAACGTCTTTGGATCAAGAAATCGTAATCGAGCGGTCCCATCGCTGATGATCAAATGCGTTCCATCGGTCGCGATTCCCCATCCTTCGTGATCGTATTCAAACGTCCCTGTTTGATTGAAGTTCTCATCGTAGACATAGCCAATTTTGTTTTGCCACGTCAATTGGTAAAAACTTCCGTTGAGATAGGTTAGCCCTTCACCAAATTCATTATCCTTCAGTTTGTGAGTCTGCACCACTTCGCCCGTTTCAAAGTCGACTTTTCGCAGCGTTGACTCTTTTAACAAACCAGTGCTTTCATAGACAAAGCCATCTTTAACTAACAGCCCCTGCGTAAACGCACTGCCATCATGAGGATACTCTGCGACAACTTTGTAGCCGCACTCTGGAATTCCAATTTGCGGCCGCATCCACATGGCCAGATAAGTGCCACCGATCGCGATCGTGAAAAACAACGCGAGCAATCCCCAACGTCGCGGTGGAGCATCTAAAGAAGAAGCTCCTTTCTTTTTGGTTTCAGGTTCCGACGGTGGCGGCACAAACGACTTGCGCTTCTTCCGTTTTGACTTGGCCATTTCAATCCTCGAATTTCAAATTCTAAATTCCGCGTTCTGCACTTTAACCTGCAACAGAAACGATCTCTCCAGAAGCCAGTGAATCTGCTTGCGCTTCACACATCGCAATCGCGTCCCGGGCAAGCTGCCCAGACAATAGCGGAGACGATTCACCCGAACTAAGCGACTTGACCACTTCTTCGATTTCCCGCACAAATCCAGCGACGGGATCTCCATCACCAAGCTCCGGTCGAACCACCTTGCCGTCTTCGGTTAAGACTTTCATCTGCATTGTTTCTGGTTCGTCATCCAGCGCCGCAAACTCGAAATGCAACGTTGCTTTCTCCAAGTGAATTTCATAACCGTGCGAAAATGGTCTTCCCTGCTGATCAATGGCGCCACACGTCGCCAACGCGCTTACGTTTGGATCAGCGAATCTGAAAATCGAGTTGAAATACGACGCCACCGAACCGCGCGTTCGTCCCGCGGTGTAAACCGTCGACGGCATCCCGAAGAGAACACGAATCAAATGCGCGTCGTGAACATGCAGGTCAAACAGCGGACCACCAACAACTTTTGGATCGTAAAAATTTGTCAGCCACGTTGGATCGGAAATCACACGTTTGAAATTGCCACCTAACAACTTTCCGTACTCACCGCTGTTGACCACCGAAACCGCAAACTGAAACTCAGTAAAAAACGGCAGCACCTGGCCGACGAGCAACTGACGATCTTTCGCGCGACACGCCTCCATGGATTGATCACACTCAGCCAATGACAAAGCTAAAGGTTTTTCACAAAAAACATGTTTGCCCGCGTTGGCGGAGGCAACCACCGCATCACAGTGCATACTGGGTGGCAAACAAATATCAACCAAGTCCACGTTTTCGTCGGCCAACAATTGTTCAATGGATTCGTACGCTTCTACGCTCGACAAATCAACTTGTTCGCCAGGCGGACCGAAATTCCCGTCTTTGATCGAAGTCCAATCGCCGGCCCGGCGTTTCGCGTCACGAGAACTGATGGCAACGACTTCGACACCGTCGACTTTCTGGTAAGCCAGCCAGTGAATCCAAGCCATAAATCCGATGCCAACGATTCCTACTCTGATTGCCATAACTAGTTCGCTTTCTCAAAAACGACTGACACGATTTGTCCCGTTGCCGAATAACTTGTCTTGACCAAACTTTCGTGCTCCAGCGGCCGAGAATCGGAGCTAACGTTGATCTTGCATTTTGGATCAAGCTGATCGCAGTTCAACGCACCGGGAATCGTTTGATGCTTTAGCGCCAACAGTCCGCTAATCAACTCCAACATCGAAGTCCCGGGGCCGGTGTTTCCGAAATGCGACTTAAAGGCGACCACCGGCGTATCGCCAATCGACTTTGCAACCGCATTTGCCTCTTGAGCATCGCCAACGATATCTCCACTGGCGTTGGCTGAATAAAGCCCGATCTTATCAGCACCAATTTCTGAAAAACCAATCGCTTGCTCGATCGATGACGAGAATGCCGCTTCACGATCACCGTCAATCGGATGGCAGTACGACCGTGCGTAGCCCGACAATTTCGCAATCATGTTTGCCCCTCGCGACTCAGCGAACTCACGAGATTCCAACACGACCACGCCTGACCCTTCGCCAACCACGGATCCATCTCGATCAGCGTCGAAGGGACGACAAGCTTTCTCTGGATCATTGACTCGCGTTGAAAGCCCAGCGACTCCTCGATACAACATTGACGTTAACGCCATTTGTGATCCAGTTCCTCCGGCAATGACGACGTCAGCAGCTCCACGCTGGATTAAGTCAGCTGCTTCGATGAGCGCCAACATGCTCGATGCTTCGCCTTGGCAGATTGAATTGCTCGGCCCGCGTGCATCGATCGCAATCGAGATATGCGACGCCGCCATGTTGGGAAGATATCTCAACATCCACAATGGCTGTATCTGACGCATGGCGAATTCGCCCCAACGATCGTGTTCGTAGTTTTCATCGATCGTACAACTGCGGAATACTCGAGCAACCTCGTTTGGGTCAGCAAAGAAAGTCTCTGTTCCAAACAGTGTTCCGACTCGATCTGCGTTAAGCGGGCCTGGATTCTCTTTTGAAAATCCGGCATCTTCAAACGCAATGTTGGCCGCAGCGCATCCGTACTGAATCGGATTGCACATAATTTTGATCGCCTTACGCGGCTTCACGTAAAGTTTTGCATCAAATCCCGTCACTGGAGCAGCCAGCCGGATCGGTGATTCAGGATCGGCAAACCCTTCTCGAAATCCGACGCCGCTCTTTCCAGAAAGAAGGCTCTCCCAGAAAGCATCGACTCCAATCCCGATTGAGCTAACAACGCCCATCCCGGTCACGACAACTTCTCGAACTGGCTTCATTTAAAGTTGTGGTGGAATGAGAAACGAATCGAATAGCTATTGCGCCAACGGCTTTGGAATCAAATTATGACGCATCGTAGTCATAGATTCGATAGGTCTTGTCCCGATTTAGGCCGCTTCTTTCAAGAGTTCCACGCGACAGTTTGTTGGACTCTAGCACCCAGGAAAACTCTGCGTCCTGAATTCCCCATTCCATGACCTCTGGTACCAGTCGCGTTAGCAGCACCAACCCCAGTCCCCAACGCTGATACTCGGGCAACACATTGGTGCTAATCAGCCTGATTCGTGTGATTTTCTTTCGACCGAACAGGATTCGTAAAAACCCAAATGGAAAAAGTTTTCCGTCAATCTTTTTGATCGTTGGATTGTAGTCCAACAGCCCAAACACAAATGCAACGGGTTTCCCGTCAATCTCAGCAACCGTCGTCATCTCGGGCACGATCAGCATCTTGAGCCCCGCCGCAGTCGCTTTGACTTCACCGTCAGACATCGGCGTAAAACCCCATTGACCGGGCAACGCCAAGTTATAAATCTTCAAAAAGTTGTCGACGTCCTCGGTGAATTTTTTCTTATTGAGTCGTCGAACTTTGACGTTGAATCGTCGTTTGGCTTCCTCGGCCACAAACGTCAACTTGGGGTCGAGTTTCTGAAGCATGTCGACGTGCCCCATGAAAGCGTACATGTCTTGCGACTTCTCGAATCCCCAACCTTCAATCAGTTTCCCATAGTAAGTCTTGTTGTACGTCATCATGAAAGTCGGCGGACTGTCAAAGCCCTCTACCAGCAATCCCCATTCGTAATTTTGGGACGGATTTGCTGGTCCACGCATCAGAAAGATATCTCGCTCCGCAAACCAGGCCTTCGCTCGATCAAACAGCGCGTTGGCGACATCCTGATCGTCAATACACTCAAAGAAGCCGAACATTCCTCGGCGCTCTTTGTGATAATCGTTGTGCCACCCGTCAACAATCGCGGCAATGCGCCCCACAATTTTGCCGTCGCGGCGAGCGAGAAAAGTTTGAATCTCGGCGTTATCGTAGAACGCATGCTTTTTGTAATTGAGCAATTCGTTGATGTTCATCTTCAGTGGAGGGATCCAATTCTCATCCCCCGCATACAAATCCCAAGCGAATTTGATAAACGCTTTTTGATCTGCCTTGTTGGAAACCGGATCGATACTGATTGAACTCATGGGCAATAAATCGCTTCGTCACTAAACTGGTTTGACGGACAGAAAATTGTCGGCCGTTACGTGCTAAATTGCAGTCCCGATATCAGATATACTTTATCATTTCGGTCGTTTTCAGATAGTTGCCGTGAGCCGAATTTTCGATGGCTGCTCCATCGAATCGCCGGCCACTCCGGTTTCCATTCTATTTTTTCATTTGCAACCAGCCATTACCATGAAAAACGTAGCCAACGAACTTCGCGAGGTGATTGCCAACGTCGTCCCGATGTTGGAATCGCTTGACGAATCCACCATTGCCATCCGACCCGCTCCCAAAAAATGGTCAAAGAAAGAAATCCTTGGGCACTTGATCGATTCGGCTTGCAACAACCAGCAAAAATTCGTCCGAATGATGCAACAACCTCACTTGAATTTCCCCGGCTACGCGCAAGACGATTGGGTCGATCTACAAAACTGGGCGGCCGCCGACTGGAGCGAGATGATTGCGCTTTGGACGCACTACAACCGCCATATTGCATTTTTGATAGAGACGATTGACTCTAAATATCATGATCACGCCATCACCATCGAAGGCACTGGTCCTTTTAAACTGGAATTCATCATGCCCGACTACGTGGAACACTTTAAGCATCACGTCAAGCAAATTTTTCCGGACATCGAACTCGAAAACAATTTCGTCAACGTTTACAACGCGTAGTTGGTGTAGTCGGCGCTGGGCCGCGGAGTTCTTTGATTACAGCAACTTCAACCCAAGCCATTTCAAAAAAAGCAATCTGTTTCTGAGTCATCATGCGAATTCTTGTAACTGGAGCGACGGGTTTTCTCGGCAACAATCTTGTCCGAACATTGCTTGAACAGAACCATGAGATCGTCACCACTGTCCGCACGTCTTCCGATCAACGTTCCCTTGATGGCCTGAAGATCGAGAAATCAAATTCAAGCTTGACCAATCCGAAGGAAGTTGGCTTACTCGTTGCGGACCTTGATTTGATTGTGCACAGTGCAGCGATGATCCAAGTCGGCTGGTCCAATCTGAAATCCAGCCGAAAATTCAATGTTGGCGCGACGGAGTTGCTGGCTCAAGCTGCACGACGAAAAAACATTCGGATGATTCACGTCAGCACCGTCGATACGTTTCCGTCAGCCGGCGATGGCCAGCCCGTTTCCGAATCAACAACCGGCCCGCCAAAGTCAACTTGTTCGTACGTTGTTTCAAAGCGTGAAGCCGAGGCTGCATTCTTTAGCGAGATTGATCGTGGGCTTGATGGCGTGATTGTGAATCCGGGATTTATGGTCGGCCCCAACGACTGGAAGCCGTCCTCAGGTCAGATGATGCTGGCGATATCAAAAACACTGAACTACTTCGCGCCCGCCGGCGGCTGCAGCGTGGTCGACGTCCGCGATGTGGCGGATGGAATCGTGTTGGCGATGAGAAAGGGCAGGGCAGGTGAAAATTATATTCTCGGCGGTGAGAACTTGACTTACCTTGAGCTTTGGCAAAAGATGGCGGCGGCGATCGGATGCAGCAAACCAAAAAAGCAATTGCCCAACTGGATTGCGGCAACTGCGGGTCGATTTGGCGACCTCATTTCAAAATTCACACCGACTGAATTGGCCGTTAATTCGGCCGCAACGGCGATGGGACAGATGAATCATTGGTACTCCAGCCAGAAAGCGATCGACAAATTGGGCTATAAAATTGGCGATGTCGACGTCGCTTTGAACGATGCCTGGAAGTGGTTTCAAGCGTATGGATACACAAAGCGGAGTAGTTCCGATTCTTGATTGCCATGCTGTGCGATTTGTTTCAGTTTGAGTTATTGCCAGCCCAAACAGTCTATGTGACAATTGGGCGTAGCCGATTGGCGGCAAGACAATTGATCCCCATAATGATAGAAGAAAAATGCACGTTGAGATTCTTACAGACAAAGGCCTCATGAAGATTGAGTTGTATGAAGCCGATGCTCCCAACACGGTCAAGAACTTCACTGACCTTGCGCGCAAGGGCTATTACGATGGCCTGACATTTCACCGCGTTCTTGATGATTTTGTCATCCAAGGCGGATGCCCACAGGGCACTGGAACGGGCGGACCGGGCTACAACATCGACTGTGAACTTGAAGGTGGCAATCAGTACCACGACCGTGGCGTGCTTTCCATGGCTCACGCAGGCCGCAATACGGGTGGTTCGCAATTCTTCATTTGCCACAGCCGCAACAATACGTCTCACCTCGATGGCAAACACACTTGTTTTGGAAAAGTCACTGATGGCATCGACATTGTCGATGAAATTCGCCAAGGCGACGTGATGCAAAAAGTGACTGTGATTGAATAAGCGATCGGTTGAGTCGCTGGTAGAAATTCGAATCAATTCGAGAAAGGCGAGGCCATGTTGGTCTCGCCTTTTCTATTTGGATTCGACCACTGAAAAAATCAAAGCCTAACTTTTCAACCGGGCCGAAAACTCTTGCACGACCGGACGCGAAGTCAGCCGAGCGTTTACATGCGGGCGACTTTCCAGCAAATGGGTTTGGCCCTGATCCATTGACATCCCTTTTGCTTTCATCAACCAGCAAAGAGCGACCGTCGCGCTTCGAGCCCGACCCGCTTTGCAATGAATGTAGACGGTTTCGTTCTGACCAACTTTTCCTTCAATGAACTCAACCGCTCCAGTGACGTCTTCGAGCGACGGGTGCGTGAAGTCAATCGTCGGCATATAAAACTGTTCGATGCCAAATCGTTCGTATTCGGCAACCGGACCAGGATACTCGTCACAAGTATTGACGACTCCTTTGACTCCCAGCGCAGCGAGTTTCTCAACGTCGCGAGCAAACGGAAACGCGCCCACAATCACGTGCGGATCGATGGGATCCCACCAGTTGCGAACTTTCAACCATCGACCAAGTAGCATGTTCCAAAGCAACGTCGGAACGAAAACAAGCCGTGAATAGAGCCAGCTGAAGATATCAACACTCCAATTAACAATTCACGAAGCTATAGCTACAAAAAGAAAGCACTTGCCTTAAACGCGGCGAGTGGTGGCTGAATGACAGATTTCGAATTGAGATTCAAAGACTTCATCGAAATTGTAAACGTTGTCAAAGTGTGATCGTTTGTCACGTTTGGACTTTTTCATGATATTTTTGTCGATCATGTTATAAACGATGTCGCCAAAGCAGCTTGTACTTTCGATGCCCCAGTTCTTTAAGACAATCCGAGCCATATAGCCGAATTGCTTGACCGAGTATTCACGAATGGCTTCGCATAACTGTTGGCCCGTCAAATGACGTTCGACATGAGCTTGCTCAGTGGGATCGTCAATATCTGAATCAATACTGTACTGTTGCCCCAGTGCCATACTGTCGGTCGCGTAGTCGAGTGCTTCGCGAACAAACATATAGGCTTCGATTGGATATCGCTTATCCTCAGCGACCAATTGATAAAGTGAATAGGCGTCTTCAGACATGTTCCGTCTCTAGAAGTCTGGGATTGGAAGTAGTTTATCTAACTGCGAGACCAATGAATCCAATCACAAGTTTACGTGATCAATATTTCATCAGTAGTGGATCAAATTAGGATGCAAGGAAAGAGGGGGGATGAGCGTCTCATCATTCATCCAAGACAATTATCGCCAGCACCTGAAAAAAGTCGACCCCGTAAATTACTACCTTGTTATGCCCAATCTAATGGTGATTGCCACGCTTTTTTCAGGCTTTCGTTGCTTGCTGCAACCAATTGCAAGTCACCTGCGGAGATTTTGACGTTGGCTTCTGCCGTAACTTCCCCGATCCTGACCGCCCCAACAGCCTGCATTTCCTGCTCGAATTTCTCGCAGTGTTGAGGTTCGACTTCGACCACAAAGCGCGTGTTGGACTCCGAAAACAGTTTGACCAAGTTGGATCCGCCACTTTCAACTACGATTGAATCGACATCGATCTTCGCTCCCAGCCCGCCAGCGAAAGCCATCTCTGCGACCGCAGTTGCCAAACCACCTTCACTCAAGTCGTGACAACTTCGCACAACGCCGTTTTTGATCGCTGCGTGCAAAGTCGCAAACGTGGTTTTCGATTTTTCAGGATCGACGGTTGGAACGAACCCGCCGCTGGTTTCCGAAACCAATCCCCAATGCGACCCGCCAAGATGGTTGCCCGTTTCGCCGACTTGATACAACACATTGCCAGCAGATTTCAAATCCATTGTCAAACACTGGCTTACATCATCGACCTGGCCCATCGCGCTAATCAACAACGTTGACGGAATGGAAATCGTTTCGCGGTTGCCGTCCGCATTCGTGTAACTGAATTCGTTGTGCAAACTGTCTTTGCCACTGATGAAAGGCGTCTGCAACACAACCGATAGATCACGACAAGCCAAAGCTGCACGAACGAGGCTGCCCAATGTTTCCGGTCGATCGGTGTGGCCCCAACAAAAATTATCAAGGATCGCGACACGAGAAGGATCTGCCCCCACCGCAACGCAGTTTCTCATCGCTTCATCGATTGAGCTGGCCGCCATATGATACGGATCAATGTCACCGTAATAGGGGTTCATTCCACAACCAACTACCAATCCGCGACGCGAATCGAGCACCGGTCGCACAACCGCTGCGTCACCGGGACCATCGTTCATCACACCGACCAGAGGCTTGATCACCGAACCACCCTGAACTTCGTGATCGTATTGGCGGATGACCCAGTGCTTACTCGCTACGTTCAGCGATCCCAAGATCGCGTGAAGGTCGTCTGTCAAATTTCTCGACTCAATCGATTGCTCCTCGATATCTTGTTGAACCGGAGGAGTAAACGTTGCCTGGCGAATGATCGGCGGACGGCCATCGTGCATGAACTTCATCGCAAGTTCGCCAACGCATTCGTCTTCATACATCAGCCGCAAATTTCCTGTCGGTTTGAACTGACCAATCACAGTGGCTTCGACCGACTCGGCTTCACATACGGCTTGAAACTCTTCCCATTTATCTTCCGGAACCGAGAACACCATTCGCTCCTGAGCTTCGGAAATCCAAATCTCGGTGTACGACAGACCATCATATTTGAGCGGTACTCGATCAAGCCAGACTTCAGCTCCAATCTCTTCACCCATTTCACCGACGGCGCTGGAATATCCACCCGCTCCGCAATCAGTAACCGCAGTGTAAAGCCCACGATCGCGAGCGGCAAACATCACGTCCATCGCCATTTTCTCGGTGATCGCGTTTCCAATTTGAACGGCGCCACCGGAAGTAATATCGCTGCTCTCGGTTAGCTCCGCCGAACTGAACGTCGCACCGTGAATCCCGTCGCGACCTGTTTTGCCGCCAATCGAAACGATCAAGTCATTCGGTTGCGGTTCCTTGAAAGACATTTCGCGAGGAAGCAACCCGACGTTTCCGCAAAACACGAGCGGATTCCCGACGTACCGTTTATCAAAGTAAACAGCGCCGTTGACGGTTGGAATTCCCATTCGGTTTCCGTAGTCACGAACACCGGACACAACGCCTTTCATAATTCGGCGCGGATGCATAACGCCCGGAGGAAGCTCGTCGCTGGGCGTATTGGGAGAAGCAAAACAAAACACGTCGGTGTTGCAAATCGGCTTTGCTCCCATGCCGGTGCCAAGCGTATCGCGAATCACGCCACCGATTCCTGTGTTGGCTCCACCGTAGGGCTCGAGCGCTGATGGACGATTATGGGTCTCAACTTTGAACGCCACATTGTACGTATCATCAAAACGAACGATGCCGGCGTTGTCTTTAAAGACGCTTACACACCAATCAACGGCTCCAAGGTCTTCACGAATTTGAACCGTTGCCGCGAAGATCGTTTCCTTAAGCATATTCTCGAACACAAGTTCGCCGTTTTCGTCGCTGTAAGCGATTCGTCCGGCCAGCGTCTTGTGGCTGCAGTGTTCGCTCCAAGTTTGAGCCAGCGTCTCCAGCTCAATGTCAGTCGCGTCGCGATCCAAATCGACAAAGTGATCCCGGATCGTCTGCATCTCGATCAACGACAAACTCAATTGCCATTTCTTGCTGATGTCAGTTAGTTCATCATCACTCAGAATTCGAATTGGGACCGTCGTTTTCTCAATCTCGTACTCTCGGCCAAGTTTTAGCTGATCGATCAACAGCGGGCCTTCGACAATCGTCTCAATCGAATCGTTGCAAAGAATTTTTTGGCAAAGCAGATTGAGATTCTCGGCAGGGATTTTTGAAATCCAAAATCGACTCACCGTTCGCACCGCTTCGACGGCATAGCCCAAATCTGCAATCGCGGTCAACGTACTTTCGGCTTGCGGGTCGGTCACTCCCGGCAAAGGCATCACATTGACGAGCGTCGAAAATCCGTCAGGTATTTCTCCGAGAGATTGACTGCCGACTTTCGCAACAACGCATCGTTCCACAACCGGTTCGACCAAAAGATGATTGGCAATGTCGTTGGCTTGGCTTTCACTGATCGCACCTTGAATCAGAAAACTGCGCGCCGCTTTGACTTTGAGCCCTTCGCTTATTTGCAAATCATGTGCATCGTCAAGCACTTCTTCAGCCAACCGATCCGGCATCGAATCGACTGGAAAAAGATCAATCTGCCAAATCGTTGTTTCTTGCTCCGAGCTGTCGACTGCGTTCGATTGAGCGTCGGGTGAGATCGTATCGGCCACGTATAGACTTTCGAAAATCCTTGATCGGCTATGGTCATTCCAATAGCCATGGTCAGCAAAAGTCATTTTATCGGGTTTGCGTTTCCTTCACAGGGGCTAGTTTTAAAACCTCAATGGTGTTTCTATCAGGACCCGATTTGCCGCTGTCGAACTCGCCGTGCCAGACAATCCCGCCCTCTCTTAGATCACAAACCTTGGTACTCGCACGCTGAAGGTCGTATTTAGAGGACATTTCAAAACCTAAAATCGTGCGATCATCGTAGTGGGATTCGCCAGAATTCCCTTTGTTTTGAAAGCGAGCTGGGACTTCTGGCGAAGTCCACTACAGGTTTTGAAATACCCTCTAGTAATCGCCTCGGGCCATCTCTTCGGCTTCGATCGATTCAAACAAGGCTTTGAAGTTACCTTCGCCAAAACCGTCATCGCCTTTTCGCTGAATGAATTCGAAGAAGATAGGACCGATCACGGTCTTGGAGAAAATCTGCAACAGAATCTTCGTTTCGCCGCCGTCGACGACACCCTCACCATCGATCAAAATGCCATGCTTTTTCATTCGGTCGATTGGTTCTTGATGCCCAACGACCCGATCATGAGACATCTTGTAATAGGCGTCCGGTGGTCCCGGCATGAACTTGACACCTTTCTCCGAAATGGTGTCCACCGAATCGTAAATATCTCGAGCTCCCACGGCGATGTGCTGAATTCCCTCGCCATTGTACTTTTTGAGATAGTTCACAATCTGTCCGGTTTCACCACGATCTTCGTTGATCGGAATACGGATTCGGCCACAAGCCGACGTCAGGGCACGGCTGAACAAACCAGTGTGCTTACCTTGAATGTCGAAAAAACGAATTTCCCGGAAGTTGAACAGGTCGCCGTAAAAACGAAACCACTTGTCCATATTTCCTTTGAAGACATTGTGCGTCAGGTGATCAAGGTAATGAAACCCAACTCCTTCCGGATGCGCGTTGGTAACCCAGTCGAACTCTGCGTTGTAAGGACTCGCGTCGAAGTATTGATCGATGAAGTAGATTAGCGATCCGCCAATCCCTATGATCGCGGGAACGTCGATGACTTTGCCGTTGCCCACGTAAGGCTCTGCTCCTTTGGCAACCGCATGTTTGAAGGCATGTTCTGCATCGACGACACGCCAACCCATCGAAGGCGCACACGGCCCGTGAGCTTCGATGAACTCTGCACCATGCGTCTGTGGTTCCGCATTGATCAGGTACGAAATGTCACCCTGTTGCCAGACCTCGATCGCTTTTGACTTATGGTTGGCGACATGCGTGTAGCCCATTGCGGTAAACAAGTCGCGAAGGACTTCGGGATCCGGGTGAGCAAACTCGACAAACTCAAACCCATCGGTTCCGGCTGGATTTTGATCACTAATGGTCGCTCGTGGAGCGGTATGGGGAAATGGACCCATGGCATGCCTCCTATATATCGGATCTGCTAATGCGATCCAAAAATCGTTGATGTTGTTGCAAATTGGATCATCAATGTTACCAATTTAGCAACTTTTGATCAACAATTGTGCTAACATCTGTACACATTGCTCAGCTCTATTCAAATTTCTGTAAGCTGCCTGAACAATCTGACTACTCCATGGACGATTTGAAGACTTATTGAGCTGCCACACGCTCAGCCTTTTTGCTCGGTGTTTCTCAAAGGAAACCGTTATGCCCAAACAATCTGATTACGCCATGGACGATTTGGATGCATCACTTCTGATTGAGCTACAGCGTGATGCGCGGCTGGGAGTGCTGGAGCTGTCGCGAAGACTGGGTGTCGCGCGTGGAACCGTTCAAATGCGGCTGGACCGAATGGTCTCTGCGGGAGTCATTCAAAATTTCACTGCAAACTTAGACTTGGACCTGCTGGGATTCAAGGTAAAGGCCTTCGTTACGGTAGAAGTGCAAGAGGGACAAATTGATTCGGTTGTCAAACCGCTGGCAAAGATCGACGAGGTCGTCGAAGTAAATTCCGTTGCCGCGCAAGGCGATTTGCTTTGCGTGATTGCCGCTCGTTCAAATCAACACTTGATGGACGTGTTGGAAAAAATCTTGGCGATCCCGGACATTGCGAGAACTTCAACGGCGATCGTGTTGAAAACTCAAATCGAAAAACGCTGCCATCAGTTATTGAAAGCGAAAGCCAAGTGACGATGTCGCTCACTCAGTTAACGATGTCGCAAACTTAATCGTTGCTTAAAAAAGTTCGTCGGCAAGCCACATGGCGAGATCAACTCGTGTTCCGCGAACATCGGTTCCGGACGGACGAGGGACCGCAATAAACCCCAGCGAAGAATCGTATTCACGTTTGCCGGGAGCCCGAACGATCTGAGCCAGCTCTCCGTGATTCAACCATGTAAGTTGACAACCGTTACAACTATCGATCACCACATTCCCTGGACCGCAGTAGTTGAATGTCTCCATTTTTTCGAAGCAAGCCGGGCAATTGGAGACCTCGTGAATCGCGTTGGGACAAATCGCAATCGGTGGATCGTCTTTGCCTTCATAGGCTCCACGAAGCGCTTCAATCAACTCGCCTAGTGAAAGACGATCAATCACAAACCCACGACAGTTATCGCAGAAGCAGACTTGTGTGCCGGAAATTGTGCCGATTTGCAAATTGTGGCCGTCGCATTTGGGGCACAAAAAATCTGTCGCTTTTCCCGCCGGCACAACTTTGTCGGCCGACAATTCAATTGAAGTCGGGAACTCGAATCGGTTGCAACTTACGCAGTGGTAGTGCTGCTGGTTGGTCACAAGATTCATATTCGATTGGCATTGTTCGCAATTCATCGCATCTCTCAAGTTGATCATTGAGCCTTGAATTTTCCATTTCTCGAAAGGAAAGAGGGATGGAGCCAGGACAACTACCGGCCAACCCCATGAAACTCTACGTCATATTCGTCTGCAGCTTTGGTGAAAGAACCCACTTTCGTCAACACGCCTGGTCAATTTTGCCCTTCGTCTAGTTCCTGTTCTAACGGTTATGCCGCTTCGTCCAACAAGCCTGTTTCGGCTTCGTCCAACAAGCCTGTTTCGTGGTCCAACTACAATGGCAGTACTTCTGAAACTGCCGCCACGAATGAAGCCAACATGTTCTCAAACAACCTTTTTCGCAAAACCAAATCCTGCCAAATCGAAAACAATCAACTACGCCTCGAGCCGCTGGAACCGCGGATGATGTTGTCGACGGTTCAGCTCACCATCGCCGGTCAAACCAATGAGGAAATCGTTGACGTCCTTGTCGACGATCAAGTCATCGCAACGATCAACAACGTTGCCGGCAATGCGAGTGACGGCGAGTTCGTGACGTATAACTTTGAAACCGACGTTACCCCGTCGAACTTCAAAGTTCTGTTCAAAAACGACGACAGCGGCCCAGAGTTTGACCGAAACGTCCGCGTACAATCGGTAACGATCGATGGTGTGCAATACGACGCCGACGCGCCCGACGTTTTCTCAACGGGGACCTGGCGTGCATCGGATGGATGCGATCCGGGATTCAAGCAAAGCCAGTGGCTGACCTGTGACGGGTTTCTCGAATTCAATTTGAATCCAACGATCAGTGGGATTCAGGGCGAATCTGGCGCTTCAAGCGTCGATCACATTTGGATCACAGAAGAGATTAAGCCTTTGTCCAATCCTGTCATCATTGTTGGTCCGTCGACCAGCAATGATCTTTCACCTGGCGTCACTCAAGTTCGCAACGTCACATCGACCAGTTTCGACGTGCGATTCAAAGAGTGGAATTATCTTGACGGCATCCATGATGAAGAGCAGCAGAATTGGCTGGCGCTCAACGAAGGCCGATTCCAATCAGCCGATGGAAGCACATGGGAAATCGGAAAGCTTGACGTCTCCGACAACGCGAATTGGACGACCCAACGATTTACTCAAGCCTTCACGACACGTCCGTACTTATTTCTAACGGTACAAACGCAAAATGGAGCTCCGGTTGTCGTTCGCGCCAGAAACGTTTCGCGAGGAGCATTCGATGTGGCGATTTTTGAAGAACAAGCCACACAGGCTACAGGTCACGTTGTCGAAGTCGTCGGCTACCTGGCGATTGAGCCGGGAGCGTCAAGCGGTGTCGTCGAAATCGATGGACTGGAAAGGCCTTACCTGCTGGAACGCGGAGACGTCAATCACAATCCCAACTCGGTAGCTCGATTTGGAATCTCGCTCCAGGAAGAACAATCTCAAGATGCCGAAACCGATCACGCGTTTGAAGAAGTCAACGCCTTGGCGATCGGAAATAGTTTGTTCGCACAAGTCATTGAAACCAAAGGCAGCGATGCGGTAACCATTCGCAGAACTGACGCAAGCACACCGACCGTCCTTCAGCCAGGATTCGTGTTGGAAGAAGTCGTCAACGATTCGGCGACAAGTTTTTTGACGGGACTTGAAGCTGACGCCAACGGCCGACAGTATCTTGTCGATCAACGCGGGATCGTCTGGTTGATCGAAGACGGGGTTCGACAAACCTCTCCGTTTCTAGATATCCGCGACCAAGTCTCTAACGTCAATCTGGGATCGGGGCAGATGTCTGGATTCGCGCTGGATCCAAATTTTGAGTCCAACGGGTTCGTCTACGCTTTGTATACAACGACGCAAGACGGTGAATCGTTTGGCCGATTGACTCGGTTCACACGCGATGTCGGCGATCTGAGTCGTGCTTTAGCGTCTTCAGCGCGAATCTTGATTGGACGCACCGTAGTCGATGGCTTGCTCGCAACCAACTTTCACAGCCAGGGCGATATTGAATTCGGAAACGATGGCTCGTTATTGTTCACTTGGGGAGACTCAGCTTCCAACGACCTAGATGATCCGGGACATTTCAATTCACAAAACTTCGACTTGGCCGCCGGAAAACTTTTCCGCGTCAACGCGGCCACAGGTCGCGGATTGGGGACGAACCCGTTTTTTGATGGCAACCGCGACTCAACGGCATCCAAAACATGGGCTTACGGGATCAGGAACGGATTCCGTTTTGACGTGCAACCGGGAACGGGCTCAACCCGCCTCAACGAAGGCGACCCAGGACGAATCATCATCGCCGATGTTGGAAGGAATCGTTTCGAGGAACTCAATGTCTCCAACGGGGGTGAAAACTTTGGCTGGCCGTTCTACGAAGGCAATGTAACGTTTCGAGGCGGCGGTGAAAGGATTGCACAAGTTGGACCTGCGGTGGCACTTTCTCATCCCGATTCACGGTCGGTAATTGGTGGCGCTTTCGTCGAAGGATCAACTTGGCCTGCCGAATTGCAAGGCAGGTACCTCGCAGCCGATTTTGTTGAAGGCTGGATTCGAAGTTTCCGCGTGAACGATGACGGTTCGCTGAGTGAATTCAATTTTGCAACAGGTATCAAAGGCATTACAGACATGGTCGTCGATCCAACCACAGGTGATATCTTGATCTCGGGCCGCGGCCTGGGAACCATTTTTGGTGACGACGAAGGGCTAAACGGCCTCTATCGCATCCGATACGCAGGATAGTTGTTCAATTCAAATTTCGCTTCAATCGGAAACCAAATCAGTTGTTCTCGCCGGGCTAATCATTCTGCGGAGGGCGCGAAAAAGCGGCAAGCAAAACTGCTCACCGCTCTATCGACACATACAGTTGGTAATCAAAATTTGATCAACTCAGATAATCGCCGAGGCCCAATTACTTGGATCCTCCCGCGCCGACAGCCTCTGCTTCGGCCGGCTTCTCTTCGCCTTCTTTTTCCGCAGCTTCTGCCGCTTCTTTTTCAGCTTTGTCGAAGTCGCCCGCAGTCACAATGATCAACTTTTCTTGATCGATCAAGGTACGCAAAGCATTGTCAATCTGCTCTTTGGTCAAGCTCTCGATTCGGTCGTCACTGTCTTGATAGAACTGCATGTCACGACCCAATTCAAGGTTCTTGCGAAGCGTGCCGACCAGACGCCGGTCTTGAGCTCGCCCTCCCTTGCGATTGTTCAAGTAACTTTCCTTGGCCTTGGTCATCTCTTCTGACTCAACGCCGCTTTCGAGCATCCGCTTCACTTCGTCAGCAATTGTATCCATTACTGCCGGTGTGTTTGCCGGATTCGAAATCGCAAACATCATGAAACGCGCCGATTCGTCTTGTGAATCAGCCTGAAACATCGAACCGACTCCGTAAGACAAACCTTTGTCTTTACGAACCGAGTCAGCCAACCGTGATGAAAGGGGACCACCGCCAAGCACATAATTGCCGATCAACAACGCTTCGTAGTCCGGATGCGTATCGTTCATTGGCTTTTGCAGCGCCGCCACGTAAACCGCGTTGGGCTTATCAGGAGTCTTGATCACAATCTTTTCACCGGCCATTTCGGACACCGGAGATTCGATGCGAGTGTAAGCCTGATCCGAATTCCAGTCTGCAAATACTTTTTCGAATTCCTCTTTGGCAACGTTTTCGTCAAAGTCTCCGACGACGGCGACTTCGACATTCGTTCCGTTAAGAAACTCGTTGTACAAACTCGAGATGTCTTCGATCTTAACGTTCTTCAACGCTTCGATCTCTTCTTCAAGCGTTCGCTGGTAGCGGACGTCGTCTTTTCCGTAAGGACTCATTTTGCGAGCGATCGCAGTTTGAGCCAACGCTTGCGGATCGGACAAAACCGATTCGATTTGCGTAATCTGTTGACGACGAACAATATCCAACTGCTCACCTTCAAGGGCAGGCTCACGAAGAACTTGTCGCAACAAGTCAATCGCTTCGGCCATTCGTTCACGCTTGGTTTGAATACTGAACGACAGGCTTCCTGGTCCTCCACCGATTCCCAAAGTCGTTTCGATTTCATCAAGTCGATCTTGATACTCCTGAAACGAAAGATTCTTGGTGCCACGAGTCAGCATGGATGGCAACCCTTCCGCCGCCGTGACCTTGCCTTTGAGCGACTCCAACCCTCCGTAGTGGATCACGCCACTAACATTGAGACGGCCTCCGCGAGTCTTCTTTGGCAGAAAAGCGTATTTGCCGCCGGAGGCGAACGTTCCTTTGGTCGTCCGCGCTTCAATGTTTTCAGGCGTCGGATCAAACGACTCACCTTTGGACATCGCTTTGCGGCCTTTGTAACCGTCGAGCAATTTCGCAATGTTGACCGTTGAAGGAACAGGAGATCGATCAGGATCGTCGGTAGGAATGAAGACGCCAACAGTTCGGTTGTCTGCCTTCAGGTACTTTTTGGCCGCAGCCTTAACGTCGTCGACAGTGACTTTTTCAAGTCGGTCACGATGCAAGAAATAGAGACGCCAATCGCCGTAAGCTCGCCACTCGCTAAGCGCGATCGCAAACTGTTCGGAGTTTGAAAACTGTCTTTCACGGCCTTTCATGATGTCGCGAATCGCGCGTTTCACACGCTCATCGGTGATTTCTTTTTCGGCCGCGTTTTCAATCGTTTCTGTCATCACTTTGCGAGCTTTGTCCAAATCGCCATCAGATGGGACTTCGACAAACGTCATCATCAATCCAGGATCATGAGTCTTAATCGCCATGCAACTGGCTTCGGACGCAATTTCTGATTCGACAAGATTCTTGTACAAAGGCCCTGAAGGCGTGTCACCCAAAATGTTAACGAGGACTTCAACGGCTGCGTAATCTTCATTCGACGCGGCTGGCACATGGTAGGCCGAACCGACCATCTGTGTATCTCCCGTTCGTCGAAGCGAGACAAAACGATCGCCATCCTGCTCTGGCTCTTGTGTGTAAGTGTTGGGAAGCTCGCGCTCTGGTTTCTTAAGAGCACCAAAATATTTCTCGACCAACTCGAGTGCTTTCTCAGGTTCAAATTTTCCGGCGATCACCACCATCACGTTGTCCGGTTGATAAAACTTACGATAGAACTGGCGTAGATTTTCGATTGGAACTCGCTCAATATCGCTGCGATTACCGATCGTCGATTTTCCGTAGTTGTGCCACTCGTAAGCTGTCGCCGACATGCGTTGCATCAGGATCCGAAACGGGCTGTTTTCGCCTCGCTCGAATTCGTTGCGGACGATGATCATCTCTTTTTCCAAGTGCTCTGCTTTAATCCAGGCGTTGATCAAACGGTCAGCTTCCATCTGGATCGCAAAATCCAGATTATCTTCTTTGGCTGGCAGCGTTTCGTAATAGTTTGTTCGGTCGTACCAAGTCGTTCCATTCATGTTCAACACGCCGCGATCCTTGAGGAACTTTGGAGTGTCGGGAAACAAGTCGGTCCCGCGAAACAACATATGCTCCAGCAGGTGCGCCATGCCCGTTTCGCCGTAACCTTCATGACGGGAGCCAACAAGGATGGTCATGTTGACGGTGAATTGAGGCTTCGAAGCGTCGGGGAACAGGAGGACTTGGACGCCGTTGTCGAGCTGGTATTCGGTAATACCTTCGACTTCGGTAATTTTCTTGGGCTGCTGGGCCGAGACGTCAGCCGGAGCCAGCCAGCTGAACAGTCCCAGGCAGACCGCCAGCACGGGGAGTTTTTTGAGGATCACGACAATTTCCTTGATTGGAATTAATAGCTTGAATCGAACTTTGCTCGTTCACAACCCGAGGCCTAAGACTCGGTGAAGCCAGCATGATATCCGACTCTTGGTGGACTTTCCACTGTCTGGTTCTTTGTAAGTAGCCTGTTTCACCCATGAATTTCCAACAATTCATCATCATTGGCAAGGTTTGAGGATTGGCCGTTTGATGTTACTTCCAACACTGGGACGAGGTTTCAAAAGATCGCTAGCGAGTGGACTTTGATAACCAGATCGAACTTGTCGTTGGCTGTTGGAACTGCCATTATTCGCCGCGAAAACAGAATCAATTTGAGGTGTTTAATGGGCAAACGAATCAAACTTTCCAACGGCAGAAGGTTGGTCGATGACGTGATTCACATGGCCAACAAGATCCCGTTAGCTGGTATGTCAGCCACCCTGGACGTAACCGACATCGCAAAACTAAGACGGATGGTCAGGCCAAAAATCAGTTGGAACGTCCTGTTCATGAAGGCGTACGCGCAAGTCGCCGTAAAACGGCCCAGCTTGCGGCAATGCTACGTTTCGGTTCCATGGGGATATCTTTATCAACACGATTACAGTGTGTGCATGATGACGATCGGTCGGCAATGGCATGGCGAAGAGCGATTGCTGTTCGCAAGGTTTAATGACCCAGCCAATGAGACGCTGCTCGACCTGCAAGCCCACTACGACGTTTATCGCAAAGATCCTGTCGACTCGATCAAACAGTTTCGGCATCAGATCACGTTTGCAAAGACTCCTTCATTGGTGCGAAAGTTCGCCTGGTGGTCGCTGTTTAATCTGTGGCCACAAAAGCGAGCCTCACACATGGGGACGTTCGGAATGAGTTTCTCCGGCAACAAGGGGGCCTTTGGCGAACGACATCTTGGACCCAACACAACGACGATCGGCATCGATCCATTTCCACGAAAGGGACAAAGCCGATTCCTCATAACGTTTGATCATCGTGTGCTCGATGGCAATCCGGTTACGGAACTCATCACCGAGACGCAGAAAATGCTGAACCGTCCCATTCGTCGTGAGCTTGCTGCCATGGCCGGCGTGGATCCCGTTACGTTTGAGAAATTGGATTCGCAATCGAACGATACATCGTCGAGTGATACGTTGAAGTTGCGAAGTGCGTAAACACGATGAACAACCTCTGACAACGATCTAGTCGTCCCAGGTTTCGCACAAATCGTACTCAACCGTTTTGGGACGAAAAGTTTGATAGACGCGAAAGCCAGCTTTAGAAATTCTGTCGAGCCACTCTGTGGGATCGTCGAACGAGCGATTGATGTTTCGAATAAACGCCAAAAAATGAATCTCTAACTCGTGCTCGTCGCGATACAGCTTCGCGACTTCGAGTAAGCGATAACGAGCCGAATCAGAGTGCAACAGTTTGATCTCCAGCAAAACCGGTTTGGCAGGACGGAGTCTTGCTGCAGCTTGAAGAACTTCTTCCAGTGAGGGAATCCGAAAATCGTCTTGAAGACGGAGGCTCTGAAGTTGCGGAAGCGTTAATTGGTTGACCGGTTGTTCACCCACCGGCTCACCGATCACTGCTTGATTGAACTTGGAATTTGGAACGTTCGACAGATCCCAATCGTGAAACACGACTAGACGATTATCGAAGGTTTCGCGTACATCACATTCGGCGTACTTCCAACCGTCCGATGTTTCATGGTCTCGAATTCCAATTTCGAATGCAGCGATGGTGTTGCCAGGAACATCAGGCAACAGATCGCCGCCAAGTTGATGGCCGCTATTTGGTTGACCCCGCATCAGCCCAGGTCGCCAACACGCTACCACGACCGCGCTGACAAACAAAAACGCCAATATCATGAAGAACGAAATTTTAAGGCTGGTCTTCATTTGGCTGTGAGCGAAGAAATGTAATCTGAGCGAAATCGAATCCTCAGTTTTAACGCGGTTCGTCAGACCGTCCAATAGAATCCCGCTCACTAACAGGATTGCCGAAGCAACCAACAAAAAAACGGCAGCAAATTGCCGCCGTTTGAATCGTCATGTATTTAACACGCCAACTACATTCCCTCGTTTTGCGATGAGATTGGGCTGGTCTCTTTCAACAACTCGTTTGTAATCGCTTGGAGTTGATAAAAATTGTGGAATCCTTCCGCCGAGTAGCGAACGAATCCTTTGTGGTCAATAAACAATGTCGTCGGAAGTTTTTGCTCGCTCGACAACTGTGACTTGACCCTCTCGTCGCCCATGCCGATGGGATAGTTGATCTCTGAGTCTTCAACAAAGTCTCGGACTTTCTCGAGAGAACTTTCTGGGTCCTGTGGAGAATCCATCGAAATGCCAACAACCTTCACGGCTGAGTCTTCAAAATGATCTGCCAAGTCGATGAAGTGCGGGATGCCTTCCCGACAAGGCGGACACCAAGTCGCCCAAAGATCAACAACCACGACTGAGCCGCGGAAATCAGATTTGGCGATTTGACCTGAGTCGATGTCTTCGACATCAAAATCGAACCTTTGTTGTCCAAACTCAGCCACAGCCTTGCTGGCCCATTGGGCTGTTTTATCTTCATACTTTTTCAAATGTTCATCGACCGTTTTCACAAAAAGTTCTTGGTCAAGCTTGCCAAGCATCGGATCTTCTTTGAGCGCTTCAAAATCATTGAATCCAAGTTCAAACGAATGTCTCATCGATTGAAACGCTGCCTGTTGCTCGCCGCGGACGGCGTAAGCTCTGGCTTGGCCCATGATCGGCAACGCAAGAATCTCAATCGCCGATTGCGGATACCCAGGGTTATCCTTCAGGTGCGTGGCGATCTTGCCGGCCGAAAGATAAAGTTGCGAAGCGATCATTTCGTTTCGCGACTCAAGCTTCTCGGCGAGTTTTCCGATGGCGGTCATGTAACGATAAGCGACTTCGCCCTCGCCTTTGCCATCACAAAGTTTGCTTTTCTCGACCCCGTTGGCGGTTCGAATTGCGACATTGATCAATTTGATCTGCATCGCTTTGGATTTGTCGAGCTTGTCGATTTGACTCGACAATGAATCGATCAACCGAGTCGATAAGACGACGTCGTGGCTGAAGGACCTCTGGGCTTCGGTTGCCGCATTGAAGGCAGATTCAACGTCGCCTTTCTCAATCAATTGACTGATGGCTTGAAGCTGCTGTTCAAGAGGTTGTGGATGCTGTTGAGGGGTCGCGAGGGTGGAAGTGGTTAAAAAACTTAATAGCAGAATTGCAAACAATCCGTTTCTACGCATGTTTCTTTCCTGTTGTATCGTCAAGATGAAAGTAGGTGCTTGGAACTCAGGTCGGTGCAATCGTTGCACGGTATCGACTCCAACTCCCCGTTCGAACCAATCGAACGCGCGGTTTAACTCTTCATCCTGAAGATTCAGTCACGATTAAGTGATGACGTAATCTATTTACTACCGCAAAAAACAACTCAGACTCAATGACGGGTCAACAAGTGCTTCTCACCCATCCGAAGCCAATCAGAAACAAGTCTCTCCACTTGGTTGGTTAGCTCATTTGGGTCGAGCGTTTCTCCGTCGCTCTCAAGCGGCATAACCTACCCTGCTTCCCTATTGCGTCCAGTACCAATTGTGAAAAATGATGGGGAAAGACTGTTGGAATTTTCAAAAATCTTGGTCAATCGACCTTTTTTGCAAGGAATAACCTGCAGTAAATCATCTCGGAAATTGTCACTCGACTATGTACCCAATCTCCCTAAACTGCGAATTCTCATGCATGCAACCGCCATTATTCGTACTTTATTCGGCCAAAAAATCGCGCCGTTTTTGAAGACAAATCGTTGGCGAAAACGAGTCGGTTTCATAATCTGAGAACGGGTGGTTTTACGCATAGAAGGGCTATCGGTTTGTTTCAACCGAAACTAACCTATCGACCCGTCGTCAGTGCTGCCCATGTTGCTCAGCAAATCAATTGCAAACACAAAGCCAGAGTCCGTGAAATCCTATTCGATCGTTGACTCACCAACTAACTTTCGCCCGATGGCTAGATTGGCGATGCCGGCATTGGCAGAAGAGATGTTGGTGCTGCTGGTAACCTGGACCGATTGGTGGTTAGCAGGTCATTTCTTTCAAGCCGACGGCGATGCCACCAAGGCCGCGATGGGGTTGATGGCTTATGTAATGTGGTTGATCCCTTCGATGTTCTCAGTTGTTGCCATCGGCGCAACGGCATTGATTGCACGCTGGGTGGGAATGGGTGACGTAGACCGCGCAAGACTTGGATGCAATCAAGCCTTCCTTGTCGGCGCCCTTTTTGCTGGAATTCTAACCACCTTGATGGCCGTTTTTGGCGATGAGTTTATCCACCTGATACAATTGAAAGGGGACGCGGCAGATTTTGCTTATCAGTACCTGTTCATCATCACACCCTTGATTCCACTGGTGGCGATTTCTCAAGTCGGTTCGGCCTGTCTACGAGGAGCCGGTGATACGGTGACCGGTTTCGTTGCCAAGTTGGCTGTGGTGATCGTCAACATTATTGTTAGCACCATGTTAGTCACAGGCTGGGGACCCTTTGAAGCGATTGGTTGGCAAGGAATCGCCATCGGAACCGCAACAGGCTATGCCGTTGGTGGCACGATCATCTTGTTGACGCTGATCAAAGGTCGAGCTGGATTGAAGTTGCAATGGAAATGGTTGAAGCCAAACTTCGAGATCATTGGCAAAATGTTCAAAATTGGTTTGCCTGCCGGATTCGATGTCGGCACTCTATTGTTTTGCAATTTGACTTTCTTGGCCATAATCAACAGTCTCGGCAAAGCATCTGCTGCGGCTCATGGGCTCACGATCCAAATCGAAGCCTGTGCGTTTTTGCCCGGAGCTGCCTTTCAAGTAGCTGCCGCTACGATCGCTGGTCAATTTCTTGGTGCCGGGATGCCCGATCGTTCGTTACGCGGAGCGTTGCTATGTCTATACACCGGCATGTCGATCATGGTCGTCAGCGGAGTGATGCTATTCTTTTACGGGGAAAACATTGCGCACTTCTTCACCGGACAACAAGGCGACCCGACAACCGTCCTGGTCGGTGAACTATTGAAAATCGTGGCCTTCGTGATGCCTTCACTGGCGATCGTGATGATACTCAGCGGCGCGTTTCGCGGCGCTGGCGACACTGTCTGGCCATTCGCGTTTACCGCGCTTGGCTTCTTCTTGATTCGAATTCCGCTGGCCGCTTATTTTGCATTGGACGACTTAAGCCTGATCGGATTTGAATCCGTTGAATGCCTTGGCTGGGGCGTCAAAGGGGCTTGGTACGCCATGGTTGCCGATCTCGTGATTCGCAGCTTGATGATCGGACACCGATTCTTCTATGGCGGTTGGCGCAATGTAAAGGTCTGATTGGGATCCGTCCGGCTCCGTAATTCAAAATCACTTCATCGGCAATCGGACCGAAAACTGACCGCTGCCAAATTCGTTGACTTTGAAATCAAGTTGGCCTCCGTGTGCAGCGACGATTTTTTTGGCAGCCGCCAAGTGGACTCCACGGATGTTCGCTGAATCAGTTTCGTGAGCCGAATGGTCGTAGTCAAACATGCTTTCCAACTCTTTGCCCGATAGCGGGGCGCAATTGGCGACGGCGACATAGACCAAGCATTCACTGTCCGACTGTGCGGTTCCAATTTCAACCACCGGATCCGCACCGGCAGAATCGTTTGCTTGAGGCGTTGTTTCAAGTTTCAAGGCTTGAGACAACAGAATCGAGACCACGTTAGAAATTCCATGGTTGTCAAACAGGAACCGTCTCAGCGTTGGATTCTCATTCCAACGAACGAGTTTTTTGAAGGACGATTGCCGATCGCTCAAATCTGCCACAGCGCCATTAATCAAAACATTGATGTCGCTTACTTCGGGCTTCAGCGCGGACTTGTTGGTCAAAACGAGAAAGCTGAGGACTAATCGGTTGATTTGAGATTGGCCACGCTGAACAATATCCCAACCGGTGCCGATCGAATCGATCGAACCGATATTCAATCCTTCGTTTACCAGATGGCTACCACCATTGACGCTTTGCAAGAAATTTTTGATGCCGTGCGTCAGCCGATTTAATGACTCGCAAATCCGCTGCTCATCGAAATCCTCATCTTCGGTTTCGACTTTTCGTTTGCGATCCATTTCGTAACCGGCTTGTCTATTTCTCTTTAGTGTGACTGTCTTCCTTGGCTTCGTCGCCACCGTCTGGCTTAATTTCCATATCTTGAACGACGCTTTCGCGAGGTTTCTTTTCTTCTTTCGCTTTGGAACATCCAGACGTTACCACAGCAAACGAAAACAGAATCAACAGGCCGCCAAACAGCAATGTCAATGTGGAGGAGGAACGCAACATCGTCAAAGAAATCCTTCAAATGAAGTTAGAACTTACTGGAAACAATTTCCCAAATGCAATCCGAACAACTGATGCCGGACTACGATTTTATCTTACTCAGGTTTTGCACTTTCGAACAGACTTCGAAACGTTTTTACTGGCTTTCACTCCAAGTTTCAAAAGCTGGCCATTTGGAATAATTCTGAACGCCCGGTTCAAATTCCGTTTCGATACAAAGGTATCTTACTTTTTGCCTCGTCGCTTAATTCGTTCAATCAACTTTTTACTCGAAGACACAATTTCCTGTTTCTCAGTTCCGCTAAACAACAAATTGGTTTTCACACCCGCAATCACCACAATTCCCAACATCGCTAATCCCAACATTGGGTTCATCAACAAAACCAGCGGAACAATTCCGCACAGCCAGACTCCGACATCGGTTGTACATCCAAATCGGTGATTAAGAACATAAATGCCTACCACGTTGACCGCATTGGCCAACGTCGTTGCCATGACCGCACCATACAAGCCATACATCGGAATCAAGAAAATGTTTAAGACAATGTTGACGATCAAGCCAAACACAACCACGGCTGTCGCCCAACCTCCTTTTTCGGCAACCCACAGATAGTCTTGCCCAACAGTGAACAGGCTGAACCAGATGCAGTAGACAAGCGTTAACGGCAACACGGCCAAGCCGTCGTTGTATCTGCCTTGCAGGATATGATCAAACAGAATCGGAGATAACATGATTACGAGAAAACCGCCAAACGTGAAGGCGATTCCCATGATCTTGATGGTCCAATTAAGTTGCTTACGTGTCTCGTCTTTTTTACCTGCTTCCCAGTTGGCACTCATGTAAGGCATCAACACGCCCGCCAACATTGCCGCAACGCTGACCAACAGCACGGGAACGACGCGACCTGAATGATATTGGCCGACGTATCCTTGAGCCACCACCGCATCGACGGGCGACCAGTGGATCAACATGTAGCGATCGGCAACCTCGAACATGTTGTTGAAAAAGTTCGAAAGCCACAACCAAGCTGCAAACGGTGCAATCTTTTTCCACAATTTACGCTGGACAAGTTTCTCACCTGTGTCTTTAAACGTTGAACGAAAACGCCAAAGTACCCAAGCCGCTGGGATTCCGCCAACCAAACTACTGATCGCAAATCCAATCGTGGCCGCACAGGAAGCATCCTGCCAACTCATGATCAGCAAGGTGCCCACCACCGCAAAGGTGACACCGGTTATAAACCTCATCAATGTCACCAAGCGGACTTGGCGAAGCGATTCGACAAGCGATGTACAAAAGTTGTAGGCCGTCACAACGATGAGACAGATTCCCAGCGAAACGACCACGGGCGCTTGAGCCGCATCTCGAAAAATCAACCAGGAATAGGCCGACGGAAACACAATCAGTGATCCAGCAACCAGTGCTGTTAAAACCGAACTTACAACGGCAATGCGCTTGACAAATGAACCGAGTTGACCGCGCTGTCGAAAGTGTTCTGTATAGCGTCCAAAGCAACCGGGGAGTCCAAGAACCGCCAGCGGAGCCAGCATCATCAAGAAGCTCCACACCATCGACCATTGACCAAGCTGCTGGTCCGTCATCAATCGACAGAAGAGAATTCCACGTCCAAATCCGATCACCCGTTGCCCGACCGTCAATACGAGAGCGAACAAGATGCCCGTCGCGATCGAATCGGAAACCAATTCGCGCGTCGACGTCTCTTGTTGGTCAAGTAATTTAGACTGGGTGGGGGCGGTGGCCATTAATACGTTGCTGTTGGATGAGAAGGAAATCGAGGGAGGCGGCCTGAACTATCGGGGATTCCGATAGTTTGGACCGACAAATTGTTAGTCATCACCAGAGGTTTGGAGAGCAATAACCGGCTGGTTCGATTCCGATCGGCATAGGATGACCGAATTAGGCGAGTTGTAACGCTTGTGACAATTAGCGAACGCCGTCCAAAGCCAGAGCACTGGAGAAAGGCCTACGCCAAGCCTGCTGATTCTTCGCGAATATCAAACGATGTCCAGAAGTGTCAGCTACCCACGTCGGCAAGCAGGAGGCAGACAAGAGTGGAGTGGGTTGATGTCAATCAAATGTCCACCCTTTGACGTGTCCTCGGTCAAAAACGACCGTCAACTCTAGACCCGGTGAAAGCCGGGATGAAATTAAGAATGACTCGTTCTTGACTGAATTACTCGAGGAGCCGTTTGAATACGAAACACAAAAAGAGTCTAATAACAACCGGTAGAGCTTTCTTGGGATGCGCAGAATTGAAACGTGATCAGACCCATCGGTCCGAAACGTGATCAGACCCATCGGTCCGTCAAGATTTCGCGCCAACACTAGCCAAATAAAACAAACAAAAATATTCGTGGAGAAAAAGATGTTACGAAACTTAGTCCTGGGCGGCTTATTGATTGCCCTCGTGGTTGCTGGAGCTTATGTCGGTTGCGGACCTCGCGGCCGGGTCGTCAAAGACAAGATGATCAAGGAAATTGACAAGGTTCTTGGTGAACTGAATGTCAAACGAGCTGCTGTACAAATCGGTTACGAAAAAGCGCTTGCAGCAAAAGACACGATGCTGGAAAAGCGAATCGAAACACAGGCATTGCGGAATCGGTTCGAAAAAGACATTAAAGAACTTGAAACCCAGCGAGATGATTACAAAAACGATTTGAAAAGACTACAGCCGTTACTTGAGGAAGCCAAATCAGCAGGTGCCGATGGTACCGTAGGCGAAAAGAAGATTCCTGTTTCCACCGTCACAGCTTTGGCGACCGAACAAGTCAAAAAGCTAAATCGATGTAAAGAGAAACTGGATCACAAACAACGAATGTTTGGCGTCATGGAAAAGAACCTCAGTTCATTAATGGCCAACGAAAACGCCACCAAAAAACAACTTGCAAAATTCAAAAACGATCTGGAAGAGATTGATGCCAAAAAGGATCTGCTGGACAGCATGAAAACTGACGCAAGTCTTGTCAGTGAAGGCGTCTCGCTCAACGATCAATTCGACAAACTCTCCAAAGACGTCGACGAGTTGATGATGAAAGTTGATACCAAGGTTGCTATCGAAGAAGCCAAACTTGACGAGAGAATTGCCGACTTGGAGACTTCGTCAGAATCATCGATCGATGACATCTTGGGCAGCGACAACAGCGACGTCGACGACTTGTTGTCAGACATCCAAGGCGCTTTGGGCGACGACAACTAGTCCAAAAAAGCGACACCATTGCATAAAACGTATCATTCGCTTGCGGGGCTTGCCTCGCAAGCGATTCGTTTTACCCCGATTGATTGACCCTACTCGTTGACAGAAACATGAAGCAACTTCTCACTTTCCTTTTGTTGGTAGCGTTGGGCGCTGGCCTTTACTATTTCCTGGTCGTCAAACCAGTTGACCAGCCTGTTAATCCAAACGCAAACAATTCTGGATTCCTGAAAACAGAAGCCGAAATTCGCAACAAACTTGCAGAATTCCGTATTGAACAGGACAAGGTGAAGAGACGTATCGCGCTCTTGGAAGATGGGAAGAACAAAACCGTCGCGTACTTGAAAGAGAACGGAATTACTTCAACCAGTGACATCACTGACAAAGAGGTTAAGCTGAAAGTCAACAGTCTGAAGCGCGACGTTGCGGACATCAAAAAACTTAAAGACTCTGTCGCCGAATACGACAAAGCGATATACAGTATCGAATCGATGCTGGAAGAGATTGCCAGGAACCGAATTACAGAGGAGGTGGCGATCTCGGATGACAAAGCGCTTGAGATGGACAAGATCATCATCCACCTCGATGAAAAATTGGGCGTTGATGAAGAAATTGACATTCTGGAAGAAGAAGAGCTTCGTGATCTGCTTGAATCGGAGCTTGGTGAATCAGAACCGTCGAACGAAGCCGAAGCTGCCGCGACAAACAACTGACGTCGGACGGCCGACAGACCAAGCGATTGTATTTTTCGTTGTAAACAAACTGCACACGGTTAAACCATGCCAAGCTACAGAAAACTTGGAGAACTCCCCCGTAAACGGCACATCAAACTTGCGCGAGATCCGGGGACGAGTTTTCTCGGCGAAGGGATGGCTTACGAACACATCGTTACGACGGTCGGATTCGATCGAGCTTATTCGATCATGTACCACTTGCGACCTCCGACGCGAGTCGAATCGGTCGAATTCGTCAATGAGATGAAGTTGGAACCGGCGAAAAACCTTCCGCTTCAGCCACACCACTTTACCGGCAACATCCCGCGCGGCGGCGATCCGATCACCAGCCGAGTCCCATTCCTGTTTAACGATGACTTGGTGGCTTACCGAGTCAAACCTGACAAACCACAAGACGAGATTTTCCGAAACGGTGCGGCCGACGAAGTCATTTTCGTTCAGCAAGGCTCCGGGCACGTTGAAACTGCGTTTGGAAAACTGCCGTACAAACGTGGCGACTACATCGTGATTCCTCGCACGTTTAACTATCGAATCCACAGCTACGACATTGCCAAAGAAGACCACCTCGTCCTCGAATGCTTCAGCCCGGTTCGTGTTCCAGCTCAGTATCAAAACGTTGACGGTCAAATGTATTTGGGCACTCCGTTTTACGAGCGCGACTTTCATAGCCCATCGGAATTGAACTGTATCGATGACGAAACGCCGACGACGATCTTGATTAAAGATTACGAACGGCTCTCGCGGATCAAGATGTCGCACAACCCGTTCGATATCTGCGGCTGGGACGGATTTCTCTATCCTTATACATTCAATGCATGGGACTTTGAACCGTTGACCGGCACGACGCACTTGCCTCCACCGTTCCAACAAACGTTCGAGTGCAACGGCTTTGTCATTTGCACCTTCGCGCCGCGGCATCTCGATCATCACCCCGAAGCAATCAAAGTTCCCTACTCACACAGCAACGTCGAAGCGGACGAAGTCCTGTTTTACGTGGATGGCGAGTTCGGTTCGCGACGCGGAGTCGGTTTGGGATCGATGACGCTACATCCCGGTGGAATTCCGCACGGCCCTCATCCGGGCACGATCATGGCCAGCATGGATGTCGAGAAAACGGAAGAGATGGCGGTGATGTTCGATACTGATCGAAAGCTTCACATCACGAAGCAAGCAATGGAATACGATGACGCAAACTATCCGCTCAGCTGGATGATCAAATAAAGTGTTCCGAAGACACTGAACACTGACCACTTTGTGAAATAATGCTTCTCGATCCTCTTGAAATGCAACCGCGTGAAGTTTACTCCACATTGATCCGCGCGATTTCGCCGCGACCCATTGCCTGGGTGTCGACCATTTCGCGAGACGGCGTACCAAACCTCGCCCCGTTCAGCTTTTTCAATGGAGTCAGTTCCAGCCCGCCCAGTGTAGTCTTCTCTCCAGTCAATCATCCTGATGGAAGAAAGAAAGATACGGTCGTAAACATTGAATCCAATCGCCAGTTCGTAATCAACATGGTTCCGTTTTCTTTGGCCGAACAAATGAGCCAGACTTCGGCGGAGTACGCGCATGGAGTCAGCGAATTTGAATCAGCGGGCGTAACATCTGTGGCCTCGCAACGAGTTGCTCCCCCGCGTGTCGCTCAAGCACCGATTCAATTGGAGTGCGAACTGATCCAAATAGTTACTGTGGGTGAAGGACCGCTAAGTGCGAACTTGGTGATCGGCAAGATTTTGCTGATGCACGTTGACGACGAAGTTTGCACCGACGGAAAGATTGATCCGCAAAAAGCAGATTTGATTGGCAGAATGGGTGGAGCTGACTATTGCCGCACAACAGACCGGTTTACGGTGCCACGACCGAAGCTGTGAGTTCCGGGACACCGAACTCAGCGGACATAGTGACAGTCAAACGTCTCTTGGAATCAATGAAAGCCAATCATGACAGCCAGTAATAACTTGAAACCGATCTGGGTTCCAGATCCTCAAAAGGCTTCGAAAACGCGGCTGGGTCGTTGGATGGCCGAGAAAGACATGACTTCGGTCGCCGATTTTCATCAATGGACGGTTTCCGATCGAAGTTCATTCTGGTCGACGGCGATTGAGAAACTAAACCTCGCTTTGGGGCTTGCGGGTGCAAGGATCGCCGAGCGTGAGGACGATGTCGAAAACATTCGATGGCTCCCTGATTCGAGGCACTTCAATATCTCAACGGCTTGTGTGGATGGCTCCACGAACAGCCCCGCGATTGTCTATTCAAAACCGGGGAGCGCGAAAGCTGAAGACCCCATTCAATCGCTCTCAAGAGAGGAGCTTGGCAAATTCGTCAACCGAATCGCAGCCGGATTGCAAAAGCTTGACCTCGATCCCGGTTCAAAAATCGCGACAGTGATGACGATGAACATTGAAGCGGTCGCTGCTTATCTGGCGATCATCCAGTCCGGCTACGTGGCAGTCTCTATCGCCGAAAGTTTCGCAGCACCCGAGATCGAAAGCCGATTGAAAATCGCTGACGTTAGTCTTGTATTGACGGCCGGTTTTGTTTCTCGCGCAGGTCGATCGCTACCGCTATACGAACGTATCGTTCAGGCCAACGCGCCTCGGGCGGTTGTCATTGAAAACGATCCGGACGCAAAACTGGTGCTTCGCGATGACGACTTGTCGTGGGATGAATTCATCGGCTCAGAAACCGATGACATTTCGGCAGAACCTGTTTCCATGGATGCAAACGCGCCGATTAACATTCTGTTTTCATCGGGAACCACGGGTGATCCTAAAGCAATTATCTGGACTCAACTAACGCCGATCAAATGCGCGGTTGACGGCATGCTTTTGCACGATATTGGCGAAGGCGATGTCGTGTGTTGGCCGACAAGCCTGGGATGGATGATGGGGCCGTGGTTGATTTTTGCTTCGCTGTTAAACAAAGCCGCGATTGCGCTTTACGATGACGCGCCGATGGGACCGGAATTTGGCCAGTTTGTCAGCGACGCCAAGGTCACGATGCTGGGCGTTGTTCCAACCATCGTCAAAGCGTGGCGGGCAAGCCAGTGCATGGAAGAACTCGATTGGTCTTCGATTCGATGTTTCAGTTCGACGGGCGAAGCATCAACGGCGGACGACATGGTCTATTTGAGTCAGCTGGCCGGAGGAAAACCGATCATCGAATATTGCGGAGGAACGGAGATCGGCGGCGGATACATGAGTTCGACGATGGTCCAACCGAACGTTGCAGCCGCATTCTCAACGCCCGCGTTCGGCATCGGCGCAGTGATTCTTGATGAAGACGATCAACCGGCAGATGAAGGACAGCTATATTTGATACCCCCGTCAATCGGACTTTCTCAAACGTTGCTCAATCGCGATCATCACGAGACTTACTTTGCCAATGTGCCTCAACTAAGCGACGGAACCAAACTGCGACGGCACGGAGACTTCTTTGTTCGGCTTGATAATGGATATTACACGGCTGGAGGGCGAGCCGACGATACGATGAATCTGGGTGGCATCAAAGTTAGCTCGGTCGAAATTGAACGAGTACTCAATCAAATTGAGCCGATTCGCGAAACCGCAACTGTAGCAGTCAGCGGCGACGGTGCTGGTCCGACACAATTGGTTGTATTCGCTGTCCTTATCGAGTCCAATCTATCTATTGATGCGTCCGCGTTACAGAAAGAGATGAACGGGTTGTTGAAGTCCCAACTGAATCCGCTATTTAAAGTCTCACGAATGGAAGTTGTTGAGTCTTTGCCGAGAACTGCGTCGAATAAGATTATGCGAAGGTTGTTGCGCGATCGGTTGTAGTGCGTCAGTTGTGGCGCGATCGGTTGTTGCGCGATCGGTTGTAGTGCGTCGGTTGTGGCGCGTCGGTTGTGGCGCGATCGGTTGTGGCGTCGCGATGTGCGGAATACTCGCAGCCACGAACGTGACTACAGCCAAGAAGCCAGCCACGAATGGGGCGACAGCAAGTAGCCGTCGGCGTAAGCCCGATGGTTGGCTGACGATTTTGAACCGAAGCCCCGAATGGGGCGACAGCAAATACAAACGACGCTGTCGCCCCATTCGGGGCTGCAGACTGTGCCGAGCTTTTGAATCCATGGGCTTACGCCCACGGCTACCAACTGACGCCACATTCGTGGCTATCAGATTACAGCCAAGAAGCCAGCCCCGAATGGGGCGACAGCAAGTAGCCGTCGGCGTAAGCCCGATGGTTGGCTGACGATTTTGAACCGAAGCCCCGAATGGGGCGACAGCAATTACAAACGACGCTGTCGCCCCATTCGGTGGACGCCGCGTTTCTGGCTAATCCTTGAAGGCAAAGAAAGTCTGCAATCACTTTGTCAGAATCAATTTCCCTTGCCGTGTTCTCCGCAGGCGATAAATCTGTGCATTGCATTCGATCCAGATTTCATCGCCGCATCGCGCGAGTTGATCGAACTTGATAATCTTCGGCATACGTGCGGCCGCATCAGCAGCGGCAGCCGCTTGTTCGTCTTTGCTGACATCAAGATCAGGATCGAAGTCTTTATCAGGATCGGTTTCGTTGGCCATTTTAAGGGCTTCATTGAATGGAACGGCGAATTAGCTAACGCTTGGCAAGTCGCTTCCAACAATTCCTCCCACACGGCTTGCACCTAGGAAAAACATGGCGTAACATCTTGTTTCGTTAGTGAGATTCAATCTCAATATCGTTAATTTACGATCTTTCCGACGACGCAGCAAGCCATCAAGTCGACTCTCGACTCAGCCAGCCACGCTCGGTGATTACCCCACAGTCATGTGGATCACTCAACCAAACGCTGGAGAAATTGGTGGAACCAAAAAATCAAACTGTGTCTAAATCCGCGCGCTCATTGCCTTGTCAGCTAGGGCCTCAAAATCGGAACAAGGCTTTCACACTCGTAGAACTATTGGTGGTGATCGCCATCATTGGAATCCTCATCGCAATGCTGTTACCTGCAGTTCAGCAGGTACGCGAAGCGGCGAGACGAGTCACTTGCGGTAACAATCTTCGCCAGCTCGCGTTGGCAACGTTGAACTACGAGTCAGCTCACATGAAGTTCCCGGCAAGCTGGCTTCCTGCAGGCGATCCGGCAACAGGAAGCGTCGACGGATGGTCGGCTCAAGCTCAAATCCTTCCATTTTTGGAGCAGGCCAACTTGCATTCAGAAATCGACTTCAACATCAGTTACAACGCGACGCCGAAAATCAATCTAGGCGGAAACCTCGTTGATTTGGCTTCGGCACGCGTCGAAACTTATCTTTGCCCATCTGAAATCAACGATCAAGTTCGCGTCGACAGTAGCACAGGCGAACCCATTCACTATCCACTGAACTATGTCGTCAATTTGGGCGAATGGTTTGTGTTTGACCCGACAACTCGCGAAACTGGCGCCGGTTCAATTTCCGTGATGAGAAAGCAACGTATCGGCAGCATCACTGACGGAACGAGTAACACCTTGATGTTTGGAGAAGTGAAAGCTTACACGCCATACTTTCGAAATGCAGCAATGGCTGGCGATGTCACGATACCAAGCGATGCAATGGCGGTTGCCGGAATGGGTGGAGACTTCAAAACAAGTTCAGGACACACCGAATGGGTCGACGGTCGCGCGCACCAAACCGGGATGACGTCTGTATTCACGCCTAACACGTTCGTTCCTTACGATGATGGATCAAGAATCTACGACGTCGACTGGACCAATCAACAAGAAGGCAAAAGCTTAACAGCGAGAACTTACGCGGCTGTGACGGCAAGAAGCTTTCACCCTGGTGGCGTGAACACAGTCCGCGTTGATGGCTCGGTGCACTTTGTCAACGATTCAATCAGCCTCGATTCCTGGCGGGCACTTTCGACTAGAAACGGTGGCGAAGTTACGATCGATTAGAACTAAGTCAATGAATGACTTGGGCCATATTGCTAACGTCCATCGGCACCTACTTACCCCGAAGGGGTTTACGCCAATAGCTGGAGATTGAGCGCAGCGACACCTCCGGTTCGATTTTCGCCGAATGGCAAACGACCCTGAAGGGGTCGAAGCATCGAACTGGCTGGGCTGCGACCGCGATCCCTACGTAGCGTCTACATCACAGGGTTTACATCAGGCTGCTTATTCGTCCGATATCCATGGCAACCACGAACATCATCAACCCCAGAATGAAAATCAGTCCGCCCCAAGTCAGCAAGATTTGAACTCTCTCGCTTACTGGTCGTCGGAACAATCCTTCGTAAGCCAGGAACAACATATGCCCGCCATCGAGAATCGGAATCGGCAGGAAGTTCACGATCGCCAAGTTTGCACTGAGCAAAGTCAAGAACAACAACAACCGGCCAGTGCCCTGAGAGGCTTCTGACGTGGCGGCCAACGCAATCGTGCCCGGTCCGCCAAGGTTTTTCGGAGACACCTTTCCTTGCACGAGCTTGCCTAAAAACTTGCCAACTCGTTTGGTGTCTTCCCAAACTTGCGTGTAGCCCAACCGAAACGCGTCGCTCCACGATTTGGATTTGTAATGCTTCTGCATTCGCGTCAAAAAGATTCCACGCGTTGCCAGAAACAACTCGTCCGACGCTTCTGTTTTCAGTGTCAGCGATTCCTCTTTTCCGTTTCGGTCAACGACAAAATCAAGTTGAGTCTTTGGCCCTAGCATTTGCAGGACGTTGTGAACTTCCGCCCAAGTCGTTTTGTCATCGATAAAGTTAACTGTCTTGTCGTTAAGCTCTTCGTAAATGCTTTTGGTAACGTCGTCTTCGACAAGTTTGTACTGCACGCTTTTTAACGTGTCGCCAGCCAGGAAGCCGGCAACCGCGGCCGGTCCACTAGGCTCAATCAAGTCAATCTTCTCTGAGATCCCGACCGCGACTCCAAGCGAATCCAAAGCAATCGGCTGGTCTGGACCATACGAAGTGAACAGCTGCGGAACTCGCGGCTTGATCTTCAAAGTCATCGACTCATCGCCACGTTTAATTTCAAGGTCGACTTCACGAGCGTCTTCGCGAAACCGTTTGACCACACGGCGATCAAACGTCAACAGGTTACCTGGCTCTTGACCATCGAGCTTGATGATCTCATCGCCAACCTGAACACCGGCAGCCGAGGCAGGCGAATCCTTTTGGATCGCCGTAACCGGGAGCCATTTCACTCCAAACCCAACAAAGCGGAGTGGATTGGGTTTAATCTTGGACGTCAACGTTTCAAGTTTTGGTTCATCTTCGGTGCCGACATTGCGTTCGATTTCAAACTCAACATCCAGATGGGCATCTCGGTTGAGCACGTAACGCAATTGCATGTCGCTATCGGTTTGGTAACCATTGACCGATTTGACAATGTCACCTTTCTTGAGAGGTTCCGTCGCCGACGCCGCGGTGTTTCCGTCGATGACGCCATCGGCACCAATCTTGGGGATACTTCGTGGCGAGATTCCAATCATAGGAAAATCCATCATGTCTCGATTGAGGCCTTTTCGAGGCAGCATCTGCGCGACAGTGGTTTCGGTTTCGCCTTCACGAATGACTTCAAACTCGAGAGGTTGGTCTTCACCGTTGAAGACGATCTCCTGAGCCATGTCGATAAAGCGGAAGTAGACGTCATCATTGATTTCTTGACCGTTAATTCGTCTAACTTCGGCACCGACGAGATTGTTTTCCCAGGCCGGTCCGCCGCCCATCACGTTTCCGATGTAAGCCGGTGTGTAATCGACACCCGACTTGAATGCGAGCATCGCAAACAACACTGCAAAGATTAAATTGAAGACGACTCCCGCTGAAATGATGGCCATCCGCTGAATCACGGACTTCGCTTTGAAACTTCGCGGATCAAGCTGTGATTTGTCTCTCAGCCCAGCCGCTTCGGCTTGACCCATGATCACGTTACCGTCTTCGTCGATTTGCCCCCGAGCACGAAGGTTCTCTTCTTCCATGTTGCCCGGATTGTCGTCCTGGCCCAACATTTTGACGTAGCCACCAAATGGCAACAGGCCGATACCGTATTCGGTTTCGCCAATCTGCTTTTTCAACAACGAGCGCGGAACGAGGACGCGATCACCGACCTTGATGTCGAACGCATCAAAGCCGACGTAAAATTTCTCACACTTTACGCCACACGCTTTTGCGACGAGAAAGTGGCCCAGTTCGTGCACGAAAATTACCGCGCCCAATCCAAACAGGACTTGCAGCATCGCCCAGTAAGACGATGGGTCGAGCCAAAAACTATCCGCAATTATCAAGCCGCAATCCACTTGGATATCTCCTGCCTTGCCCAGCGATCCGCCGCCATCAATTGTTCAAGCGTTGGATGTGGGTCAAAATTATGATTGTCTAATATCTCTCGGCACGCCGTCACGATATCCGTGAACGACATCTCTCTTGCCAAAAATGCTTTAACAGCCGCCTCGTTGGCCGCGTTGAGCACTGCTCCTGTCGATCCGCCAAACCGGGCAACTTCAAAGCCAAGTTCCAAAGCTGGAAACCGCTCCAAATCTGGAGGGAAAAAATCAAGCTTCATCGCCGAAGTCAGATCCAGTTTCGGACTTGGCCCTGCCACTCGATCCGGGTACGTCAACGCATATTGGATCGGCAACCGCATGTCCGGAGGACTTAACTGAGCGATCGTCGAACCATCAACGAATTCGACCATCGAATGAACGACCGATTGCGGATGGACAACAACTTCAATTTGATTCGGTTGTAATTCAAACAGCCATCGGGCTTCGATAACCTCCAAAGCTTTATTCATCATCGTCGCCGAGTCGATAGTGATTTTATCACCCATGTCCCAAGTTGGATGCGCGAGTGCTTGCTCAACAGTGACGCTTTTTAGCTCGGAAAGCCCGAAATCTCGGAACGGACCACCGCTGGCGGTCAAAATGACGCGGGAAATTTCGTCTCGTCGGCCCGATTTGATTGCCTGAAAAACTGCATTGTGTTCGCTGTCTACTGGCAGGATCTTGCTTCCTGATTGAGCCGCCATCTGGGTCATCAAGTGACCGGCAACGACCAAGCTCTCTTTATTGGCCAGGGCAACCGTTTTGCCTTGCTCAACCGCCGCCAAAGTGCTCGGCAGCCCGGCGCTTCCTACGATCGCGGCTAGCACGATGTCTACTTCATCGTCGGTCGCTATTCGCTCAAGGTGTTCGCTGCCAATCAAAAAATGAGATTCAGGCATATTGGGGAACGAGAACTCCCTGGCGGCTTGTGAATCGGTGGCCACGATGGTTCTCGGCTTGAACTCTTCTGCCGCCGCGACAAGCGAATCCAACTGCGCGTGACCAGAGATCGCATGCACTTTCAGTCCATCCACGTTGCGGACGACGTCGAGAGCACTTTGGCCAATGCTACCGGTGGCTCCCAGGATCGCAATTCTTTTGTCACTCATTGAGTTGGCTCAGTCGTACACTGCAAAATGAATCGCGAAATTGAAATGGGTAACACGTCGGAGTTTCGATGGTAGTCGATTTGTTGTCTGTCAATTCTTCTCTGCAAAAATCGGCCCAATCGATTAAGACCAAATGTTGTCGGACGAAATCAGAAATACGTTGCGTATATCAGCTCACGGATTTCACCCGGAACAGATCAAACGCCAGCAGTGTCTAACAAAGGCAACTTGATGAAGCAAAAAAGCATCCGCGTTGCTTTTTCGAAACACGTCACACCGAACGGGGGGATCAGCCGCGAGAAATGAAGTGAAAACCGCCAAGCTCGTTGTCTGGATTCTAAAATTGGCATCGATTCTTCACAAGACGAACCGACGCAACTCTGGTAGAACGGGCATAATCCCGATAATATTTACAACAATCTCCCAGAACGAAACCGTTTGGGCACCAAGACTTCTTTGGCGCAGCATCTGCATAAAGCATCTGCATAATGCACTAGCTCGTGTCCTGTGAGTCGGATTCGCCGCTCCAGGAACTCCTTGCCAACTTAACGAAGCAATTGATGGACAACGATATGGACTCAAAACGACCACCCGAAACCAAGAATTCGTCAACCGCATGGTTTGCGCTCATCGTTGTGGCTTCACTGGCAATCTGCCTGTTCCTGATCCTGATGCAAACGCAACAGACGATGCCATACAGCGATTTCATGACGCTGATTGAGAACACGAAATACGTCGATTCTAGCGAACGAGTTCTCGCCGAAGGCTATAGCGGACAAGTCACGATCAAAGATGGCAAAAAAGAATTCATTGTCAGCCACCCCAATGATCTGAAAATCAGTCAAACAGAAATTCGTGGTACGTGTAACTACTATGAGAAAAAGGGAGCCGAAGGATCGGCAGAGTCAGCACCCGGAGACAATGCAACAGAAACCAACAATGCTGCGACCAACTCATCCACAACCGACATCGAGATTGTCGAAAACAAACCCGATCCCAAAACGCGAACCACGTTTACCGTCACCAAAGCCGGAGCAGACACAACGGTCGAGGATCTTCAAGAACGCCTCGACGGAACCAATATCGACTGGGCATTCCTGAAGCCGTCTTATTGGGAACGGTTCGGGTTCATCTTTTTGTTGATGGGCCTGACGCTTGGTTTGTTCTATCTGATGATGCGAAAACTTGGCGGAGCTGGCGGTCCGATGCAGTTCGGTCGCAGCCGCGGACGTTTGTATGCCGAAGAGGATTTGGCTGCAAACTTCTCTGACGTTGCCGGAATCGACGAAGCGGTCGAAGAAGTCAAAGAAGTCGTGGACTTTCTCAAGAACCCAGAAAAATATCAACGACTTGGCGGCAAGATTCCGTGCGGCGTGTTGCTGGTCGGACCTCCGGGAACAGGCAAGACATTGCTGGCCAAAGCGATTGCTGGCGAAGCTGGTGTGCCGTTCTACAGCTTGTCCGGAAGTGACTTTGTCGAAATGTTCGTCGGTGTTGGTGCGGCTCGTGTACGAGACATGTTCCAAACGGCTGAACAAAAAGCTCCTTGTATTATCTTCATTGACGAACTTGATGCGTTGGGCAAAACAAGAAGTGGAAACTCTGTCGGCGGACACGACGAACGCGAACAAACGCTAAACGCATTGCTGGTTGAGATGGACGGATTTTCATCCAACAGCGGAGTGATTGTGATGGGCGCGACCAACCGTCCCGAAACACTCGATCAAGCTTTGATGCGGCCTGGTCGATTCGATCGTCACGTGCTTGTCGATCGCCCCGACGTTCGCGGACGGGAAGAAATTCTCAAAGTCCACGTGAAGAATGTAAAACTCAACCCAAACGTTGACTTGAAAAAAGTCGCTGCGATCAGCCCGGGCTTTGCTGGAGCCGAATTGGCTAACCTGGTCAACGAAGCTGCTTTATTGGCGGCTCGTGGAGGTCAGGACTCGGTTGTGATGGAGAACTTCAACGAAGCCGTCGAACGGGTGACTGCCGGATTGGAAAAGAAACAACGGGTGATGTCCGACGAAGAGAAAAAACGTGTCGCATATCATGAAGCCGGCCACGCTTTGGTCGCTTACGTTTTGCCCAACACCGACCCGGTACACAAAGTCTCGATCATCCCGCGCGGATTAGCGGCTCTCGGTTACACGATGCAACGCCCAACCGCGGAAAAGTATCTGATGACCAAGAATGAACTTGAAAGCGAACTGCAGATCTTGTTGGCCGGCACGTTGGCGGAAGAGCTGATCTATACAGATATTTCCACCGGTGCGTCAAACGATCTCGAAAGAGCGACCGACATCGCACGCGGAATGGTGATGCAGTACGGCATGAGCTCACTCGGCCGTGTAAATTTCAAGCAAGATCGCAGCAGTCCGTTTCTGGCGGGTGCATCCAACGGCCCCAGTGGTCGGCTTTACAGCGAAGAGACGTCTCGCGAAATCGATCAAGAGGTCAAACGCTTTATCGATGAAGCAATCGAAAAAGTCCGCAACATCTTGAAACTTCGCAAGGCTGCGTTGGTGGCGCTGACCGATCTGTTGATCGAAGTCGAGTCGGTCGATTCTGACGAACTGAAACGAATCATGGATGAGAACTCTCCTGGTCCGTTGCTGGTACCGGGCACTGAAGCGGCTCCAATTCGCGCAGATGAAACGAGCAAGCCCGATGCTGATACGGATTTTAACGCGGCTCAATAACGAATCCCGATTGAAAACAAACTCGAAAGCTTGGTTTCAAATCGGCGCGGCTTTCGTTTTCAGCTCGTCGTTTTAGTTTTCAAATTGCCGTAGCTTTCGTTTTCGGATGCTGTCGTAGACGGCGCTGCCGGCGTCGTTATTAACGAGAATGATCACATGCTGCACCATCTATTCGTTTACGGAACTCTGAAGACGGGACAATGTCGCGAGTCAAACTGGCCGCTTCCACCGGTCGAGATTCGTAAAGCATGGACTTTAGGACGACTGTACGACACCGGTCCGTATCCAACGCTCATTCATGCCGAAAGCTTGGACAGCCTGACCGCTGAGGATAACGACAAGGTTGCCGGGCAAGTCTGGTCTTTCGAAGCCCAAGATCTTCCCGCAACGTTTAAAGTTCTGGACATGATCGAAGGGACCAACCAACCCGGGCGCGAAAACAACTACGACCGTAAATTGGTTGAAGTCTATCTGGAATGCGGTGAACAGCTGAAGGCGAGCGTCTACTTGTTCGCGAGATTAGATCTACTGTCAGGGTTTGCGTATTTGGCGCCTGAAGTGGAAGCAGATGATCAGCATTTGAGCATCTGGCCGCGCGGAGCGAGTTGGGAAACATGAATCCCACTAACTGACTCGCGCTTATTTTCCAGCTCGCAAACCGACTCGCCATTGGCTGACTTCTCGATTCTCTTGCCAGTCCAGCAACATCACTTCAGCAATTTCCGGACAAAACTGGTCGAGCTCGACACCACAATCTGGAATTTTCACGACACAAACGTCGCCAGAAAAATTGAACTGATCACGAATCGTCAACTGCTGCTCTTCGGTCAACATTCGTGGCCAAAACGTTGGGCTAATCGGCGTGACAGGTTTCTTTCCCGTCCAAAAGAAAAACCGATTGTGATTTTGCAAATCGAACGCTAAAAACTCTCCCGGCGTTTCTCGAATGGCGTTCGCCAAATTCTTTTCCAGGCTTGCACGTTCGTCTTCAAGCCGAACCCACTGGCAACCAGGTTGATCGAGCGGAGTGTAAACTGTCCAACGATAGCCAAACGCAATCGTCGAAACTAAAAGGGCAACGGCAACGACAGGCCCAGCGAACTTCAAAACCAACTGGCTCCAACGCTGTTGCTGAAACTGAATTTGAGCTGAATCATAGGTTCCAACGACGAGTGCCAACAACACGGGTACGGTTCCCAGTGCGACTTGAGTCCCCGGAACAGGAAAAGCAAGCAAAGACGACAAGCATCCGCTCATCGCCAACGCCAATCGTAATGTCGTCGTCTTTCTCAAAAGCAAACATGGCATCAGAAACGGTCCGACGCTGGTCAAAAATCTCGCGGCACCACGAGCACTCAACCCATGTTCGATCGGTCGATAACACTCCACAACCAACATCAACAATGCGACCGACAACCCGACCACAGGAAGCATCGACAACCAGCTTTCCAACGCTTTGCTTTCGCGATTGGATTGTTTCCACCATAAACCTGCCGAAACGACGCCAGCGGCAACCAATCCTAACGCGATATCTGCAGTCGTCGGAATGACCGGCCCGTAAAACGACTCCGACATGAACGTGTGCTGAAACAAGACTCCCCACGCCAGTTCGTCAAAGCTGTTGCCACCAGCAAGCGACCATCCGATCACGCCGGCAGTGCCAAGCAATCCGCCCAGCGCGATCCAATAAAAATTCTTGTTCGTTGAACTGGTCGATGCCAGCTCTTGCGGGGCCGATTCAATTCGCAAGTTCTGCCAGGCGGTCCAACAGACCAACATCGTGGCAATGACCAAGCCTACTGGCCACACCATGTTGATCGCCTCTGAACCTGCCATTCCTTTATTGGCGACCATCAGCAAAATGCCCACCGGCAACAGACAACACAGCGCACTGCTGATTGCCAACAGGATTCGGTCGTGCCGATTTGAATGAATCCCATTCCAAGATGCTGCAAATAGAAATGAGGCCGCCATCGTCGCGCCGATGTTTAGCTTGGTAAGTCCAGCAAACGCAGCGCAGATACCAGCCAACAGCATCGCGTAGCGGCTTTGTCGCCCCATCAACAACAACCCACTCGCGGCCAACAGGGCAACGATCTCTTGCGGATGTGCTGGCTCAAGACCAAGTTTTTCCAGATGAAGCATTACCAGCAACATACTGGCGACCCCAATCAATTGTTTTCCAGTAATGCGAAGAACTGCCATTCCGCTCAAAAACGAAACGGCAACCCAAGTGATCACTGTTTTGATTCGCACAATGTCATGCGTGATTGGCAGATCAAACCAACCATGAATGGGTGTCTGCAACAAGTAATAAGCCGGTCCATACTGCGTGTACGTTTCACCGTACAGTCGATGCCCCTGCAAAAACGATTGCAAGGTCAGCATGATATAACTTTCGTCGTCGTACGTCGCCAAAGAAGTAAAGCATCGCGTCATCGCGAACAACGCGCACAATATCAACGCGGCAAACCAGTAGTAAACTGGTTTGATGGACGCTAAGGGGAGGCTTGATTCATCTTTCACGGCTTTACCGTTCGCTGATGACAACAGGAATATGCACAGAGTCGCCGGCTTGTGGGAAAATCGCTGAGCTAGATTGAGCGACCGTTAGCAGTTGAACTTCGTCACGCAGCGCCTGGACTTCTTCCAACAACGACCCATCCGTTTTTAGTCCTGCTTTTGTAGTCAAAGGGTTGCCAGGAAAAATGTCCGAACGTCTTCGCTTAAAGTTGATGTTTCGAGTTTCATCAATCACAAACGCGGGACGATTACGGACTTGATCGTAAATCCGAGTCACGTACTCTCCGAGAATCGCAATTCCTAACGCGTTAAGCGAACCAAAGAATGCGCTCACGATCGTAATCGATGTCCAACCAGGAATCGCTTCGCCGGTGACCAGTTTGTGATAGATCGCCCAGCCAATACAAATCATGCCGAGCAGGGCCGACACGACGGCCAAGCCGTAAAACGCAAGTAGGGGAATACGGGAGAAGCTGAACATCGCAGTCTTGGCCAGCGATACTAACCCGCGAAACGAAACACGAGGTTGATCGTCGTGTCTTTTTAGTCGCTCAACAGGCAACGCACATTGTCGAAAGCCGACCCACGTTCGCAGTCCGGGAAAGTATCGATCGGTTTCGCCTAGATCAACAATCTGCTTGACCACGCGAGCATCGAGCAGCCCAAAATTTCCCGCATCGCGAGGAATTGGAATCGACGACATCGAACTCATTAATCGATGAAAGGAACTGAATGCGGCACGCTTCAGAATGTTTTCTTTGCGACTATGCCGAACCGCGTAGACAACGTCATAACCTTCTTGCCAACGTTCGATCATGCTGGCCAAAGCGGTCGGGTCATCTTGTGCGTCACTGTCCATCAAAATGACGGCGTTGCCCGTTGCATGGCAAAGCCCTGCGTGAACAGCGGCTTGATGACCGAAGTTTCGAGACAAATGGATTACTGAAATGCGCGTATCAGCGGCAGCCATTTCATCGAGGACTTCTCGGCTGCCGTCTGTTGAACCATCATTGACAAGAACAACTTCACAGGCACAACCAGTTTCCGAGATCATGTCGATCGCTTGGCGTACGACTTGACGAATGACCGCTACTTCATTCAGTAACGGCATAACGACTGAGATCATGCTGTCGGAAACTTCTCGGCTCATTTTCCGATCACTCCTACCAGTGAAAGACCAAACGGAATACTAATCGCTTGCGCTGCTTTGGTTTCAATTTCAGCCGCTTTGATCAATGCCTTGTTGGCGAGATTGCTGACGCGCGGAAACTCGGTTCCCTTCTTCGATGGGAACAACTTCCGCACCGAACGAATGGCGATCGCTGCAGGAAACGTGAACGAGTTCCAGTAACGAAGCTTTTCAACGTTCAAATCCGCATTGGTTACGTGTTCGCGTAACATGTCTGGCGTGTAACGGCGAAAATGCCCAAGTCTTTCGTCCCAATCAGAAAATAGAAATGGATAGGCCGGAACGGTGAAAATGATCTTTCCATTTTCGGTTAACGTCCGTGCAGCCTGGCGAAGGGCTTCGGCGGGATCAGCAAGATGTTCGAGGACGTCGAGCAACACAATTCCGCTGACCGAGTTTTCTTCGACGGGCCATGGCTCGTGCAAGTCATGCTTGTGAACGTCTTCGATTCCCAACTCTTTGGCATGTGCGATTGAATCTTCCATGATATCGAGCCCAGAGACTTGGTAACCGGCCTTTTTCCAGGTCAATAAATTACCGGCGGCACCAATGCCCCCTTCGACAATTCGTGCTGGCGAGGGAACGTAACTACGAAGCAGGCCGGTCGCGATTTTTCGCTTGGCGACGTGCCACCAGTAGTTGCCTTCAAGCTCTATGAGTTCAGTTAAGTGGGCGCTTTCCATGGTGCATGCCTGATAGAAGACGGGCAGCGCAAGATTCTTGCGCAATTCAACGTTGACTTTTTGCAACGTGAAAACTTAGCACTCGGAAAAGCGAATCGAGCTAAAAAGACAACCTGATCATTACAAATTGACAATTGACAGAGCGCGAGCGCGGAGAATCTGTTTAGCCCGAATAACCGGAACGAAAAACAATGGACACGCGCGAAAGGAAACTAGTGGTCCGTCAGATAGCGCCCTACCACGTTCGCCATTGATAAGCGTTTCCGCGGATTCCGATGTCGCCGCTGGGAATGCCGATGTTTTCGAAATGGCTTTGATGAAAGCCGCCGACGTATCGCGAATCGACTTCGGCCGGATCCCGGTACTTGGTCGTTTTACCGTCGAGAATTCTTGAAACCAATGGATTTCGATAGGTCGAATATCTGCTGAACTCAATTGGCTTGGGTGTAAACGGAGATTGAGAAAACGAAGATTGTGATTGAAAGCTCGCATGAGGAGCTTGAACAACCTGCTGCGAATGAACGAGTTGCTGCGAACGAAAATGTCGCTGAAAGAGCCCTCCCTGTCGTTGCGCTTGGCAGTCTGAAGCGAAACCAATCAGCGTGACAAATAGAATCGTTGAGAGGATTCGAACCATTGGGTTCTCCAAGCAATCAGACAGCGAAGCGGAACTAACGACACGACCTGATGCAAGATTATCTTGCAACGAGTCTTTTCATTAAGAATCGGCTGTCTGAACACACTGCGTACAGTGGGCTTGCCGTTGAAGGACTAACGCGGGTAATCGAATCAATTCGCATAACGATTCGTTACGAATAACGATTCGTTACGAAAGAGTCTCGTTCTCGGTTAACGCTTCGTCCCAGGCTGGCTTAATATTCCATCCGTTCGAGGACGAAGTAAGCCAATGGGATTTGTACCGGACCGAAATTGGCTGTCGCCCTACCCAAAAGATGGTTGTCATCAATCTTGACTACTTTATCGACCAACAAGCGAACAGGATCTGACTTCTTGTTGTCGCCATTGCGATAATTAAAAATTGTTCCATGCTTGAACGCGCCAATTCCGCGTGGCTCTTCGATTGCGAATTTTCCTTTTCGTTTGATCCCGTCAATGGACTGCGGATCAGATTTCACTTGCCAGCCACAGCTCCGCAAAATGTCGGCGGAAACCTGCTCTACCATCACATTGTCGCCAGTCAGTTGGCAACTTTGCGGCGTGATCTCTTTGATGAACTGTCGATAACCAACCAGCTCAACGATTCCTTTGTTCACACCTCGCCATCGACCCGCCAATTCAGCGGGACTCGGTGTTGTTCCGTTGACAAACATGCGACGGTAATCCAGCAAACTGAAATTGCGCGTGTCCATGATGTCCTGTGCAGGAGCATATTGCTGCTCAACGTAACTCGGTTGTGCGAAACCGGAATGTTGGCAATTGCAAGTCGCTCCGCTCAATTGCGGTGAACATCCGGCCGGATAACCAAACAGTGACGGCCCGGTCGCAGGAGATCCAAAGTGCGATAACGACCGCGATTGACTTTGGCAACGATTACATTGAAATGCTTCGGCCGAATTCTCAATAGCTGCGAATGTTGCGACAGCCAATACGGCAATCATCAACCCATTCGTTTTGAGCACATTAAAGGTTTCGATAGAGTTCTTCATTTCATGACCATTCCATAGAGTTACTGTGCGACGAGGCGCCTCCTCATAGTCATCGGTTAAAAAGCCGGTTTATTCCGATCAGCACCCGTTAGCCAACTTGTTTCCTACAACCAAGTTTTTGTGAATCGTCTTTACCGATTGGCCGGATTGTTCAGACAAATGTGCTGGCAGAAAACGGCTCCCTAACAATTTCACAACGTGATCGTACCGCAACCAGGCGATAGCACCCCGAATTCCACATCCTTCGAACGACATTGATCGCGAGATCAACTGGATTGAATCCCGTCAAGGCCGATTACAACGATCAGACAACGAATGTAGATCGCCAATATGGTTTTTGTAACTACTGCAAGACGAATCGAAAGGCAAAACGAGACAGCGATCAGCAGAAGAAAAATCAACATCGAAAGCAGTGTTTTGCAATCAACAATCGAGGCAACGGAAGATACAACGGGTATCACAAAATGGGCGCTTCCAATTTCTTGTTGAATGCCCGCTTTTTCAGCGACTTGAATCTAAGATCGTATTTTTGAAATTGTTTTGCAAAACAGTATTGACCCCGTTTTGGCATTTTCCTAATCTGCCCCGCGTTGATGGCGAGCGAAGTGTTCGCTGTTGAAAAAAGAAATTTTATTTGTTTTGAATTCTGTTCGAATTTATTTTCGAAAATCAATTTTGAATCTGACAAGGATGTCAGTGAAGACATTGGTGGGAATCAAGACGCAGGAGTCGATCGGAGCACGGAAGCGAAGATCGGAACCGTCCAATCGCTCTCGGACTAACTGAGGTGTTCTTAGCCCCCCTGGAACCCAAAGTTGCCGAGGGTGTTTTTTTGCGCGCTTCCAGATACACGTATTTGTGGAAGAAGACGATTCAACGAGTCGATTGGGGATCTGCTTTTGGGTATCATGGGCTCGGGATTGCTACCTTTCCATGACCTGTTTCCCTATCTACGTCTTCTTCCGTTAGCCAACCAAAATCATCTTAATGTGCGGGCGATTCACACTTCAGACTTCTCAAGCGTCACTCGCGCTGATGTTTGAGCGGTTACGGTATGCAGGATTGCAAATTCCTGATTTGAAGCCGCGTTACAACATTTGCCCGACGCAAATGGTGCTGACGGTTCGCAACGATGAAGAGCAAACCGAAAAAACAGACGCAAAACCTGATTTAGCTCTTTTGAGATGGGGACTGGTTCCGTTTTGGGCAAAAGAACTCAAAATCGGCGCGAAAATGATCAACGCTCGCTCGGAAACGGTGGCCACCAAACCCGCATTCCGAGCGGCGTTTAAATCCAGACGCTGTCTGGTGGTTGCAGATGGGTTCTTCGAATGGAAAAAAGAGGGAACGGGGAAACAGCCTTATTACATTTCTCGCCGCGACGCTCAGCCCTATTGCATGGCAGGGCTGTGGGAGACATGGAAAGACCCTCAACCAAGTCTGTTTGAAGATGAAACGGCAAACGGCACCATCGAAACATGCACGATTCTGACAACAGCCGCCAATGAGTTCATGGCGCCACTTCACGATCGTATGCCGGTCGTAATGTCTGATCCCGAGCAAGTTCGATTCTGGTTGGACCGCGACTTTAGCGATCAGCAAACTCTTGAAGGATTTTTGGCTCCGACCGAATGGGACGATTTTCAATCCTTCCCCGTTAGCCGCAACGTCAACTTTGTCCGCAACGACGGACCTGAATTGATTCTCCCAAGCAATTCGTAGAATCGTCACAAGCGACGAGCGCTGCAAATGGCTGGCAGCAACTTTACGAAATTCGATTTTTGATTTCGTAACTTTTGGTCTGCGTTGCAAAAAACGTCGTTGACTATCTGGCGCAATCAACTCAATCGTTTATTGAGAAACTTTAGCTGTGTCGAAAATTTTTCGATCAATTCGCGTCGTGCAGATTGCGCGATCTCATTGTTTCAATTTGATTAAGAATCTGAATGGATTTTGCGCTTTCGGCAAACAGTAGTGTATGTTTTTGCGAGCAACTAGCTGCTGGTATCTATCTTCCGATCAATGAACTGAGAAGTATTGGACTCCGCCAGTTACAGATTCCCCATTGAGTCCTTGTCATTACAAGGTGCAAGTTACCATGAGCAGCAATTCCCAAGCACAAGTCAGCGATTACGATCAACTAAAGCAACGTATTCACCAGAAGTTGATTGGAAAACTCGACCTCAGTCGCGTCGGCGAACTGGAGGGCGATGTACTACGACGCGAAATTCGCGTGGTTGTCGAACGACTATGTGATGGTGAGAACAACCTTCTTAATCGCACAGAACGCGATCGACTGGTTGAAGAAGTATTGGACGAGACGTTCGGACTTGGTCCGCTGGAGTTATTACTGAAAGATCCAGCGATCAGTGATATTTTGATCAATGGCCCCAAAGACATCTACGCCGAACGTGGCGGAAAGATGGAACGAACCAACGTTGAGTTTCGCGATAACGCTCACTTGCTGCAGATCATTGACCGAATTGTGTCCAAAGTTGGCCGTCGTGTTGATGAAACTTGTCCGATGGTGGATGCTCGCCTGGAAGATGGCTCTCGTGTCAACGCGATTATTCCACCGCTGGCGCTCGATGGTGCCGCGATGTCAATTCGTCGTTTCGGTTCCAACCCGTTGAAGCTGGAAGACTTGTTGAACTTCAAAGCCTTCACGCCTGAAATGGTAATGCTTCTCGAAGGAGCGATGAAAGCTCGACTCAACATCATTATCTCCGGCGGTACCGGTTCTGGTAAGACGACACTGTTGAACACGTTGTCCAGCTTTATCTCCAACGAAGACCGGATCATTACGATTGAAGATGCTGCTGAAATTCAGTTGCAGCAGGAACACGTTGTTCGATTGGAAACTCGTCCACCCAACATTGAAGGCAAGGGTGCCGTCACCGCGACTGACCTGGTGAAAAACTGCCTGCGTATGCGTCCTGAACGTATCATCATCGGTGAGTGTCGTGGACCGGAAACGTTGGACATGTTGCAAGCGATGAACACGGGTCACGAAGGTTCTTTGACCACGACCCACGCGAACACTCCTCGTGACTGTATCGCACGTATGGAAACAATGATCATGATGTCCGGCTTTGACCTTCCGATCAAAGCGATGCGGACACAGATCGCCAGTGCGGTCGACCTGGTTGTTCAGGCGAACCGACTTCAAGGTGGTCCGCGTAAGGTAACTCGAATTACCGAAGTTTGCGGAATGGAAAACGACACGATCGTGATGCAGGACATCTTCAAGTACGAAAAGCTCGGCGTGGACGAAAACGGACGTGCCAAAGGTCGCTTCTTGTGCACCGGAGTTCGTCCGAAATGCATGGACAAGCTTGAATCAATGGGAATCAAGCTGCCTGCGAGCATCTTCCGCGAACGCGTCATGATGGAAGACTAAACCCCTTCAACGCTTACGTCTTTCGCTTCGCAAGCGAACAAATTTTCAATACGTCTTTCGCTTCGCAAGCGAACAAATTTTCAATCACAGTGATCGAGAAACTTAACTTTCAAATCTGTATCGACGATTGTCGGTGGATGGCTGGGAAGCACCAACTATGGGTATGTATTTAATTATTGGACTGATCGCGATCGGTATCGGCGGAATGATTTTCGCCGCTACCTTGATCTTTGCTCGCGACAACGCCGAGGTTGAGGACCGACTGGCCAACCTCACCAAGAACGGTGGTCGCGGCAATACCGCCACCGCAGACGAACTCAACGAGAGTTCTTTCTTGCGAACGCCGTTCGACGAACAGCCGGATCAGATCGAAGCCTTCGTCTCAAAATTCCTGGGTGGTTTTAACCTCGGAAAAATTATCGAGCAATCAGGGCTGGAACTTTCCGTTTCCAAATTTGTTCTGATCACGTTGGGAGCAGCCGGTATCGGCGGTTTCCTTGCATTCATGTTCTCTCCGTTCATGATTGTGGTTCCCGTGGTGGTGACACTCGGTCTATTGGGGCCTGCCCTTTACGTTTTTTGGTGTCGCAGTAGAAGACTTAAAAAGTTCGACCTTCAACTTCCGGCGGCACTCGACTTGATGTGTCAAGCACTTCGCGCCGGTCAAAGTCTCCCCGCTGGTATCCAGCTGGTTGGACAGCAAGGTGAAGCTCCCTTGGGACCTGAATTCCAACAGGCATTCGAATCGCAAAACCTGGGTGCTTCCATTTCAGAATCACTTGAGGCCATGTGCGAACGCGTTCCAAGTCTTGATCTTCGGTTCTTTTCAACTGCGGTGATTTTGCAGCGGCAAACAGGTGGTGACCTCGCTGAAATTCTTGACAACATCTCGAAGCTGATGCGTGAACGTGTTCAGATTCGCGGACAAATTCAAGCGTTGACGGGTGAAGGTCGTATTTCAGGTGCGGTGCTTTTGGCTTTGCCGCCGGGACTGTTTCTGTTCATGTTGAGGATCAATTACGACTACGTAATGATGCTGTTGAACGAACCACTGGGCAACAAGATGCTGATCGGTGCGATCATCTTGCAAGTGCTTGGTGCTCTGTGGATCAGGAAGATTATTAACATTAAGGTTTAGGATCATGTACTTCGAATTAACTTCAACTGCTGACATGATGGCTATCGTCGACCTGATGTCTACTATAGAACTCGTCGGTTTCATCGACTTTACCAAGCTACTTCCGTTTGCACTTTTTGGTGCAATCGCGATCGGTGCCTGGGTCCTCATCGACACGCTGTTCAACAGTAAAACAAAAAGCGAATCGCGTTTGGAAAAAATGCGCAGTCTCGCTCGCGGTGAAACTTACACCGAGCCGGAAAAAACTTCGGCCAAAGAAGGTATCGCGAAACTTCTGGAATCGGCCAGCCCAAAATTTTCAGAAGCGCTTCAGCCAAAGAATGAAAAAGAGATCAACAAGCAAAAGATCCAGCTTGATTCTGCTGGATTCCGTAGCGAGTCTGCACCCAATGTGCTGGCGACAGTTAAAGTTATAAGCGGTGTCTTCGGATTGTTCCTCGGTGGTGCCGGTGGACTGCTCACCAAAGGCGTCGACATGTGGACTGCGATCTACGCGTTGGGCGTTGGTGGTCTGTTTGTCTTGCTCCCAGGCATGGTCGTCAACCTTTTCGCCAGCAAACGGAAAGAGAAAATCTTTCTCGGCTTGCCAGATGCCTTGGACTTGATGACGGTTTGTGTAGAAGCGGGCCTTGGTCAAGACCAAGCCATGCGTCGTGTTGCAGAAGAATTGGACAAGACGCATCCAGTAATCGCGGAAGAGTTTGACATTTGTAACAAGCAATTGCAGATGGGTAAGACCCGTGAACATGTTCTGCAGGAACTCGGCACACGAAACGACGTCGATGACTTGAAGACATTCTCACAAGTGCTGATTCAAGTCGACAAATTCGGTACCAGTGTTGCGAAAGCCCTGCGTACACAAAGTGATGCGATGCGAGTTCGACGACGCCAATTGGCGGAAGAGAAAGCTTCGAAGACTGCGGTATACCTGTTGTTTCCGCTGGTCCTTTTCATCTTCCCTGGTATTTTCGTGGTGCTGGTTGGTCCTGCTGCGATCACCATGGTCAACGAAATGCTTCCAATGATGGCTGGAAACTAAGTTCA
>CAZPBE010000005.1:0-17952 GCA_964584615.1 uncultured Pirellulaceae bacterium | reverse complement strand
ATCTGTTCGCGGGCTTTCTTTTTGCGCTGACCAAAACGGGAACAATCTGAAGCAATCTGCCAATTGCTGTGCCGCTGATTCGTAGAATTGATTATCTTTTGTGAATCCATCGACTCGCCATTCGGGTATAATCGGTATCCGCTTTAACGACAAGGCTGCCACTCGCTCTATGAAAATTGAACTTCAAGATGTCTCAAAAACGTTTGGTCGAGGCGCGAACAAAAAGACGGCCGTCGACCACGTTTCCTGGGAAGCACGCGGCGGAGAAATCTTTGGGCTGCTAGGCCCCAACGGCGCCGGCAAAACGACGATGATACGAATGGTCCTGGATATCATTCGGCCGGACTCGGGAACGATCTTGCTGCATGGTGACCCGCAAGGCAATCGACGACGCGAGTTCAAACAGACCATCGGCTACCTTCCTGAAGAACGCGGGCTGTACAAAAAACGCAAAGTCATGGATGTGCTGTTGTACTTTGCAGCATTGAAAGGATTCGATCGTGCGAAGGCACGCAAAAGCGCGTTGGAGATGCTTGAACGATTTGATCTCAGCGATTGTGAGAACAAGAAAATTGAAGACCTCTCAAAAGGGATGGGACAGAAAGTTCAAATCGCTTCGTGTGTATTGCACGATCCTGATATCATCGTTCTGGACGAACCATTTTCTGGACTCGATCCTGTCAATGTTCGTTTGGTCCGTGACCTCATTCAAGATTTGAAATTGAAAGAAAAGCTTGTCTTCCTTTCCACGCACATGATGTCGGAAGTCGAAGCCCTGTGCGATCGAATCTTCATGATCCATGAGGGCCGTCAGGTTCTTTATGGACCGTTGGCCGAAATCAAAAAGTCTTATACGACTTACGAAGTTCTTATGGACGCGGAAGCCGATGTGAGTGGAATCTCATGCGTGGAAAGCTCTAAAATCACCGAGCAAGGTTTGTGTGTGCACCTGAAAGACGGAACTTCAACACATGACTTGATGGCGGCGCTCGCAGAACAAAAGCGAGCCTTCAAGCGATTTGAAGAGGCTCATACGCCAATCGAAGACATTTTCGTTTCGCTTGTGCAAAAGCAAACACCGTCTGAGGACCAAGACGCCGATAATTCGTCAGCCAACGATGGTGCAGGAGTTGCCCAATGATCAAAACAATCGCACTTCATGAGTTCCTGTTCACAATCAAACGTAAAGCGTACTACCTCGTTACACTTGGGATGCCGTTGATTGTCATTGGCTATCTCGGGCTGATCAGTTTGATCATTCTGGTTTCGGTACCTTCGGAAATCGCCGAAGTTAGCAAGCCGATTGGATTGATTGACGAATCAGGTTTGCTGTCTGGTCCGGCCGGAATTTTTGAAAATGTCGAGTTCGGTGAGACCGTCGTCATTGCCGGAACAGAATTGGAAGATGAAGACCTGGAAGAGATGACGGAATCGTTTAAGGATCTCGACCTTGCTAGTTTTGACATTCGGCCCGAACGAAAACTGATTCGTGTCAAAGATCTTGATGCGGCCAAAGAACTTTTGGCTGGAGAAACGATTCGAAATGTAACCGTAGTGCCAGAAGACTATTTGTCTGGCGGCAAATTTCAAGTCTACGTGAAAACCAGCAAGCTGATTGGGGTCCCGGATTCAGGATGGCTTTCTTCAACGATCGCCGATGAAATTTTGAAAACGACGGACTTGTCCGATGACGAAATCGCTCGCATTCAAGGGACTTCCGGCGCGAAAGAGTTTGAGATTGTCGTGGACAAAGGACAACCAATTGAGACTGGGGAGTTTGCAGAAGTAAACAAACTGGCCAAAGGATTGTCGCTTGGAATTCCTATCGCTGTCGCTGTTTTGCTGGTAGTGGCGTTGATGATGAATGCCAGTCTACTGCTGGCGTCGATCGCTGAAGAAAAAGAAAACAAAGTGATGGAAGTCATCGTCTCATCCGTCTCTGCAGATCAACTGCTGTTCGGGAAAGTCATCGGCATTGTGATGGCGGGAATGTTACAAATCTTGATTTGGATGTTGATGGTTTCGGTGATCCCCATTCTGTTAATGTTCGCCCTAAAAGAATTCGTTGATTACGACGTAAACATCAACCAGTTGTTAATTGGTGGCTTGTTTATGGTCATGGGCTTTTTCTTCTATGGAGCCCTGTTGGCGGGCATGGGATCGCTTGGCTCGACTTACAAAGACGTTCAGCAACTTTCCGCTGTTGTGATTCTTTGTGCCTGCGTGCCGATGATGGCGCCAACGGTTTTCATTTCGGCGCCCAACGGAATGGTCGCCCGTATCATGTCAATGATTCCGTTCTTCTCACCGGTCGCCATGATGTTCCGTTTGGGATCTGGCGAAATTCCGATATGGGAAGTCGCGTTGTCGTTAGTGATCTTGCTGGTGGCGACTTACATTGCGATCAAGCTGGGAGCCAAGCTGTTCCGCGCTGGCACGCTCATGAATGGCAAACGACCTTCCGTAAGAGACATTTGGAAAGTCCTGATCGAGCCTGCTTAACCAATCAGTTCGCCGGATCCGTCATTGGATTTTGAATTGGGACGATCGCCCAGTAGCACTCTTACTGTTCCGGTAGACTACGGAAGCTCGTGGCGGTAATCGTTGCGTAGAATACTCCGAACGAGTTACAGCTATTAGCCGGTGGTTGAGCGCTCGACCGCCGGCTAATCGTTTTGCCCCCGTCGTGGCGCCCAATCATCGGGGTCAGGCAATGCAGGTGACAAAATCAAAGTAACTATCATTGGACGAGCGCCGGCCTTCTTCCAGAAGGCGACCTCGCCACGCTGTCCAATTAGGCAAGCCTTGCCAATTATCATATTTTCGCACTGGACTTATTCTTGGTTCGCCATTTCGCATGACGAAATTCGTGCGACTTCGCTTCGGCTTGGTTAAGCTATTACTGATTCCGCTGCCGGGAAAAAGTATCTGAAGTGTAACAAGTAGTAAAACGCAATGGGCGAACCGCTAATTCAAAAATCGTTAGTTGAGATTAAGCTGGGCGAGTATGGCGTCGGCGCTGCCACCTCCGTGAGCGATCCAACGATTCTGCCACAAGTTCAAAATTACAAACGGCAGATCGCGTCTCGTTTGTTTCCGCTGAACCGGGAAGACATCGACCGCAAAGTCCCCGACGCGCAATACCATGTCAGTCGGAAAATTGACGGAGAGTTTACGGTTTGTGTTTTCAACGATGGCGAAGTCTTTTCAATCAACCCAGGTGGTACTGTAAGAGTCGGACTTCCCTGGCAAGCCGAAGCCGCCGACGCGCTAACAAAGGCAGGCGTTAAGTCCGCCATGATTGCTGGCGAGCTTTACAAAGTCATCACCGACGATCGCCGGACGCGTGTTCATGATGTCGTCAGTGCGGTACGGACCCCGAAAGAAATGGAAACGATTGAACAACTGCACTTTGCTGTCTTTGATCTGATTTCGATCGACGACGAAAACATCGACACGCCTTACGAAGAGACGTGGGGCAAGATCACTTCGATCTTCAAAGGTGACGTCAGTGTAGACGGCGGCGCGAAAGTCCACCCGGTTGAAACAGTCGTCCTCAAAGGCCACAAGGATGTCGAGCGTCAGTTTCAAAAGTGGGTCGTCGACGAAGGCTCCGAGGGAATTGTTGTCCGAAGTGATTTGGCGGGCAATTTCAAAATCAAACCTTTGTACACGCTGGACGCAGTGGTGATCGGGTTTACTGAGTCGACTGAAGATCGCGCAGGAATGATGCATGATCTATTGCTTGCGGTCGCTCGTGCCGATGGTGCACTCCATGTGCTTTGTCGCGTTGGCGGCGGATTTTCTGAGAACCAGCGACGGGAAATGTTGAGCGACTTAAAAGACATGATCGTCGAAAGCGAGTACGCGGAAGTCAACTCGGACCACGTGGCTTATCAGATGGTGAAACCCGAGTGGGTCGTCGAGATCAATTGTCTTGACTTGATTTCCCAGAACACACGCGGCGGGCCAATCAACCGGATGGCGCTTAGTTGGAATACGACAGACAAAATCTACGAAGTCGTTCGCCGGTTGCCGCTGGTCAGTGTAATCTCTCCACAATTCGTGCGGATCCGCGAAGACAAATCGTTCAACGTTGATGACATCCGTATTTCACAAATTACGGATGTGGTGCCGGTGCCGAAGGCAGATGTTGACGCACATGGGATGAAGCTGGCCCATTCATCGGTGATGAAGCGGGAAGTGTTTGTCAAAGAGCTTAAAGGCAAAACGATGGTGCGTAAATTCCTGATGTGGAAGACGAACAAAGAGTCTGAGGGCAATGAGTATCCAGCTTTCGTCATTCATTTCACGGACTACAGCCCAAACCGAAAGGTGCCGCTGGATCGTGAAGTTCGCATCTCAAATAGTGAAACGCAGATCCAGGAGTTGTGGGACGAGCTACAAGCCGCAAACATCAAGAAGGGCTGGAAGCCTTACGAAGGTTGACTCAGCTCGCCCCCTGAGTCTAGATCGACGGGGTTTTGAATTCGGGAGTGCGAAGCTCCCGCCGAGCCGGCGGATGCACCTCGCTAACGATCACTTAGAGTTGGTCCAACTGGCCCAACCTGGTCCTGCTAAACCTAAGCTCCCTAAACCTGAATAGAACAATTCGCGACGGCCGATGTTCAACGTAAGAACGGCCTTCGTCTGCAATTCTCATGGCTCTTGTTGGAAAATCCATGGAAGGATAAACAGCGAACGCACCGGCCGGTTCAGCAGGAGCTTCGCTCTCCCGCTAACAAAATCGCAAGCACCTTGAGCGACTAGAATTCGAATCGCAAGCCGACGAATAGGTTGTGTGCGTCGTAGTTGCCTGACAAGTCCCCGCCCGATCCGCCCGACAACTCAAGTTCCGTCGTGCGAAAGTATCGATACTCAACGAAGAACTCGGCTCTCTCGGATACGTCGATTCCCAGACCACCAATCGGCTGGTAAGCAAACGCAGAGTTCGAATCCGCTTCAATTGGTGCACCTTGTTGCAGATCAAGGTCGACGTAAGCCAGGCCAATTCCAATTCCGACGTAAGGCGTTATACGATTATTGTTTGCAGGAAACTCGATAAGAAAGTTTTTCATGATCGAATAGACTTCCGCTTCGCCATCCAGGACAGGAGCTGGAAGTGGAATCGCTGGCGATGCAAACGTCTCTGTCTGGTTGCTGCGATGCGTGAACTCAAATTCTGATCGCAAAAAATGACTATGTCGACGACCGTACGCCACACCGACTGAGAAGTCATCGTCAAACAGTTGCCCGCCAACACCCGGCTCGTTTGCAAACTGAGCGACCCGGTTCCAACCACCGAAAAACGAAAGCGTTCGTGTGAAGTCAGGTGCAAACAACCCGCCCAGCGGTCGTTTGGCATTCGCGTCGAATTTCGTTCTCGCATCAAATTGGCCTGCGCCGGCATCGAAATAATCGCCGCCGAAATGATTATCGTAGCATTGCTGTGCGGTAACGGCCTGCGAAGAAACGGCGGTCAAGCAAACGGCGGTCAAGCAAACGGCGGCCGCCAAAACGAAGGAGTGCGTGGGGAAGCGAAAAGCTGGGAAAGATCCCGAGAGAAGGTTTAGCATGGTGGACCCTGAACTGTGTGCCGTGGTTGCATAAGTATGTACAACCGTACTGATCGGCAGATCCGCTACCAAATTGACGGATTCGCTCGCCAAGGCTGAACGATCAACGCAGATTGACGGATCGGCAGGACGCAGATTCTTTTTCGAACCGTTAAACTCGCACAGGTATCAAACCCGGATCGAGGCGGAAGAGTCGCCTCACGCGGAAAAGGAAAATTCCGAATAACCCGCATACTTTGAAATAGGGATACTATCTCCCCTTGGAAATAGAAAGACTTCAAGTTGCTTGGCCAAGCAAATCAACCAATGAGAACTGGGTCGGCCTTTCTATCGATCCAAGTTTTGAAAAACTTCAAACTCGTATCCGGGGCTCGTTTCGATGGCACTACCAACCAGTTGCCAGCTACCTCGCTTCACGAATCGATTCCGAAGCTGGAGGGCGAACTTGTTGACAAATTGGTTCGACGTATTCTTGGCAAGCTTCTTGGCGGTTTCTTTTGTCGGCAAAATGATGAAGTCCAATTGAGCAGACGCAGCACGCAGGAGGACTCGCATTCGTTCGCGATCATTTCCTCCATCAAGTTCTTCCCATTGGTTCTCGGCTGCAATGAAAAATGTGTGCTTCGGTTGGAACACGGTGTTCCTCCAAGAGACGGTCCGAGGAGTCTTGACATCGGCGTCGACGTCAAACAGCAACGTAGAAAACAGTGAGCTGGTGTTGAGTTCGCCCAACGTGCTGACGCCAAAACAAACGGGGGAGTTCTCGGGCGGAATCGCCAAATCTGCCGCTTGCTCATTCGACTCAGTGTTTTCATCACTAGCAAGCAGTTGCGCTGCGTGCGATTGCTGGATACGTTCTAGAATCGCTTTATTTGCCGCCATCGAATTAAACTTGCTTTTTCGATGATTCACCCAGCCTACGACCAAAGACGCAACCAAAACCAATCCCAGCGTAACAGAGACGAACCGACGGAATTGTTTGTCGTTTCGGTGATCCATTAAATGCAGCATCGGCAATAACACAAACAAAGCAAATCCAAACGCAGCCGGCATGGCGACGAACGGGTTGTACCCCGCACGTTTTACGACCAACAGTAGCACCGGAGCCAATCCTATCCACAACAGCGAAGGAAAAAGAATCTGGCGACCGCGAAGCTTCGTCGGAAAGTCCTTTCGCATTTCGGGATTGCGAAAATAATCGATGGCGATGCCCACGAGCACAATCATCGCACCGACAAGCAGTGGCGTACCGATGGCTTTGCGAGCGAATCGAAAATGTCGCAGAGACTCCGTCAAGGAAACTTCTGCGTTGGCGTCTGTGTTCCAAACGAAATAGTAATATTTGAGATGTTCAAAATTCAGAGAATAGAACCATCCGGCCCCGATTAACAAAATCAGAAAAGCAATTCCGTAGTTGGCGGTGAGATCAATTCGAAACCGTTTTTCCACGGCAATGAAGTAGATCGCCAATGGGCCAAAAGCTGCCGCCAGATACAGCGGCGCGGTGGCTCGGCAAAGGCAGGTAACCGCAGCAGCAACACCCAGAATGACAAATGGCCATGTTGGCAACGGCTGGTTTCGTGAAGAGTTTTTCTGGCTTTCATGAGTGGCGACAAGAAACCAGATCGCTGTCGTCGCAAAATTAAACAACAACATTAAGTCCATCCGGTAGTCCGACAATCCGCCAACAGTTTGATACAGACAACCGAACGAAATGATTGCCAAACAACCGAGATACGACGTCGACTTTCGCAATCGGTGACATCGACGCAGATAGAAAAACGTTGACGCCAACATCGCACACAGAAACATGGCTTGGACCACAATTCCAATCATGCGTGAGGGCTCAACAAATGGCGAAACCGCAATCGCGATTAGTTGCGGCAGCGCAACGGTTGACGTACCACTGATGGAGTTGATCGTTCCCTGAACAAATCCGTCTTCGCTGACGTTGTGCATCGCCCGAAGGTTATGTTCGTGATACGAGATCGAATCGAAGAACGGAGCTGTATGTTGATAGAGCTCCAAGTTCATCCGGCAAGCGAAAATGGCTAACAGCACCGCCAACATGGCGATGCCAACGTAACAGCGGAGTTCCGACGCGGCGCTAGTTCGATAGAAACCTGAGGGATACTGATCTTGTTCGGTGTCAACAATAAGCGTCATGGTTCCGGTCTCTGCTACTTGATTTGCACCTGATTGCCTTTGAACTTTCGCAGCGCGTTTTGTTTTTGATTACGCCGCTTTATAAATCTTCAACTTCTCAAGTTGTTCGGCCTGGTCGTGTTGCCGTAAAGCTTCTGGATACGTATCGATAATTGAGCTGATCAAAAATTGAGGTCGATCGCGAACTTCGTCATAGATCCGGCCAACGTATTCACCGATGATGCCGAATGCGATCAGCTGCATTCCGCCGAGTGTCAGAACAATCGTCGTTAACGCTTTGAGCAACATACCGTTTGTGTTTTGCAACCACAGATAGTCGACTGCCAGGAAGTAGAATCCAATGACCAAACCTACCGCAAAGATTCCGATGCCTGCCATCGACAGGATTTTGTGTGGCTTGTGCGAGAAGCCGAAGATTGCATCAAGCGCATATTGGAAAAGCCTGGACAATGATTGTTTTGGCACGCCACCGGCGCGGACGGGTCGATCAAACACGATGGTCGACTGTCGAAATCCAACCAAGGCTCGAAGCCCTGGAAAATATCGATGCGACTCTGGCAGTTCACAAATCGCATCGACAACGACTTGATCCAGCAGGCAGAAGTTTCCCGTTTGATGCGGAACCGTTAGATCTGAAATCCGTTGAAACAGAAAGTGAAAAAGTGAAAACCCAAGTCCTCGAAAAAACGTTTCGTCGCGCGAAGCGCGTTGGGCGACGACGACTTGGTCTCCGGCTTTCCATCTATCGATCATGTCTGAGATCAGTTCCGGCGGGTCTTGTAAGTCGCCGTCCATCACAACGACACAGTCTGAATCGGTTTGTTCGAGGCCGGCCAGAATCGCAGCTGATTGTCCGAAGTTTCGTGAGAGCTTAACGAGCGAGATTCGCTTGCCGGAACGATCTTCCTTGGAGACCGATCGGACATGTTGATGACAAGCGTTGCTGATCCATTCGGTGGTTCCGTCTTGACTGCCATCGTCAACGAAAATAATTCGCCAATCCATTTCAGTTTTTTCGCAGACCGCAATCGAGCGCTCCAGTAGCGCTGCAACGACTTCGATTTCGTTGAACACAGGAATAACTAGATTTAGCGATCTTCGTTCCATCGGCGATTCTGGGATTAGCTGGGATTCGATTTTGACTGCCAAACTCGACAGTTTGCCGACTGACTTTTAGAGAAGCCGCTAACAAGGGGCAACATCAAGGCCGGGCTTACACGCTAGCGGCAGTCTTGGATTAAGCTATATTCGAGGGAAATAAACGTCTTGGAGTTTTAGCTTGTCGAAATTTGTTGTCCGATACGGAACGATGCGGATGCTGGGCGTGATGAGCGTCAAGGGAGACGATACGTACCGGCGTGGGGCTGAAGTCGTCGTCCGGTCCGAACGTGGGCACGAGACGGGGCAAGTTCTTTGTGAAGCCTCCGATGATGCGCTGTCGAATCTTGACCAACCACCTGCGGGCCAAATCCTTCGACCTATTTCCGAAGAGGACGTTGCCGAGATCGCCAGGTTGGAGTCGATCAAAAACGAACGGATGGCAGCCTGTGAAACGCATATCGAACAACAGGGACTGAAGATGAACCTGGTCGACGTCGAGCAGTTGCTTGGCGGCCAGCGGATCGTGGTCTACTACTTAGCTGAAGACCGAGTCGACTTTCGCGCGCTGGTCAGGTTGTTAGCCACTGAGTTTGGAACGCGGATCGAGATGCGACAAATTGGTGTTCGAGACGAAGCCAAAATCCTGGCTGACTTTGGCGATTGCGGAAAGGAAGTTTGCTGCAACACGCATCTGGTAAAAATGCCGCCCGTCTCGATGAAAATGGCGAAGCTTCAAAAAGCGACGCTGGATCCAACAAAGATTTCTGGGCGCTGCGGTCGGCTCAAATGTTGTTTGCGATACGAATTCGAAACGTACGAAGAGATTCAAAAGTCGCTCCCCAACCCTGGCAGCCAAATTGTTACCAGTAACGGGAAAGCAAAAGTTATCGCGCAGCAAATTATCGCGGAACAGCTTTTGGTCGAAACCGAGGACAACCGGCGAATGTTGATCGACGCCAGCGAAGTCCTTTCGGTCATCAAAAAAGCCAGTGGTGGTTCCGGAAAAAAGAAGTCCGGAAAAAAGAAATAGCTACGAGAATCGGCAAACAGACGATGGGATCGCGAGGCTCCCGCCGAGCCTACTACGTTCGCACCTTACCGAAAGCGGTCCATTTGTTTATGATTTGCGTCTTACGATTTTGACAATGGATTACCCAAAAACGATTCAAGATCCCTCATGCCAAAGCCAAAAGTTCTTATCCTCCGTGCACCGGGAACCAACTGCGACCAGGAAACTGGATTCGCGTTTGAGAAAGCCGGTGGAGTCGCCGACTACATCCACATCAATCAATTGATCGAAAGTCCGGCAACGCTCAACGACTATCAGATTCTTTGCTTGCCCGGTGGATTCAGTTACGGCGACGATATTGCAGCCGGTCGAATCCTGGCGTCGCAGATGCAATCACGCTTGGCAGAGTTCATTTCGAAATTTCACGAAGACGGGAAACTTGTCTTGGGAATTTGCAACGGATTTCAAATCTTGATCAAATCTGGATTTTTGCTGCAACCTGATGAAGACGGACTTCCAGCAACACTGACATGGAACGACAGCGGTCGGTTTCTTGATTGTTGGGTCGACTTGAAAACAGACAACACGCGATGTGCTTTTCTCAGCGGCATTGATCACATGTATCTGCCGATCGCTCACGCTGAAGGGAAATTCGTACCGCGGAACAAATCGATCCTGGATCAGCTGAACGGCGAAAACCAATTGGCGCTCAAGTATTGTGGACCGGGCGGAAGTAATGGCGCGACGACATACAATCCGAACGGATCAACGGCTGACGTGGCCGGCGTCTGCGATCCAACCGGTCGTATCTTCGGCTTGATGCCGCACCCGGAAAGACACATCGATCCAACACATCATCCCCATTGGACACGAATGGCGAAAAACGATTTGCCTGAACATGGTGATGGGTTTGCGATTTTCCAAAACGCAATTGCGTCTGCTCAATAAATTGCGTCTGCTCAATAGGGTGTCATCGGCTCGACGGCGAATTCAACGACGTGAGTTTACGGCTTTTGATTTTGACAGGGTGAACATGATGGACATGATTGTTGCGCGCGAATCATGTTTATCCTGTTCATCCTATCTAAATTTGTTCTTCACTGAACGCTTCCACCGCAACCGGTCGGACTTCGACTTCGAATACATCGTTCGAAATTTCGGTCACGACAATGTTGACTTCGAGAAATCGCTTGATGATGTCGATGTGTGTTCTACTGTGCTGTGATAACGCGACTGTTCGAAACTTGCTCGGTTGATCGTACGTCGCGGCAATCGCCATTGGCAGCAACAACTGATCGGCAAGATGCGGTCCAACCGGAACCCCGCGCGTTAAAAACTCGCGCGAACGTTTCAAAACGCGACGGGCAACCTGTTCCGCTTTGACACCGATCTTCCCGACTTCGCTAAATAGCTCGGTTGTTGATTTTGAGACCAGTTTAATCATCACGATGTTGCCGGGTCCGCGCGGATTTTCGACTTCAATAATCACACTGTTTTTGCTGGGCCAGTTCGCGCTGCGGCAAATCGTATCGCACTCGCGTTGTGCGATTGAACGGGGTAGTCCGGAAACGATTGCGATTGGATACGGTTTGAATTTCTGAGAATCAATCAAAGTCAAACCGTACCAGTGGCTGGCAGGCGAGATATCGATTTCGATTTTTCCACCGCCGGCGGGATAAAACCCATATGTCTTCAATTCGACAGCCACCGTTGGCCCCATCTCGTCGACCAGTTTTACGTAAGCCTCCTTGAAAAAATCAAACGGCGGCGCTTTTTGATTATGGGTGCCGCCTACGACCGTAACTGTCGAATCACTTTCGCAATTCATGAGCGCCGGCAAAACTGTCTGAGCCACAAGCGTCGTACTTCCTGCAGTCCCGATTTGAAAACAATAGTCACCCGGTTTCACGGTACCCGGAAGAAAAGAGATGGAAGAAGAGCGAAGTCGATCGCCAGAAACTTCTGCATCGCAAATTTCTTTGGCAGCGTGAACACAAGTCAAATGTTGTCGAGCCAACCCGGCGTTGCTTCGCCGCCCGCGAATGTTGTCGATCGTAAACGGCTTGCCTGTAATCATTGACAGCGCAAGCGACGAACGAATGACTTGTCCACCACCTTCACCTTCTGAGCCGTCAATCTGAATCATTGTTCCTCCGTTTCCGTTTTCGATCCATACTTTGACAGATTAGCCAGCGGAAAGTTCACTATTCTGGCCGCGAAGTTCAGCTCAAAACGCTAGTTCACTCTGCCTTGCGATGGGCCACGCGAAGTTTCGCACTTCGACTTCGCGCGTTAACATCGATTTCGGCTTCGCTGGCCATGACTGGCTTTTTGGTAATCACTTGCATCGTCACGTCATCGGCGAAGGCATGTTTGACAATCCGGTCTTCCAATGAATGAAAGCTAATGACGACGAAGCGTCCGCCAGGGTTGAGCACGCTTGAGAATCGCTTCATCGAAACAGAAAGCCATTTCAGTTCTTCGTTAACCGCAATTCGCAAAGCCTGAAAAGTCCGCGTGGCTGGATCGATCGAATGATTCTTCGAACGCGGGACGCAGCGACGTACGAGATCGGCAAGCTGATTAGCAGTTTTGATCGGCTCGGCGCGACGAACCTCGCAGATCTTCCTCGCGATCCGACGGCTTAAGCGTTCTTCTCCGAATTCGTAGATCAAGTTCGCCAGATGTTTTTCACTGAGCCGATTCACCAACCGCCAAGCGGGTTCGCCTTCGAGTTGATCAAACCGCAAATCAAGCTCTCCGTCGGCTTGATAACTAAAACCGCGATCGCGATCGGCAAGCTGATCACTCGACAGCCCGAGGTCCAACAAAATCCCGTCGACGGACTTTATCTCCAACTGCTCGAGATACTCTGGCAAGTCAGCGTAGTTGGAATGGATCAACGTCACACGAGAGTCACCTCGCAATTTTTCCGTCGCCGCATCAACCGCTTTGCCGTCTCGGTCCATGCAAATCAACCGCCCGTCAGGACCAAGCCGTTTCAAAATTTCCAGCGTATGACCGCAACCGCCCAGCGTTCCATCGACAATAATCTCGTTACCCTGAGGCGCAAGAGCGTCCAGGACTTCGTCCATCAAAACTGGAATGTGAATCGTCAAAGCACTTCTTCTATGGTCGATGGTTTGGGCAGAACGGTTTAGGCGATGGAAATACTTTCCCAAGCACCGACCAATAATTCAATCGCTCTTTCGACTTCTTCTTCCGAAGTGTACCAACCAACGCTCAGCCGCACCGTGCCGGCGGTCTGGTCTGGCGACAGCCCCATCGCTTCCAGCGTCGCCGAATGAACGACACCGGTACTGTGACACGCCGAACCGGTCGACGCACAAATTTCGGGGACTCGTCGAAGCAATTCCTGTCCTGAACAGTCAGGGAAATTAACACTCAACATATTGGGCAAACGCTTGGCACCGGCACCGTTGAGCCGAATACCAAGGATCTTCTCGCTCAGCCCTTCCCACATTCGATCGCGAAGTCGATTCATCTGTGCCGCCGAATCATCAAGCGCACCGGCAGCCAAATGGCAAGCTTGTCCAAGCCCGACGATGTAAGGCGTATTCTCCGTCCCGCCTCGTCGCCCACCTTCGTGAGCCGCGCCATGCAAAAGCGGATCCAGCCTCACGCCGTCACGAACAAAAAGTACGCCGACTCCTTTGGGCCCATAAAATTTGTGCCCCGCAACGGTCAACATATCAACGTCCAACTGATCCACAAACGTTGGCAGTTTCCCGACTGTTTGCGACGCATCCGTATGTACCAAGATCGACTTTTGGTGACAAAGCTCTGCGATCTGGCGAATCGGCTGAATCGTACCGACTTCGTTGTTCGCATGCATCACGCTTACCAACCGCGTGTTGGCCCGGATCGCGCCGGCAATCTCGGAAGGCCGAACATATCCGTTCTCATCACAAGGCACAACGGTCACGTCGCAACCCAGCTTTCTCATAAACATCGCGGGTTCGGAAACGGCCGGATGCTCAATCGCAGAAACCACGAGATGGCCTTTCGGTGGACCTTCGCCAAGACACATGACTCCTTTGATCGCCAAGTTGTTTGCTTCCGTTCCGCCGCTCGTAAAAACAATTTCATTGCGGTCACAACCAAGCATGCCGGCAACTTTCACCCGCGAATCTTCGATCGCTTCGTGCGCCGCTCTGCCGAGACTGTGGGCGCTGGATGGATTTCCATAATGCCCTGCAAAGAAAGGCTGCATTGCTTCGACGACGCTCGGTGCGATCGGCGTCGTTGCGTTGTAATCAAGATAAATCTGGCGCACGCGAAACTCCTGTAGTGCTGTGAACGAATAGTCAAAGTTTAGCCCAAGTTGGTGATCCACTAAAGCGGCTTCAATCTGGTAAGATCAATTGTGGAGAGATCATTTGCAGCCAAGTCTTATCGGCCCGAGATTGGAGTGGATGGAAATAATGCCCTTCGGCAAGTACAGAATTGAGAACGCTATGCAAAACAAACGAGACACAAAAATTCAGCTCCAAACCAGGACTTGCTGGCCAACCGCTTGGGCAACGTCCATCTTTTTGCTCGGCACAGTTGCGTTGGTGACTTCTCTACCAACGTACGCTTGGGCGCAAACTGGAAACTCAACCAAAAAGATCCGCGTCCAGCCAAACAAATCTGCCATCCGAGTCGGAACAGCGATTCGATGGGAAACCGATTTTGAGACAGCGTTGGAGAAGTCGAAAGCCGAAGGCAAGCCAATCTTTTGGTACGTTCCACGGCTGGCCGAAACGTTTATGGATCGGAAAACAGAAATTGATCGGTACATGAAAGCCGGTCCTTTTTCCTGGCCGACGATGATTCAGTGCCTCAATGAAAACTACATTCCGTTGCAGGCCATCCCCAAAAAAGAACAAGCCAAGAAATACGAACTGGTTGCCTACAAATTTGTCGAACCTGGTTTTTTGATCATCAACACAGCCGAACCAAAAGTCGCGAAAGTCGATCGCATCTCAACGATGCATCAACCTTGGTTGGAAAGTTTGATCGGAGCCAAACCTCGCGAATCACGTTCGGCGAACCTGAAGGAAGCCTGGAAACTGTTTGCCAACGGTAAATACGATCCGGCGATTGGAGTTTTGAACGTGGAATCCGAAGAAGACATCGACAACCGAGTTGAGTCGGAAATTTTAATCGCGATGGCTCAGTTTCGCGCAAATCGAGTTGGCGAATCGCTGGCAAGTTTCGAAAAGATTGCCAAGACCTACCCGGATCACCCGCTGGCTTGGAAAGCGGCTGCCGAGGCGCAGAACATTGGTCCGTTTGTGCATGGTTTTGAAATTCATCGAACAGTTCCTGAGACTGCGATGCTGGCCGGCGTCGATTCTGCTGGCTCGGCCGCGCCTCCAAACACGTATACCGAGTCACAACTTTGGCATCGCGGCATCGAATACTTGCTCGGCATGCAACACGACAACGGTGGCTTTTTTGATTCGGATTACGATTTCGGTGGCACCGATGGACTGCCGAACGTGCATGTTGCGGTTTCGTCAATCGTTGGCATGGCTTTGCTGGAAGCTCGCCTGGACGACAACTTAAAAGACGAACATGCAAGAATCGATGCGGCGCTTAAAAAGATTGTCTTGTTTGTCTTGGACGACACGCACATCAACACGCAAGACAGTGACGAATTGATTTGGGCTTATTTGTATCGCCAACGTTTTGTGAACGCTCTATTGCGAGTCGGACGACTGGATGTGATCGTCGCCAAGCAAACGCTTGCGCCGTTGGAATCGATGCAGACCGCTTCGGGAGCCTGGTTTCACGAATACAACAATCCGTTTGTCACCGCATCCTGCTTGTGGGCGATGAACGAGTCGAAGTCGCTGGGTATCGAAGTTGACGCATCCAAAGTGGAAGCGGGACTGGCTTCGTTGCAAGGAAGCCGGTTTCAATCGGGAGCCTATTCGTATGGAACGAGTAAAAGGTCGGTCGCTGAAAAACCGGGACGCGACCGAGACACAATTGCCGGGGCGGGGCGAATGCCGCTTTGCGAAGGAGCTCTGTTTGCGTGGGAACGATCTTCCGACGACCTGTTGCTTAAAAGCCTGAACATCTCGTTTGAGAAGCACGACTCGATGGCGAAAGCACTGAAGTACGACGATCACACATCGGAATACGGTTACGGTGGTTTCTTTTTTTGGTACGACATGCAAGCCCGATGTGACGCGATCGAAAAAGTCACCGACGCGCGTCAACGCGCCGAGTTCGCCAAACGACAACGCGAACTCATCATGGCGCTTCCCGAAATCGATGGCTGTTTCATCGACTCACACGAAATTGGCCGTTGCTATGGCACTGGGATGGCGTTGATTTGCCTGAAACAATGTGAACGGGCAATGAATGTTGAGGAATGAACCTCAAAAAGCATAAGCCTACCTCAAAACCAATGAAGAACTTTGCGAAGAAGAAACCGACGAAGAATAATTAGCAAAACGATGATGAGAATTTCCGGGTGCTGGGAGCAACCGATACTTCGCCCGCTCTTCTTTGACCTCGCCATTGCCGTCATCAAGTCGATCCGCAGGGCTTTTCACTGCCAGCCCCGGCTTGTTCATAACGTGCAAGTAAATCATCGTGGTCTTTACGTCTTTGTGTCCCAACAATTCCTGGACGGTGCGAATGTCAGCGCCGTCTTCTAGTAGATGCGTAGCGAAGCTGTGACGCAACGAATGAGGTACGGCTTCCTTACTGATGCCAACCATGTGGAGTGCCCGCTTGAACGCTTTCGCAAAATATTCTTCCGAAATGTGATGACGGCGGACAGAGTCGCTCTTGGGATCCGTCGATAGCTTTGAACTGGGCAACAACCATTGCCAGCCAAATTCCTTCTCAGCGTTCAGTTTTTTTCTTTGCAACGCATAAGGAAGGTAGACTTTGCCGTACCCGGCTCGCAAGTCGTTTTGATGAAGTCCTCGTACGCGTTCGATTTGAGATTTCAGCTCGCCACGAGCGACGTCTGGTAAAACCGTGACCCGGTCTTTCTCACCCTTCCCGCTTCGAACCAGGATGTGTCCTTGATCAAAGCAGATGTCTTTGACGCGCAGCCGCAAACACTCGCGGTGTCTCAAACCGGCGCCATAAAAGATCTGAAACATCATTTTTCGAGCGCCTTGAAACTGAGGGACAAGGCGATTGATTTCGCTTCGACTCAGAACAACAGGAAGTTTCGGCGGTTTATCGGCTGGGACGACATCCAAAAATCCAAGTTCCCGCGCGATGACTTTCTTGTACAAAAACAGCAGTGCGGACTTGGCCTGGTTTTGCGTGTTTGGAGCAACGTTTCGGTCGACGGCCAACGCGGTTAAAAACTCTTTGATTTCCGGTTCCCCAAAATTCTCTAATTGATCGGAGCCGCAAAAAATGATGAAACGTCTGACCCACCCAACGTAAGCCCGTTCCGTCTCCAGTTGCTTGTAATGCAGACGCAGTTCACGACGAGTGCGCTGGATGATGAGAGGTTCATTGCTGTCGATACGACCAACGATATCGTTGGGGGTTCCGGTTTCGGTGATGTTGTTCCGTTCAATAGCAGCTTGTCTGGCAAGCTGTTTTCGCATGTGGGAGAACGACGGAGATGTCTTTTGCAAAACCAAATCTCGATAAGCTTCAACGGCACGTACCGCTTGAAGTCGTTGCCAAGCCGGAACTTCGTTAGCGAGCAGGCTACGGCAAAAAGTAGTTACCAATTCCAGAGTGATTGGCAATTCAGCATTTTGCAGTTTTTTGTTGGACTGGGCATATCGGCGCACCCACCGCGGGAACCAGTCTTTGTCTTTCTTTGCGTAAGCAGCGGAGGGCAATTTTTGAACAAATTCGTTTACGGACACGTGAACCTCAGCGTTAGTGTTATTTTGTACACTTATTTTCGTGAAGCGCCGCTTGGCAGTCAACCCACCAGACGCCAGCGATAAAAATTCTTTCCCCGCCATTTGGCGGAGGTAAATCGTTAATAAATCATTCTATCGGCGAAGGTAAAACGTTGATAAAATCGAAGAGCGGCGGCGATAAATTGCTGTAGTGCATTTACCACCGCCAAATGAAGTGTTAATTAATAAAGTTATC
>CAZPBE010000004.1:167278-188321 GCA_964584615.1 uncultured Pirellulaceae bacterium | reverse complement strand
ACAAGGTAGCCGTAGGGGAACCTGCGGCTGGATCACCTCCTTTCTAAGGATAATGGCTGACGATCAATCTGTGATCGAATATTGCCACCATCAACATGGTGACATGTTGTTGGATCCGTGGACGTGATCTTGTGCGAACCTCAATCAGATTCAAGATGTTATTATTGTGCACTCGAACTTCGGTTCGGATGTTCAAGATTCTTGAGTCATCAATGATTGATGTTCCGAGAGGTCAACTTTTAGATAAGAAATCTACCATTTTGATAGCGAAACCCGCTGCAGTTCAGCCAGAATGCAGCGGGTTTTTGCATGCGATGTTGGTTGTTAAAAAAGGCGGCCCGTTAGCTTTGCGCCCCCATTGGGGCCTCGACGTCCTGGTTGCGAGTTGGCGATCAGGTGGTTTTGTTGCGCGATCACAAATTTTTCGCGTTACCAATTGAATATCACCCTAGCTCAATAATAATGTCCGGGTCAAACGGGGGGGCAAACATTGCACATTGCATGACTTCCTGTTTGAGCTTCCGATAAGAGCAGAAACTTCGATCCACAATTGTTAATTCGCTGACTTATTAAATCACAAACTCAAGGGCGTCTCATGAAGAACTCTATTCTCTCCCTTCTTTGCTTTACTTGGCTTGTCGGTCTAACGGTGCCAGGCTTTGGTCAGACCGACATCTTGGACAACGCTTCGTTTTTTTCCACGACCTATGAGGTCAATGACGCCGTCTACGACGAAACACGCAATGTTGTTTGGGCAACCACACCTTCCTCGACCGGATTCACTTTGGGAAACCGCCTACTCATGATTGACCCCGCCGACGGTTCAGTTCTTGACGAAACGTTCGTTGGTGCTGAACCCAACCAAGTTGAAATTTCGGCTGATGGAAGTCGCATTTATATGGGTATCGATGGTGCGCAAGGAATGCGTTCATTTGACATAGCAACCGGCGCTTTGGGGGAAATACTTGCGTTAGAGAATTCACATGGACCAGCTGTGGCCGAAGATCTCGCGGTATCTCCCGGGTTTCCAAACTCTATTGTCGTATCGCGAGACACTGTAGGAAGTTCAGCAAGCGGTTCACTTGAGGTGTTTGCTGACGACCAATCTACATGGGATCAAGGGTTTGAAGCCAACAACCTGATCAGTTTCGTAGACGAGAATACACTTTTCTCGTTCAACAATTCAAATACTGGTTTCAACGCAAAGTTATTCGAGTTCGACGGAGAGACGCTTACATTGCTAAGTGAGCGCGATGGTGTGGTAAGTAGTTTTAACGTTGAATCCGAAGTTGGACGTGATCAAAGGGTCTACTTTTCGAATGGCCTTGTTCTCGATTCGAGTGATTTAAGTTCCCTGGGTACCTTCAATACGGGGTTGAACTCAATCGATTCCAATGTGGAAGGCGTACCCGCGTTGGGATTAACTTATTTTGCGGGTCCGGCTTCATTCCAAACCGACGTTGTTACGTTGAACGTGTTTGACAACGAAACGTTTCTCCTTATGGACTCTATCGAGTTGACTGGACTGGAAATCAATGATGGTCGTGGCGAGTTGATCATCGCAGGACCAAACACACTGGCAATCATCGCAGCGAGCCCCGACAGTGATGCTCGCGTGCTGACATTCGTTTCCAACATCCCTGTCCAGATTGCTGAGAGCGCGGTCCTGCTGGAGCGCGGAGTCACGTACGGTGGAAGCTCATTTTCAGAGACTGAGTTTGCAACTGACAAGTTCCCGTTGCTTCCCGGGCAAACAGCGACTTTCGCCAATTACACGAGCTACTCCAAAGGGCTCAATCGTGTCGCGTTTGATATTGAGAGAATCGGATCACCTGAACTCGATGCCAACGATTTTGAGTTTCGAGTTGGAAATTCTGACAATCCAGCGGATTGGACTTTGCTAAACTCATCCACAACGATTCCACTACCAACGATTTCGGTTGGAACGCCAGTCGATGACATCACACCGGTTTTGCTTTCATGGCCGGACAATGCCATTGAAAACGCTTGGCTGCAAGTGATCGTTTTGGACACGGACAACACTAATTTGGGCTCGCCTGAAACTTTCTACTTCGGAAATGCGATCGGAGAAACGGGCAATGACGCGAGCAACGCCCGCGTTGATCTTGTTGACGTTGGACTTACAAGAAGCAACCAAACTGGAATTACAACCGCGCCGATCGATAACAATTTCGATTTTGATCGCGACGGTAGAGTAAACTTGGTTGATGTTGGACTTTGTCGTTCAAACCAAACCGGGTTTACTACGCTACAACTCATTTCTCCGCCCGCAAATAGAAACGGGCGAAGTGGTGACTCGGATGGGAAAAAGAAAGGCCAAGACAGTTTCAAACGAGGACGTGAAAAGCTGACCGCGGCAAAAATCGTCGATGGAAACGCCAAGTTGCAAATCAAAACGAATTCCCAAGTCAAACAACGATGAATGGCGAACACAACTCGAACACGTTTGGAATGGGTCGGATGAGCAGAAGTCGTTTATCTGCCCAAAATTGCGTCGGCGAGCTGCGTTTGGTATGCCGCCTTTTTCGTCTACGTTCGAAAAGTCAGTGGGGAACGTCCTTGCCCGCAATCGGGATTGAATTGCCCGCAATTGGGATTACTTCGCGAATCATTTGAAATTCACAAGCAATTCAACAACAATAGTGACCGCTCCAATGGGTGTGTCGGCACATATTTCTGCACGTACCCAGCGATGCGATTCGGGCGACCTACAGTCCGTTTAAATTTTATGAACAACTTCGACTGACGATTTCCAAACACTAACCTGACTCAAGGCGTCTCATGAAGAACTCTTTTCTCTCCCTTCTTTTTTTGGTTTCCATTGTCGGTTCAACGGTTCCGGCAGTTGGTCAAAATTTATTGAACAATGGAGACTTTGAAGATGGAATGGTTGTATGGTTCGGAAACGCTTTTAACGTTCAGGAAGATGCAGGTGGAAATAGCTTTAATTTTACAGATGTTGAAACAGCGGGAGATCCATGGGATCAAAACATAAGTCAAGTTGTTGAAATCATAGAAGGAGCCACTTACAAGTTATCATTTGATGCATCATCTGATGGTAATCGTTCTATGATTGCTGGCATTGGTCTCAATGAAGCTCCTTATAATGCAGCGTTTGAAACCGTAGACTTAACAACAGGAACACAAACATTTACTTTAACACTTACGGCAACTGATTTTGGTATTCCAAACAGTCGTGTATTGTTTGATTTGGGAGCAGAAACCGGTGAAGTAGTGATTGATAATGTTTCTTTGTCTTTGGTCATAGAAGGCGTTTTCATCGACGAGGTTGACCGGCGCGATCACGTTTATGACTCAACCCGAGACATTCTTTACATCTCCACGTCCAGAGGCACCATTGAACGGTATGACGTCGGGTCGGATTCATTTTTGTCTGCATTCTCGGTTTCTGGTACGTCATTTAGCGGGATCGATATCGCGCGTGATGATTCATTCGTGTACGTGGCCGACGCCAGCCAAGGGGGCACGCAGGGTGTGTTTCGAAAGTTCGATACATCCACCGGTGCGCGCACGAACCTGTTTTACAACCAATCGGGCGGCGAAGGAGAAGCGTGGGACGTTGCTGTAACCAGCGCCGGGCACGCAATCACGACGACTGAATATAACGGCTCGGGTTGGATCCCCATGCGGCAACTTGATTTGGCCTCTGATACCTACTCGGATGGAATCCGAAGCGTTCGGCAGCGGACGCACCTGCACCGCTCCGCCGATGGAAGTACAATTTTCTTCCTTGAGTCGAACAGTTCTGCAGGACCGATCGGAATTTACGATGCAGCGACGGGCACGTTTACAGCTTCCGCAAGTACGGGTGGTTTCCACTCGAATACGCTGGCGGCGGTCAATCGTGATGGCTCATTAGTCGCAATGGAAAGTGGTTCGGCGGTTTCCATTACCGACAACATGTTCAATTCTGTGGAGCTCCTGGGCAATTTGACTGGTGGTTTTGGCTTCAGCCCTGTCTTCGACATCTTTTATGCTGTCGATGTCAACACCGATGAAATCATCGCTTTTGATACGAATTCTTTTGCCGAGATCGAACGATTTGCGATTGGCGAAGACGTAACAGGTGGCGGCACTTTCAATGATGGCGTCATGTCATTTTCCGGAAACGGCGAAAGATTGTTTCTATCAACTCCGGCAGGGATTCGAATGATCTCTGTTGCCGCTCCAAGTGCAGTACTAGTAGATCGGGGAGTGACCTACGGTGGATCAACCGCGTTCCCTGAGACTGAGTTTGCTACTGACAAGTTCCCGTTGCTTCCAGGCCAGACAGCGACTTTTGCAAATTACACGAGCTACTCCAAAGGTCTCAATCGCGTTGCGTTTGATATTGAGGGAATCGGATCACCCACACTCGATGTTTTCGACGATTTTGAATTTCGAGTTGGCAATTCAAATGACCCATCCCAATGGGCTTTGCTGACCGCCGGCTCCTCGATCCCCTTACCACTAATTTCGACGGGGACACCCGTCAATGGCGTCACGCCGGTTCTACTTACGTGGCCAGACAATGTTATTGAAAACGCCTGGCTACAAGTTGTTGTTCTAGACACTAACAACACAAATTTGAGCTCTCCGGAAACTTTCTACTTCGGAAATGCGATCGGAGAAACGGGCAATGACGCGAGCAACGCCCGCGTTGATCTTGTTGACGTTGGACTTACAAGAAGCAACCAAACTGGAATTACAACCGCGCCGATCGATAACAATTTCGATTTTGATCGCGACGGTAGAGTAAACTTGGTTGATGTTGGACTTTGTCGTTCAAACCAAACCGGGTTTACTACGCTACAACTCATTTCTCCGCCTGCAGACAGAAACAACCAGGGCAACGAGTCAGACGGGGAAAAATCCAACTCGCGAACCAAGACCAAGGTCAATTCCAAGACCAAGCGACGTTGAATTCAAGAGTGACTTGATTTAGCAATATTGCCAAGTTTAGTGACACTCTTGTTTCAAACTGCGACCAAACTGAAAAACCGATTGCGAAACCCGCCGAACATCAGAGAGACTTCAGCGGGTTTTTGCATGCGCTCTTGGATGTGGCAAATATATCAGGGCGCTTCGGCCAAAAGCGATTACCTCATAACAAAGACTCAACGTTCTTTAGACTCTGTGAAAGCCATCTTCTGCCCATCACACAATTTACGTTGCGTTCATCATCGGAACTGACGCCGGACGTTTAATTTCTAATCCGAAATCGCGGCTTAATCGCTCATAATCTTCGCTTACGCCGGCTTCCGCGTCGGAGATCGGTTCTTCATGATAGAAATCGAATCGCTTCGAATAGAACGGCCGGACATTCTCAGTCCAATCGAGCCCATCTTGGTGGAAGTCTTGTTCAAGTCGCTCGTTTAACTTGATGCAGTTTTGCTGAGCAGAAATATGCTCTTGCGCCCAAGCTTGAGGAGATAGACGATCGGACTTCGCCAGAGCTTCTGTTAGTTGCGACGCCAACGGTTTACGCGGGTTCAACAAAAATCCGGTTTCGTCGTTGACGTAAGCTTTGGTTCCAATCACCGCGTTGCTCAACATTGCAACGGCTGTGTTTGCCATGATCGCTTCGGGGACGGCAATGTAAGAGCCTTCTCGATGCGACATCGCACAAAGCAACCGAGCTCGTTTCAATGAATCCAGCAGCGTCATATCGTCGACGTTTTGCAGAATTTCAATTCGGTCATGGACACCAAATGCTTTGGCTTCGGAGATGACTCGGTCAACGTCTTCCTTTTTGAGCGGCGTCCCAATGAGTCGAACTTTCAGGTTCGGTGCCATGTCACGAAGAGCCTTGAATAAACGCCAGTGCCTTTTGTAGGGACTAAAATTGGCCAGCATCAGCAAGTCGATGTTTTTGTTGACCGGAGGTCCATCGAAGAAGTGATGATTGACCCAACTCGCGGCGTGAAAGTGCATGAATCGGCAGTGTTCCCCTAACATAGGCCGCAAGCGATTTTCTTCGAATGCGGAAGGCAAGATGTAGTAAGGCTCAGTGGCAGCAACATCAAGTCGAACGGCTTCAGGGGAAAAGAAATTTTGCCATGAAGGCATGAACAGCAATCGATAATCCGTTTGCAGTTTGTCAAACCGCTTCAAACTCAAGATCCTTCCCAGCTCTGACTCGAAAGAAACCAAGATTGCACCAGGTTCGTTTTTGGAGACGCGGGGTTTTACAACCATGGATCGGTTAAGGGTCACCTTGTCCTGCGAACTCAACTTGCGCTGAATCGACAACGCCTCTTTCTTGGCCGAGCATAATGCCCATTTGGACATCGACGAGTTTGGACGATGCATCAGGTAGTTTGAACTGGCAAGTAACTTTTTGGATTCGTCTGCGACCATGCGGGTCTTGAGAAATTGAGTCCCGGCACGGACTCCAGGAAAGGACCCAGTGCGAAGCCAATCGGCAGTCTGCAGTTTTAAGCGATGAATTCGGTCGGCGCTCATGGTACTTATCTCAATTTAATGCTTCCAAAAAAATGGCCGCTCTGAATGAAACAGAACGGCCAAATAACTTTTCAAATCCAAGCCGAGCAAACGCTTATCGTTTACGTCGACGTGGTGCAACACAAAGACCAACCAGGCTTGCCCAAATAGCAAGGCTTGTCGGTTCAGGAACTGACGTCAGTCTTGCGCTAATGATGATATCGTCGTGATTGTCATCCGGGCCAGAGCCGTCGTCGTCATAACCAAAGTACATTCGGCCATCAGATGCAAAGTATCCACCGTCAACGTTTTGGAAAACTCCAAAGCCTGCTTCGCCAAGTGATGCGTCCACACTTGGATTTCCAGTTGAAGTGAATCTAATTCGATCCAAACCGCCTATCCCAATGATGTCGCCGATGTCGACGTTAATCGAACCGACAACAATTCCATCTGCATCCCACATTTCGTTGGACTCTGTGAAAACACTGGTTCCGTCGATTTCAAACGAATTGTTGTAACCACTTTCAGCTGCGTGGGCATAAAACGTCAATCGTTGACGAGAGTTGGATTGAATATCAGCCATCACGAGTGAACTAAACTCCAAAGCCATCAAGTCAGATTTAAAGTCGTTGTTGTTTGGAATGACTGGATCCAAAACAGTCGCACCCAAAAGCGTTACTGAAGCATCCGCATCCGAGGTGGAAAAAGCTCCACCAAAAATTAGACTAGCAATCGCTAAAGCAATATATTTTTTCATCGAATTGTCCTAGTAAATATTAAAAGAAAACTGTTCAAAGTAAGTCGTCTTTATTCATCACCGGGACCTTTAAGAGTTTCAATACGGGTGAATCGGGAATCCAAAACCACTCTCGAACTAGAATCTTCATTTCGAGAGGCGGAACAAGGTGTAACCTGAATTCGTTCATCGAGCAGATTGCTACATGGCCCAGGGCGACAACGGAAGTGTTGTCGGCAACCATCTCAGACAAATCACAACTAAGGATTTGAGAATTTCGCAAAGGCGTTTTTGATTCACCGCCCAAATCGTTGGACTTGGCTCTATCGGTCGTGACCGACGCCTCCTCGTTTAGGTGGATCTCAAAATTAGTCGATTGGATGATTTCCAAAACGATACTACCCTGGCTTTCTGAATGCCGACAAAAGGCGGCGAAAACCAGCAAACACAGAGCAATTTTAATTACACGAAGCAATTGCATTGAATTCACTTAATGGCAGTTTTGTACTATCTTTGTTTGTCCGCCGGTCGGCAAAAACCGTCTTCAATTTCCTGATTTTTCCAAAATAAATTGTGGCCGTATTTGCGTTGTGCAAAAGCCTTGAACAACCAGCATCCACACGGATAATCATTTCTTATTGTGCAACGTTTATGGGAAGCAGTGAGAACCGATGCTCAAATTTGTTGTTCTCTCATGCACTGATCCTGAGCAGCTATAAGCTAGAAAACAACCACTCTTCAAACGAGCAATACACTGCGTAGCCTGCGCAAGAATTCCAGCTTCGGAGAGGTCTTGAAAAAGGCAAAAAGCGTAGTGATAAATCGAACCTTACTGCTCACCGTTCTGGCAATGGTTGCCTTCGCCGCCAACTCTGTAATAGGGCGGCTTGGGCTGGTCGATGGTGGGATTGGTGCAGGAAGTTTTACATTGATCCGCCTGTTCTCTGGCGCTTTGGTCCTCGCCCTGATCGCAGGTCCCGTACGCAGCTTACGCTCAGGTTCGTGGGCCGGTGCAACGGCGCTGTTCACCTATGCTGCAATGTTTTCCTATGCTTATTTGGCGTTGCCGGCTGGAACAGGTGCGTTGATTTTGTTTGCCATCGTTCAGATTACCATGGTCGGTGCGGGCTTAGTCGCGGGCGAGAAACTAAGTTGGTTGCAGTGGTGCGGAATGGCTGTCGCTGGATTGGCCTTGATCTGGTTGCTCTCGCCCGGCCTCGATACACCTCCAATACTAGCCGCCACAGCGATGGGATGCGCTGGGCTTGGCTGGGGCTGCTACTCGCTGGCCGGTCGTCAAGTCAAGGACGACGACCTTAATGGCGATCCGACACGACGCACGGCCGGGAACTTTTTGCGGGCCACTGCATTGGGTGCACTTTGTTTGCCGTTGGCCTTGATGGTATCCCCTGAACCCCGGCCAGAAACATATGGAGTTCTACTCGCGACTATTTCGGGCGCGATAACTTCAGGAATTGGTTATGCAGTCTGGTACGCGGCGCTACGCTCTTTGGAAGCCACGAAAGCTGGCGTCGCTCAGCTGACGGTGCCGGCGATTGCTGCTTTGGGCGGCGTGCTGTTCCTCGACGAGCCGCTTAGTTTACGTTTCGTTTTGGCAAGCACATTAATTTTAGCCGGTGTTGGAATCGCAACATTGACTCCCAAGCCGGTCAAGCGTTCCAGTCAATTCTGAATCACCGTGCTGACGCTTTGAAGTGGCTCACGTATACTTTTCGCATGAACAACGATTTTTCCAAAAACATTGCCCGTGAGTTGGGGATTCCAGTTCGCCAAATTCAATCCGCGATCGACTTACTTTCGGCCGGCAACACGATTCCGTTCATTGCGCGTTATCGAAAAGAAGCAACAAACAGCCTCGACGAAATCGCTTTGCGTGCGATTGAAGATGCACTTGAAAAAGCCAACACTCTGGCAGCTCGCAAGAAAACCATCCTGAAGACGATCCAGGAACAAAACGCTTTGACCGACGGATTGCATAAGCAAATCGAGTCGTGCAATGACCTGCGGACCCTCGAAGCAATCTATCTGCCGTACAAACCAAAACGTAGGACGCGAGCCACGATTGCGCGAGAAAAAGGCCTCCAACCGCTGGCTGATCTCTTGCTAAAACAGGAAAGGATTGGACAACCCAGAACAACGGTGCTCAAAAAATTCGTCGATCCGGCCAAAGAAGTTCCCGACCCGGACACAGCATTGACCGGTGCACTCGATATCGTCGCCGAGCACTGGGCGGAAACAGTGGAGACCCGAGCTTGGATGAACGACCAAGCGATGAAGTTCGGTAAAGTAACGTCAAAAGTAAAGCGCGGCAAGAAGACGACCGAAGGAGCTGAAAAATTCGAACAGTACTTTGACCGACAAGAGTCGGTGGCGAGAATTCCATCGCACCGTTTGCTCGCGATGATGCGAGGAGCATCAGAAGGAATCTTGAATGTTAATTTGAAAATCGAAGGGACAAGAGAAGTTTCCGAGCTCAAACGGCGGCTGATCCACAATCGACAGTTCGAGTTTCACAACGACCTACTCGGATGTATCGAAGATTGCTATGGCCGCTTGCTGCTACCTGCCACCGAATCAGTTGTCTTGCAGCAACTTAAAGAAACGGCCGACGACGAAGCGATTCAAGTCTTTGGAAAGAACCTGCATGAGCTATTGATGGCCGCTCCTGCTGGACCGCGCGTTACCATCGGCATCGACCCCGGATTTCGGACCGGCTGTAAAGTCGCTGTTGTTGATGGAACAGGACAATTCCTTGCCAACACAACGGTCTATCCAACGCCGCCAAGAAGCGACACCAAAAAGGCTAGCGCGGCATTGCGAAAGTTAATCAAAGAACACAACGCCGAGTTGATCGCGATCGGAAACGGAACGGCTTCCAGGGAGACCGATGCGTTTGTTGGCGAGATGATCAAAGACAACAGTCTCGAGCTGACCAAAGTCATGGTCAGTGAATCAGGAGCTTCGATTTATTCTGCCAGCGACATCGCGGTTAAAGAGTTTCCTGAGCTCGATATCACCGTTCGCGGGGCGATCAGCATCGCCAGACGCCTTCAAGATCCATTGGCAGAACTTGTGAAGACCGATCCAAAATCGATCGGAGTCGGCCAGTATCAACACGACGTGAATCAAACCAAGCTTCGGAAATGTCTTGATCGTGTCGTCGAGTCATGCGTTAACAATGTCGGCGTTGATTTGAACATGGCCAGTGCACCGCTGCTTTCTTATGTGGCTGGAATTGGCCCCAAGCTCGCAGAAAACATTGTCGAGTTTCGAAATTCCAATGGTGAATTTACTGACCGACAACAACTGACGTCGGTTCCCAAACTTGGCAAAAAAGCTTTTGAGCAAGCGGCTGGCTTCTTACGCATTCGAGCAGGAGACCAACCGCTTGATAATTCTGCGGTGCACCCAGAAAGTTACTCCATTGTCAAGAAGATGGCCAAGAAACTCAAAACCGACATCAAGACAATTGTCGGAAACAGCGGCTTAAGTGGGAAACTGGACGCCGAAGAGTTTGTCGATGAAAAATTTGGCCTGCCAACGATCCAAGACATTATCTCCGAGCTGGCCAAGCCTGGTCGTGATCCACGGAGTGAGTTTAAAGTGGTGAAGTTCAACGACTCGGTTAATAAGGTCGAAGATCTCAAAGAGAATATGGTGCTCGAAGGCGTGATCACCAACGTCACGCATTTCGGCGCGTTTGTTGACATCGGTGTTCATCAAGATGGCCTGATTCACATATCCCAGTTATCCGGCGAATTCGTTTCCGATCCGAATGAAGTCGTTTCGGTCGGCGACGTTGTGAAAGTAAAAGTCTTAGAAGTCGATGTTTCGAGAAAGAGAATTTCGATGACGCGAAAGTTTAATTGAAAACGAGTATGCGCGACCGTGGTATGCTCGTAAATTTCTGTTCCGCATCTCAAGAACCTCCTACATCTACCAGTTTGAAGAACGGACTGTTGGCAGGCTGTCGAATCGTCGTAAGCGTTTCATTTGGTGAATTAGTTTCGTTTTCTTAGTTGAGCTCACCTTCGACAAGAAAACGCGCTGGTAACCCTACAGGTCCCGACAACAACCGGACAGGCGGCTAACGACGCCATAATCCCCTTAGAAAGAATAACCAAAGGCGATTGCGAGAAATTGCCGATTTAATGTCGTATTCGCCAGCCTAAATGAACATTGAACTGTTCCGCGCTATGGCTATAGTCAGACCTGATTGCTGCAAAATCGCACGTTCCAACAAGATCGATTGCGAACAAGCAGCTCTTCCAACGCCTGCAACCTGTTATCGATTCGTTGAATTGTCGATCGATCGTTTCCTGGTATCCGCGTTGCTCACGCCCCAATGAATCGGGATCGTGATTTGAAATTCACTTTGGATCTACAACAACATGCTGAACTTTTTTCGCCCCCAGTCAGGCTCATTCAAGAACGATTTGCTTTCTGGAATTACTGTCGCGTTGGCACTGGTCCCCGAAGCGATTGCATTTGCTTTCGTGGCTGGCGTTTCGCCGCTCATCGGATTGTATTCTGCTTTCTTCATTGGCTTGATCTCGGCGATCTTTGGTGGCCGCCCCGGGATGATTTCGGGTGCGACCGGTGCGATGGCAGTGGTTGTTGTTTCGTTGGTGGCAATGCATGGAGTTGAGTACCTTTTCCCAACAGTCATTCTTTGTGGGATCTTGCAGATCGTGGTTGGTGTTGGCCGTTTGGGAAAGCTAATTCGAATGGTTCCCCACCCAGTGATGCTCGGTTTCGTCAACGGATTGGCAATTGTGATTGGCTTGGCTCAGCTGGGAAGTTTTAAGACAATGTCTGCCAGCGGTGACGCGCTCGTGTTTCTGACCGGTGCCAAGCTTTGGTTAATGTTGGCGTTGGTTGCGTTAACCATGGGCATTATTTGGTTGTTGCCAAAACTCACCCGTGCCGTTCCCGCGTCTTTGGTAGCAATCGCGACGGTGACTCTAATTTCAATTGGTGTGAATATGTCTGCCAATTCAGCACCAGGTCCAAACAGCTCGAATGCAAACTCAAACGTTATTGCGACCGTCGGTGATATGCTGCGAACCAACGCTGCAGCGGCTCACTTGAACCCACACCAAGCTCACAGTACAGCGACGGAACTTGCACACGATGAAGCATCATCCAACGAAACGAATCCATCGACGACCTCTCTCGCCAGTCATTCAACAACGGGCTTAGAGACTTCAGATGTTGAACTCAAGAAAGACACCGACGTTACTGATACCGGAATCGCTGGCGGACTACCCCAGCTGTTTTTCCTTCAATACGAGATGGTGCCGCTCAACTGGACCACCTTGAAGATTATTTTTCCGTTTGCCATCGTTCTGTGCGGTGTAGGATTGATCGAATCATTAATGACGTTGACTTTGATTGACGAGATTACCGAGACTCGCGGCCACGGAAACCGCGAGTGTGTCGGTCAAGGCGTTGCGAATCTTGTTTGTGGCTTGTTTGGCGGAATGGGCGGCTGTGCGATGATTGGCCAGTCATTGATCAATGTAAATTCGGGCGGACGCGGGCGACTCTCAGGAATCACTGCCGCTGTTTGTCTACTGCTGTTCGTGTTGTTTCTTGCTCCAATCATCGAACAGATCCCGATGGCGGCTTTGGTTGGCGTGATGTTTATGGTTGTCATTGGAACATTTGAATGGGCATCTTTGAAAATGTATCGCCGGATGCCACGCAGCGATATGTTTGTGATGACGCTGGTTGCCGGCTATACGGTGCTCATGCATGACTTGGCATCAGCCGTGATTCTTGGCGTCGTCGTCTCTGCGCTAGTTTTCGCTTGGCAGCACGCGACTCACATTGGCACCGACATCAAGTACAACGACTTTGGCAGTAAGATTTATCAATTGCACGGCCCTCTGTTTTTCGCATCAGTGTCTTCGTTCAAAGACATGTTTGATCCGGCGGGTGATCCCGACGACGTTGTCATCGACTTTTACTACTCGCGTGTCTACGACCAATCAGGTCTTGAAGCGATCAATGTATTGGCTGAAAAATACGAAGCGGTTGGCAAGCGGTTACACCTGACTCACCTCAGCCCAGAATGCAAATCTCTACTGGAGAAGGCTGGCGACTTGGTCGAAGTCAACGTCTCGGAAGATCCGCAATATCACGTCGCCACCGATCGGCTTGCCTGGAGATCGAATTATGCTTCGAGTCCGCAGGACGAACCGAAGCTCGGCGTTTAATTGGCCTTGCGCTCAAACGACTGATCAAAACGTTGGCCCATGTCATCGAAGTTTGCTTTTAAAGGCGAGTCCTCTAAACTTAGGCTCGTTTTCTAAATTCAAATCAAACACCAGCCCGAACCATGCCCCTCTCCATCGCCCCCAAGATCTGGCTGGCAGCCGTCTTTTGCTTAACTGCGATCAACCCAGCCACTGCTGCCGTCGCTGCACAACAAACTTTGAACGCGGTGCCATTGTCAGCGGTGTTGCCGAAGACAATGACTAGCAGGCAAGATCCAACCCAGAAAGAATTCGCCAACTTGGTCATCGAAGCACTCGGACAGGTTAGCGATGTCAAATTCGTCTACGACGCCGATAATTTTCGGCTGGTCGGGCAAACAAAAGATAAATCCGAGATCAACCTATCGAATGTCTATCGAGAGTATTTAGCGCAGGATGCCTCCGATCGCCCGGCCCACCTTGCCCGCGTCGCGGCTGCTTTTTCATCAAGGGATACTGATCTGCCGGTGGATTTTGATTCTGCGAAATTTAATTTGATGCCGAAGATCTGGAGCCGCGCGACGTTTGAAAATTTGAAACTAAAACAACGGATCAATGGTGGTGAGATTCCGGACATCCCGCTACACCCATTGGGTGACCACCTTTTCACTTCAATCGTGTTTGACACCAAAGATGCGATGCGTTCGATTTCATCCAAAAACCTCGACCAATGGGGCGTTACTTATGACGAGGCTTTTGAGATCGCATGTGAGAATCTTGAAGCAACGACCGAAGCCTACTCTCGAATCGGCGACCATTTTCATAGCTCAGTCTCGGGTGACAACTATGACTCAGCTCGCGTTATGCTTGATCACGTGCGGAGTTTTGATGTCAAAGGAGACACCGTAGCGCTGGTTGCAAACCGCGACTTGCTACATGTCGCCGGCAGTGATGATCCGGAATCATTGAAGATGATGTTTGATCTGGCTCCGATGGAAGCAGACGCGCGGCCGTTGAACCCGTTGCCAATGATTTGGCAAAATGATGAATGGACGGACTGGCTTCCTCCCGAAGACCACGAAGCTCGCGCCACTTTCGACGAGCGAAGCCTTCAATTCTTTGGCACGCTTTATGGCGAACAAAAGCAGTTGTTACATAACGTCCTTGTGCATGAAGGAAAAGATATTTTTGTCGCGAGTTTTTCCGCGATGAAAAACCCGGAGACAGAAGTCACTCGTTCCTATTGCGTTTGGTCCAACGGCGTAGATTCGCTGCTGCCCAAAACTCAACTTGTCATCATTTGCGCCGAACAGGGCGAGATGACCGCGGTCGGCGAATGGGATCATGTGCGAAAAGTCGTCGGCGACCTCATTGAAGTCGATGACACTGTGTATCCGACACGTTATCGAGTCAAAGAATTTCCATCGGCTGAGCAGCTTGAGGCGATCGGCAAAATTGAACTTTAGTGATGATGCTGGTTTTCGGTTTTCCTATCGCAAATCAAAACAGACTGACAAAAAATTTGGCTTGATTGAAACGGAAGGCCCTTTGACTGACGACCGAAAAAGTTTCCGAAACCTGGCTGATGATTTTTCAATTCCGCCAGGCACGCAAGTCGTTGTCGCTGCCGATCAAAGTACGGAAGATGGCTCAATCAAAAAGTCGGGCTCTGTCGGCGTCGTGACGAAGGCCCCTTCCCACAACGGGCTGCCGTATCTGGTACGGTTTGCAGACGAAACGGAGATTGAAGTTAGCTTCAAAGACCTCGTTTTGCGCCGACGAGAAATTGAAAATATTCTGCAAATGCCAACTGACGACGACCTGACACAATTCGTTATTTACAAATGCCAAGTCGGCTCCAAGGCGTTTGGGTTGTCCAACGCAGACTCCGACGACGACATCCGCGGTATCTATCTTCCACCTGCAGATCGACATTGGTCAATGTACGCATTGCCTGAACAGTTGGAAATTATGGATGGCAATCAAGACGTTGTTTATTGGGAAATCGAAAAGTTTTTCAAACTGGCGTTGAAAGCCAATCCTAACATCCTAGAAACCTTGTGGACGCCGCTGGTTCTGGAAATATCATCAATTGGCGAAAAGGTCCGAGCCAATCGAACCGCTTTCTTGTCCAACCATTTGTACAAAACGTACAGCGGCTACGTACTCAGCCAGTTTCGACGAATGAAGAATGCGTTTGAATCCAAAGGCAAATACAAACCAAAACATGCAATGCATTTGGTTCGCCTGCTATATTCGGGAATCGGAGCGCTGGATTCAGGTGAAATCATGATCGATGTTTCTCAGTATCGCCAGCAATTGATGGAGATTCGCAACGGTGAACTTTCGTTTGAAGAAGTCCGGAAGCTTGCATTGGGGCTAGATCGAAAATTTCAAACCGCGTTCGAATCAACGAAACTGCCGGACCAGCCGGATTTCGAAACCGTCAACAACTTACTGATAGAAGCCCGCCGATCGGTGACCAACAAATGAAGAAACCAGAATCCAACATTGATAACCCATCCAAACCTGATGCAACGCTGTTGGACATTCCGATGTGGTCGGCTTACGTTGATTCGCTTGACGTCGATCCGCTGTTCGTGACAATTAGCGGAGCTCACATTTACGGATTCCCTTCACCCGATAGCGATGTCGATCTTCGCGGCAGCCATCAGTTGAGGTTGGCGAAAATTGTTGGACTCACCAAACCCAACGAAACGATCGATCGCGGCGGAATTCACAACGGCATCGAAGTCGACTTGGTCAGTCATGAGATCGGCAAGTATCTTGGCTTGATGGTTAAGAATAACGGCTACGTGTTGGAGCAAATTTTTTCGCCGATCGTCATCAAGGGCCAATCGTTTCTGGATCAGCTTCGTCCGCTGGCACAGAATTGCGTGACGCGCAATCACTATTTTCACTACCGCGGTTTCATTGCTACGCAGAAGAAGCTGATTCAAAAGCAAACTCCAGTGACAGCCAAAGCCATGCTGTATGCATATCGTGTTCTGTGTACCGGAATAAACTTGATGCAAACGGGCATCGTCGAGTCCGACTTGCGTGTACTGGCGAAGAAACTCGGACTGGACTTCATTGACGATCTAATCGCCGCGAAAGTTGCTGAGAAAGTCGCTTTCGACTTTGATGTGGAAGAGCATTTGAATCGGCTCGACGATTTGGAAAAAGAGATGGAGCTTGCGTTCGAGAATTCAACGCTGCAAGAAAAACCTGATCGGGACCCCATTAACGAGTTTTTGGTTGAGTTGCGGTTGTCTAAGGTTGAAGGAAATTGAGCGTTCACTTTCTAAAATTGTGAGCCACGTCTCGGGCGGGCCACCCGGGCGAGACTCCCGAAATCCTCGATACCGAACAAGCCCCACCCCGTTTCAACACTCCGTCTGTTTGTTAACATTGCGTTTATCGATCAATGTAAAACAAACTCGAGGGAACCGTGAGTCAATCCAAGCCGTGGCAAGAGTCAATGTCGGATAAACGTTTTGAACTGATGCGTCAAATTCTGGACGCACCGAGCCCTGTTGGGCTCGAAGCCTCGATGACGCGTGGCGTGCTTGAGCCGTACATGAATTCGTACATGCCCAAGGATTGGAAGATCCATACGTTCAAAGGCAACGCCGGCATTGTGCTGGATACCAAGCCCAACGATCCGGAAGCTTTTTCGGTCATGGTCATCGGCCATGCTGACAAGATTCGAATGCAGGTTCGCAGCATCAGCGATGACGGAAAGATTTGGGTTAACACCGACTCAATGTTGCCAACCACGTTGATCGGTCACAAAGTCAAACTATTTAGTGAAGATCCCGACAAGCTTGGTTCATGGCGTGTGATTAAAGGTGGCACGATCGAAGCCATTGGCGCGATTCACTTTGCTGATCCAAAACTGCGCAGCGGCGACGACGGCATCAAAACGAAAATGATGTACCTTGAACTTCACTTGCATGGCGAAAACAAAAAGGCACAAGTCGAAGCGCTCGGCATCCGTGCCGGCGACCCGATTGTTTACGATCGCCCCATCGAAAAGGGATTTGCACCCGACACGTTTTCAGGAGCTTATCTTGATAACGGACTGGGCTGTTTTGTCACCGCCGAGATCGGTCGCTTGTTCGCTGAGTCATCGGGGCTGAAAAATATTCGGTACCTTGGCGCAATGGCTTCGCATGAAGAAATCGGACGTTTCGGCAGTCGAGTGCTGGCGGAACATTTTCGACCCGACGTCACAATCGCCGTTGACGTCGCACATGACTTTGCGGCCGCACCAGGAATTGGCGATCGACGCTATGAGCCAGTGACCATGGGAGACGGCTACACGTTGACGCATGGAGCAGTCACCAGCGCCGCATTGAATTCGATGCTTACCGAAGTCTCAGGCAAACACGACATTCCTGTCCAACATGAATTGGCTGGACGTGACACGGGTACCGACGCGATGGCTGCGGTACTGGCCTCCATTGATTCTGCCTGTGCCTCGATTGGATTCCCAATCCGCAACATGCACACGATTTCCGAATCAGGTCACACCGGTGATGTTGAAGCGGCGATTCATGCAATATATCAAACGATGGTTTACATGGATGGATTGAATAGCGGAGCAGGAATCAACGGCAATGACCTAAGAGAGAGCCATCCGCGTTTGGACGAATCCGTCGCGCTGACACATCGTCCGGCGCCAGAGAAAGATGACTAAGACTATCGTAACTCTAACGTAATTCGCGGCGTGCCGTTCGAACGGCTGATTCAACGGCTTTTAGCTTTCGGTAAAAACCTTTGCGCGCCCGGAACCGGCTCAGAGAGTTACGGTACTTCAAGTAAAACATAAATGTTTCGGCGAAGTCTTCGCAAGCCATTTGCGTCGCGTACTCCGAGGCAAAATCATTCAGCAAGTGCTTCTTAATCAACGCTTCTTGTTTACCGTTTTCCTCGCCTTGCTCCCACTGGCGTACAAATCCAGACGACTGAAACTTTCGTCGTCGCCAACTTTCCAGCGGCCGTGGGTTCATGTTCACATGCGCTGCGCCAAACGTTTCAAAGAACCAGGATCGCTTAAAAAATGAGGGCTCGATCCAATGCCAAGCGTGCGCGAATTCGTGCCGCAGGTTGTCCATCAACGTATAGCCAACGCGGTACGGGACATGAGGCACGTTCAGCGGCAAGTAGATGACACCAGGGCGGAATCCTTTCCTTGAATCCACCGAGCTGACGCCCTCATCAAAGATAAAGCCTGCCACCGTCGAGCTGGGCCAAGCGGAGATACAAAGATCGATCTGCCCCAAGTATTGATTGCCGTCAAGCAATCCGACTTCAGCCAGTTCCTTCCTGACTCGACGAAAAGCACGCTTGACTCGAGGCAGGTTTTCTTCCAAACCTGAGTTGCGCCGGTATGCGGCAGCGGATCTGCGCATTGCTGCGGGAACGGTTAGTCGAAAAACCCGTCCACCGACGGGCGATGTTGACTCTTCGGAATGCACTACGATTGACCCCCGAATTCTGGGCTAATGGAACGGACATATTGCATCCTCCATTATGATTCGAATCCTCGATCGCACGCCAAATTTTGAAGACAACAGCACTGAATTGTCTCCCGCAAATTCGGGAAAACCGACAAGAATCGTCAAAACCGGATCCCCCACAACGGGGGATGCCTCACGATCGACGCGAATCGGATTTGGCAACGGCGAACCACAGATGTCTCGACAAGGATCGCAAGATTGACTGGGAGACCAGCCGCCATCTAATTTCATTCTCCGAGTGACTGAGAATTGCGTCGACGTTCGAACCAAGTGCGAGATTGAAAAAACAAAACCTCACGTCGACAGAATCGATGTGAGGTTTTTTTGTTTGGCATCGTAGCAAGTCGGCATTGTGAACCGAGCCGCTTTATTAGAATCCGGACCATCTTCCAATGAGTGGGCGCCCGACTGCTCTTCCGATTGGTGGCATATCGTTACGCAATGGAGTAAACACAGAAGGAACTCCGTAGGGACCAAGATTGCCGCCGCAACACGAGGTAACGGGCTTAAGGCATGGGACCACTGTTGGAACAGGTGTCAGATCACATCGACCACAGCCCTGTGGCGTTGGGTTGATTGTCATTGGGCTGTAGGACTGGCTTGGCATTGGGTTGTAGGTTTGCATGCCTGGCGACGTACCCATCACCGATTGTCCAACCACCGATGTGCCCATATTCGATGGCATCACTTGATTCGCGATTGGCATCGGAGCCGCAATGGTTGGAGAAGCGCCGACCACTGACTCCATCGATGGCGGGCTTAGAATGGTTCCTTGCACAACTCCTTTTGTTCCTGATTGCGCTTGGGCAGCGCTGCAACAAACAACTGATACTGCGAACGCAGTCAATAAGACTCCTGTATTTTTAAGTCGCATTTCATATCCTTTTGGGTGCGATAGAATTTTTGGTCAACGAACTCATTTCGTTGGAATAGAGGAAAATTAGAACGTTTTCGACGTCGGGTTCCTATACCGTTTTCCTGCTAGCTCCGTTTGATAAACGACAGAAGTGTTTCAACTAACCCTCCCATTTCGCGATCAATTCGTTGGCGGCGATTGGATCGCGTTTGCATTCCAACAGCGCTGACAAAATTAGCGGCGCTACAATCGTTGCGTCGGACTCAATGACGAACATCGGTGTCTTTTCCGTCAGCTTGTCCCACGTGATTTTTTCGTTTGGCGTGGCTCCCGAGTACGAACCATACGACGTCGTTGAGTCCGAGATTTGACAGAAATAAGCCCACGGTTTCGCCTCTTTCTGTAAATCGTACTTAATCGATGGAACGACACAGATTGGAAAGTCACCGGCAATTCCTCCGCCGATTTGAAAAAAGCCAACCCCCGCACCTTGAGAAAGTTCGGCGTACTGATCGTAGAACTGAGCCATGTATTCGATTCCGGATTTCACAATCAACGCAGAACATTCTTCGTGCTTGACATGCGAAGCAAAAATATTTCCAAACGTCGAGTCTTCGTAGCCAGGGACCACCATCGGCAGTTTGGCTTGGGCGGCCGCGAGCAGCCATGAGTCGGTCGCTTTTCCTCTGTGAGATTCGACAGGAAGCTTGTCAACCAATTCGTAAAAGTACTCGTGCCAGAATCTCCGAGTGTTATTTTTGGTGGCGTCTTCCCACATGGGAACAATGAATTTCTCAACCGCTCGAAATGCTTCGTCTTCTGGAATGCTGGTGTCGGTGACGCGTCGCATCCGGTCATTCAAAATCTTGGTGTCGTCGGATTTGTTGAAGTACCGGTACTCGGGAAAATCTTTGTAGCTGTCGTGGGCAACCAATCGAAACAGAGACTCCTCAAGATTCGCACCCGTTGATGAAATTCCGTGAATGACCCCTTCTCGAATCGCGGGAGCCAGTGTGATGCCAAGCTGCGCCGAAGACATCGCACCAGCAAGTGACCAAAACATTTTGCCACCAGATTCCAAGTGAATCCAATACGCCAACAAAGCATCTCGCGTAACGCGGGCGTTGAAGTTCTTATAGTTGGAAAGGATAAATTCCAGAATTGGCATCGATGACATTCGCACGGAATCCTGTAAAGCGAAAATGAAAAAGTCAGCCCGACAATCGGTTCTGAAAACCTG
>CAZPBE010000004.1:101883-167178 GCA_964584615.1 uncultured Pirellulaceae bacterium | reverse complement strand
GCCACAAAACGGGTCAAGCTTAAGCAGTTAAGCGAAGCCGACAACGATTGGCTTGAACTCGCCAAGTAATTCCGTCCTCCCCCCTGTAAAAATTGGCTCCAAGCGTGAAAATGATGGATTATTCTTCACACCGATAAAGACAGGCGAGCGGAATGGGCCAATCCAAAATCATCTACACCAAAACAGACGAAGCACCTGCACTAGCGACGTATTCGTTTCTCCCGATCGTGGCAACGTTTACCGATGCCGCAGGCGTCGAAGTTGAGACACGAGACATTTCGCTGGCCGGCCGTGTCGTGGCAGCGTTTCCAGAGTTCTTGACCGATGAACAAAAAATTTCCGACGCGCTGGCCGAATTGGGTGAGCTGGCAAAGAAACCGGAAGCCAATATCATCAAGCTTCCCAACATTAGTGCTTCGATCCCACAGTTAAAAGCGGCTGTCGAAGAACTCCAATCGGCTGGATACAAATTGCCCGACTATCCAGACGAGCCAGAAAACGATGAGCAGAAATCGATTAAAGCTCGATACGATAAAATCAAAGGCAGCGCAGTCAATCCGGTCTTGCGTGAAGGCAACTCCGACCGACGCGCTCCGGTGGCGGTTAAGAATCACGCCAAGAAAAATCCGCATACGATGGGAGCTTGGTCGACCGACTGCAAGTCACATGTCTCTCACATGACCAGCGGCGACTTTCGCAACACCGAAAAATCGACCACCATCGCCACCGAAGGCAGTGTAAGAATCGAACTGGTCGCTGCCGACGGAACGAAAACGGTTCTCAAAGATTCCGTTCCTGTTCTGCAAGGCGAGATCATTGATGCGTCGGTGATGCGACAAGCAGAATTGATTGACTTTCTGACAAAGCAAATCGAAGACGCCAAGAAACACAAACAGCTTTTCTCGTTGCACATGAAAGCAACGATGATGAAAGTCTCTGACCCAATTATTTTTGGTCACGCCGTCCGCGTCTTCTTCAAAGACGTCTTTGACAAACATGCCGCCACATTCGAAGAGGTTGGCGTCAACGTCAACAATGGCTTAGGCAATTTGCTCGAAAAACTGGACGAACTTTCGGTCGACAAACGGGCTGAAATCCAGGCCGACATTTCCGCGGCTTATGCATCGCGACCCGATGTCGCGATGGTCAATTCGGACAAAGGTATCACCAACCTTCACGTTCCCAGCGATGTCATCATTGACGCTTCGATGCCAGCAATGATTCGATCGTCAGGCCAAATGTGGAACAAAGAAGGCAAACTTCAAGACACCAAAGCGGTGATTCCCGACAGTAGTTATGCCGGAATCTATCAGGTCGTCATCGACTTTTGCAAACAGCATGGCGCTTTTGATCCGACGACGATGGGCACCGTTCCCAATGTTGGATTGATGGCTCAGAAGGCCGAAGAGTACGGTTCGCACGACAAGACTTTTGAGATCACGTCCGTTGGAACGGTAAAAGTCATTGATCAAGACGAAAAATGTTTGCTTGAGCAATCTGTTAAAGTCGGCGACATCTGGAGAATGTGTCAGGTCAAAGACGCTCCGATTCGCGACTGGGTGAAACTGGCAGTCAACCGTGTTAAAGCAACGGGAAGTCCAGGCGTGTTCTGGTTGGATGCTGAACGTGCCCACGACGCTCAATTGATCACGAAAGTGAAAAAGTATTTACCGGAATACGATCCAGATGGCTTGGACATTCAAATCATGTCACCCGTCGAAGCGACGAAGTTCACGCTAAAACGAATCAAAGATGGCAAAGATACGATTTCGGTTTCCGGTAACGTCTTGCGCGATTATTTGACGGATTTGTTTCCTATTCTGGAACTGGGAACGAGTGCCAAAATGTTGTCCATCGTGCCGCTGATGAACGGCGGTGGATTGTTCGAAACAGGTGCGGGTGGATCAGCACCCAAACACGTCCAACAGTTCAATACGGAAAACCACCTCCGATGGAATTCGCTTGGCGAGTTCCTGGCGCTGGCGGTTTCGTTGGAACATCTCTCAGAATCTACGGGCAACGCGAAAGCGAAAATCCTTGGGGACACACTGAACGCGGCAACCGAAAAACTGTTGGAGACGGACAAGAACCCAACTTACAAAGCGGGCGAACTGGACAATCGCGGCAGCCACTTTTATCTCGCGCTGTATTGGGCTGAAGCGTTGGCTGCTCAAGATGACGACGCCGAATTAAAGGGCCGATTTGAAAAACTCGCCAAAGAACTTGCCGCGAACGAATCGAAAGTCATCGATGAGTTGAATGCCGTTCAAGGCAAGCCAATGGACATCGGCGGTTACTATTACCCGAATGTGGAAAAGGCATCCGCCGCGATGCGACCGAGCGAGACGTTTAACTCGTTGTTGACTGGTGCGTAATTCTTTTGCGTTTTGAGCCGTGTCGGCATGCGCCTTGTCGGTAGAACTGCGATTGTCGGTAATGATGCGCCTTGTCGGGACGGCGAAGCTCCTGCTGAGCCGGCGGATGTGTGCCACTTCATGGGGTAGGCCGTTTTGAATCCATATCGTATCAATCAAGACCGACCACCGAATCCGGAAGGATGCCAATAGCAACATTAAAAGATGAAACCGGGCTTCATTCTGAAACTCTACACAAAAAAAAAACCGCCGGGTATAAACCCGGCGGCAAGCGATTCAAAGTGCTTTTAATTTGTCGTCAGTCAACAAGTGACCAACACCTCACAGTAGTTGACTAGTTCGTTGACCCGAACGAACCAATCTGCTTTTCTTCTTCCTCTTCCTGAATGATGATTCGTGGTGTCACCATCATCATCAAGTTTTCAGTCTCACGACCGACACCAACGTTCTTGAACAAACGATTGACATAAGGGACTGAGCTGAGGAAAGGAACACCTCGCTCAACACGTTCTTCTGTCATCCGCTTGATACCGCCGAGGAGAACCGTTCCGCCGTCGGGCACGCTGACCACCGTACTTACGGAGGTCGTCGCGATGACCGGCAACTGAATGGTCACACCTTGAGTCGTGGTTTGAAGTTCATCGTCACCAGCGTCTGCTGTCGCTGGATCAGCAAGATCCAATAGATCGTCCAGGAACGAATTCGTGGATCGTTCGGTTGTCTGTGATCCAGAGAACGTGAAGTTCCTGACTTCAGTAACCTGACTGAAGAACGGCACCAGTGACAATCTCACCGAGCGACGATCGTTGGAAACGACTGCCGAAACGTTAAGGCTGGTTCCATCAGGCAGGATGGTGATAACAGGAGCGTGAGCAACAGCAAAGTCACCGACAACCGGTGTCACCGAGGTTACAAACGGTCTCGATGATCCGTCCGTCACATTGGCACTTTGACCATTGAACATGGTAACGGTTGGTGCCTGCATAATGTTGGCACGGGAGTTACCTTTGCTCGCCTGAATCAGGAAGAACACTTCAATGTCTGAGAGAATCGCAAAGCCGAAGTTAGCAGCCGATGTCAGATCGAAGCCACCAAAGTTTGGCGTTGTGATACCGAAACTTCCTTGAGTGAACTGGATATCCTGGTTGACCGTTGGAATGAATGGCGAGCCATTACTCACACCGTCACCCGCGTTACCGATGACTGTACTTCCACCAGGAAGCACGTCGATGGTTGGATCCGTTACACCCGAGTTGTCGTTAATCGCAAAGTCAAAGTCGATTCCGACACGCTCGAAGAAGTTATCTTGAATCGAGACGAAGCGAACTTCGATCACGATTTGTACGTCGTTGAGTTCACGAAGCTTCTTCAACAAGTCCTGGATCTCGTCCTGAACTTCCTGAGTCTGCGATACGATCAAGCTCAAGTTGGGAACGAACGGACGAATTGTACCTTCGCCTTGTCCCGTGTCCTGCCAGCTATCGGTGTCAACAACGCCTTGAATCAAACCAATCAGTTGTTGGAAGTCAGCTTCAGTAACACCACCCTTTGGTTGGCCACCCATGCTTCCGAAGATCGGGGCACCCGTTTGAGGACCGAATCCACCGGATCCGTATCCACCAGGGCCGCCGAATCCACCGAATGGATTAGAACCCAATCCGCCACCGCCAAGCTGTTGAGCCATTGCGACTTGCGACATCGGTCCCTGATTTTGACCGACCGTCAATGGTTGTGCGCTGTTAGTATTCAACATACCAGCTGCACCATAGCCATTGTTGTTCTGACCAGCGGCCGAGAACGTCATATTCAACGGGTTCTGAAAGTTGTTCATGGGAACAACCAAGTCACCGATATAGTAAGTCTTGGGGACCAGTTTGGTACGCTTGGCGTCCATGCTGGTGACTTTGATCACTTCGTTCTCCACAGCAAACACCAAACCGGTCGTGCCAAGGATAACATTCAAAGCACTTTGCAATGAAATTGGATTTCGAATTGGAACGTTGACCATCTGGTCTGTCTGCACGCCTTCGGCTTCCAACGCCATCGTGTCAAACACGATGTTGATGCCAGCCTGACGTGAGAGTTGGTCGATGGCTTCGGCAAGTGTGCCTTGGTATTCGCCTTCGACTTCAACGTTCTTAAGTTTGTTCCAGATGTTGCGATCAGCTTCGGTCGCGTATTGACCTTCAGTGAGCCGACTGGCACGCCGTGTCATTCGCTCCGTATAAGAATCACGATCAGGATCGAACTTAAGCGGAGCACCTTCATGAGGAACTGACGCGATTTCGGCTTCGTGCATGCTGCCCCAGAAGCCTGCTTCTTTCGCAGCCTTGGCATCCCGGTTCGCAATTTCACGATATTTGAATTTGTGCTTCTCTTGGAGAATGGCAACAATCTCGCTGTCAGGAGAAAGGTCACGAGCTTGCGCGACAATCTGACTTGCTTCCGCAAATCGTTCTTCATCCATCAAGTCGTTGTATTCTTCCACGAGCTGCTGAAGCTGCTGCTCAACATCAAGGCGACGCTGGGCGTTACGGCTAACGAGTTCTTTACGAGACTCAAGTTCCTCCTTGCTCTTGATCTGCGACAGGTTCTTCTCGATGTAAACCTGCATCTCTGAAATATCGCGATCAATAATGATCAACAAAGGACGACGAGTTTCTGGTGCAATTGGCGACGAAGCGATTCGGCTTCGAAGCAATGACATTTTCTCCAGTGCTTCACGAGGACTCTTCTCAAGAAGTTTCTCTGCAGCTTGACGCTCGCGGAAAACTTCCGATTGAAGCTTACGAAAGGCAACTTGTTGTTCCTCGGAGATATCAGGAACATTCAGTTTGTCCGAAGGTGAAGCTTGCGGAGCAGCCGATGGGGCCGCTGGAATTGCAGCATTCAAAAGTCCCTTAATGGTCTTGGCAGTCGGCTCATCAATCTCATCTTGATACTGAAGCGCTAACTGGAAGTACTCTTGTGCTCGATCCTGCTCACCACTTTGAAGAGCTTGCAAACCTGATTTATAAAGTTGCATTCCTCGGGTTGGCAAAGGAGTTCCCGTTTGGCGGACCGGCAATGTATCTGCCGTATCACTCGTTTGAAACGGGTTCGATGGCTGTTGGCCGGTTTGCGTTCCGGTTCCAATCGCAGTCGAATCGGCAAAGTTTGCTGCGACTTGTACATTCTGCGAAGTATCCATGGCTGGATCATATTTCGCTTGTACAACGTTCGCCCCTTCCTCAACGTTGGTCGAGGCTGGTTGATTAACAACGAAGTTTGGCTCGTTTGCTTTTTGTTGATACTCTTGAAGATTCAAAGCTGTTTGAATTTTCAATTCCATTTGCCATGGTCGAATTTCGTCAGTCGTGAACTGATCGTCATCCAACTTAAAGTTCGCAGCAGCCTGGACAAGCCGTTGGGCTTGTTCCCATTGTTGCCGATCGATCGCAAACTGAGCTTGCGACATCAACTTCATGACTTCTTGTTTCGGTGTGCTCAAGTTCGCCGGAGGAGCCTGCTGTACAGGAGCTGCCGGAGGCGTTTGTACGACTTGAGTTGCTGGAGTGCTTGGTGCTGCTGCATAACTCATCTCAGCGGCGGCTGGCGTGACAGCAGCAGTTGATTGTGAGCGTTGTGCAGCGTCGATGATCGCCATGAGGTGATCAGGATTGCCAGTCGTGTCGTTAAACGGAACGTTAAACGTCTTGGCTTGCTCGATCAAATCAGCGGCAGAAGCGAAATCCTGGTACTTAACCAAAGTTTCGGCTTGCTTCATCAAGAACGCTACGGCACCGGTGTTGTATGACGGATGTTGCTGTTGATACATTGCGGCCAACTGGTTCTGCTGATCAATCATTGATTCAATGATTTTGGGTGAATCACCCACCATCGAAAAGTCAACATTCATGATCGATGCGGCATGCAGCTTGGCTGCGGCCCCATCTTCACCAGCGACGTTACCGACTGCCAACGCTTGACGAGCTTGTAGCAAAAGCTGACGAGCCTGTTCAATATCGGCAGTGACTGGTGCTTCGTTCCAGTTCTGCGGTTGTGATGTTTGCATCGACTGGCCGGCAGCTTGCATCGGCTGGCCCGAAGCTTGTTGCTGGAGTGCAGCGACTTGCTGTTGAAGCTCTTGCCTTGCCATGGCCGGCGTGTACGCCAATTGAGTTTCTGGTGTAACCAGCGACTCTGCCATTTCAATACTTTGCTGAGCAAGCAGGAAGTTCTGAACTCCCATTGCTTCCCGGGCACGGTTAAGCCATTGTGACGGATGCTCAGCAGTTTGCGCTGCTTCCGCGGCTGGCTGTTCCCATTGACCCAATGCCGTCGCCGACGGCATCACCGACAGCGTCATAATGATGGATGAAACCATCAAGCCTAGCTGTAGTTGCTTGGAGACTCTCACGCAACTCTCCTTGTTTTTGTGATTCTCTTACCCTGCAAGTTATTATCCGACTACGGCTTGCAGGACTTTTTACCCCAACAGCCACTTGCTGAAATCCATTTCAGCTGGCCTCGCGATCTAAATCAACTCAACCGAAATTGAATTGGCAATCGACGCGGAGGAAGTCCGTAGTCAGGCTACGAGTTTTCGTGCCGCGATAATTAATGGGGGTTTCAACACGGGTCAAGACCGATCTATTGGATTTCCAAAAATGTTTTTTGATGCTGGCAAACTCAGCCAAAACATTGCATTTCCCGGTCTGAAAACCGAAATTAATTTAAGCTTTTTGAGCCCAATTTTAAACTTAAGTTCAAGTCTTGAGACAGCGGTTAGATTCAAACATCACGGCCGTAATCTGGGTAATCTTTATGTGGATTCGAAACGGCAACTCTGACAACGGCGCTCAAACGTAGACTCGCAATCTTCGCAATCGGAAGTAAAGATCTGATTCCCGCGGACAATGATTCAATGTAGCCCGCGTGAACCCAGCCAATCGCGAATCAACGTTGACAGAGTGCATATTTGGCTTACGAACAGAATGTCTCGCTTACGATTCGGGCCTATTTCTCAGAAATCGTTGGCATTGCTTTGGTTTTACGGGGCAAATAGGGTAATACGATCGTGTTGCGTCGATTAGCATTGACCCATTCGTTCGAAGTGAAACAATCCGATTTGTATTCGAATCCAGCTTAATGCAAGTCGGACTGGTGCGATTACCGCCCTCCAGATCAATACAGGTTAAGAGTTGGGTTGATTCGGTTCGAAATGAAACTGGATGCTCTATTCAATTGGGCGCTTCATTGGATAGGTCGTTAGACCAAAATTGCGAAACATAGTCACTTCCGCCTCGTGTTTTTAAGACACATCCAGGCACAACCAGGTTAATTCAAACATGTGTGGAATTGTCGGATACATCGGCCCCAAAGTCGCTCAGGAATTTCTCATTGAAGGGCTTCGACGATTGGAGTATCGGGGTTACGACAGCGCAGGAACCGCGACCCTCAACGAAGAGAACAAACTGAACTTGACCAAGTCAGTGGGTCGGATTGCATCGCTTGCCAAAGAGCTCGCCAAAGCGCCTTGTCCGTCCGGAATTGGCATCGGTCACACTCGCTGGGCTACGCACGGAGCGGCAACGATTTCTAACGCGCATCCGCATGTGGGTGGATCCGACATGTTGGCGATGGCGCACAATGGAGTGATCGAAAACTTTGCCGAGCTTCGTACGCGATTGAAATCGGATGGCTATGAATTCAACTCGGACACCGACACCGAAGTCGTGGCACATTTGATCGCTTCGTGTTTGGAGAAACGCCAATCCAAAAACGGGCAACCGCCAACGCATGAGATGGCGGTTGATTCGATCAAGGAAGCCATCGCCCAGTTGCGAGGCACTTTTGGATTGGCAATCATTTTTACGGAGTGGCCCGATGCAATTTTTGCTGCCAAGCTCGGTAGCCCGCTCGTCATTGGTGTTGGCGAAGGCGAACACTTTCTCGCCAGCGACGCTCAACCACTCGTCGGCTACACCGATCGTATTGTTTATCTGGCAGACAACCAAGTCGCAATCTTAAAAGCTGACTCGCTTCAAGTTTCGCATCGTGATGCGGGAGTTGTCGTTCACGACGTCAAAGAATTGGACGTTGAATCGAACCAGGTCAGCATGGGTGACTACGCCCATTACATGCTTAAGGAGATTTTTGAGCAGCCTGAATCGCTTCGCAACACGATGCGTGGCCGTTTAAGCGAAGATGATGCGACTGCCGTGTTCGGGGGTTTGAACCTCACGCCGCAGGATCTTTTGAAAGTCAAACGAATCGTGTTCACCGCTTGCGGAACAAGTTGGCACTCGGCGATGGTCGGCGAATACTTGATGGAAGAAATCGCACAGATTCCTGTCGAAGTTGAGTACGCCAGCGAATTGCGATACCGCAATCCGCCGATGGATGAGAGCACGTTGATTTTTGCGATCACACAATCGGGTGAAACAGCGGATACTCTTGGTGCGCTTCGCGAAATGAAACGAAAAGGCCACCCAACGTTGGCGATTTGTAACGTCGTCGGCAGTAGCATTGCCCAGGAAGCCGACGGTGGAATCTTCCTGCATGCCGGACCGGAAATTGGCGTCGCGTCGACAAAAGCTTACTCGTCACAGTGTTTGGCTTTGGTCATGCTGTCGATTTATCTTGGCCGGCTACGCCAACTAAGTTACGGCGCAGGTCGCCGCATGATTGCCGAAATCAAAGAGCTGCCTGACAAAGTAGAAAAGGCTTTGGAGTCCAACGACATTGTTGCCGAAATCGCCAAGAAGTACGTGGACTGCAATAACTTCCTGTACCTCGGTCGTCATTACAACTTCCCAACCGCGCTTGAAGGTGCGTTGAAGCTTAAAGAGATCAGCTACATTCACGCCGAAGGTTACCCAGCAGCCGAAATGAAACACGGACCGATCGCGCTAGTTGACGAAAAAACACCTAGCGTGTTCGTGATGCCGCACGGATTCATCTATGAAAAAGTGATGTCAAACCTCGAAGAGATTAAGGCTCGTGGCGGACCAGTGATCGCGGTTGCCGCAGAGGGCGATGAACGGATCGCAGAAGTCGCTGACGACGTGATCTACATTCCCAAGACCGAAGATTTCCTCCAGCCAATCGTGAACTCGATTCCTTTGCAACTCTTGGCATATCACATCGCTTTGCTACGCGGTTGTGATGTCGACAAACCTCGCAACCTCGCGAAAAGCGTCACGGTTGAATAAGCGTCAATCAACTTAAAAGCCCAAATCAAAAACAGCCACCCGAACAATTCGGGTGGCTGTTTTTTTGGTCGCTAGTTCAAGCGTTCAACTTAGTAAGTTGAATAGTAAGCGTGTAGCCATGCCAAACGATAAGCAAGCGTAGCAACGACTTGATTGTCAAAGTCTTCGTCAATAATTTCCCCGAGCTCGGCATAGTCTTCGGCTCGATCGATGTAGCATTGAGCTCCACCATTTTCGATCGCGTAAGCAATCTCATTGTCGACAATGCACTCGAGAACCGCCAATAGGTCATCGATGATGACGTCAGCCTGCGGATCGTCGACCCACTCAAGGTAGCAAACTGCGTAGGCCGCTCCGACAAACATTGAGCCACCGTATTGTGAAAGCCGGTTGCCAGAAGGCTGCTCCCAGAAGCAATCGTTTTGCATCCAGCAAACGCAATCCAAAGCTCCCGTTAGATAGCAAGCGTCACTTGCCGTTGATGTCGCGAGCAATGCTTCGATATCGGCTTTAACCGCTGCCAACCCTTCGAAACAAGTTTCAGCAGGAGGATCGCAACTTTCACCAAAGGCAAGCTGCGCATTTCTTACGACGCCGAGGTCATTGGTACCACCTTGGACAGCAAACTCAAAACGAGTTACGTTAATTCCGTCAGTATTTATCCATCCAAAAGTCCCTGGAACTGAATTTCCACTGTTTTCGGGAACGATAGGCACGGCTACGGTCTCAACAAGTGTGTCGCCATCGTAAAAATTGACAAAAGCTCCACTGTTCGCAACATTTTCGTTGGCTACTTCAAAATCAATGCAAATACCCTGCAACGGGCCCAGCACACCATTGGGCGTCATTACGACGGGTCGCCCATCATCAAACAGAACCCCTCCCTGTTCAACGCCGTTTGCATCCAAGTCGCTAAAAAAAGCGAGTCCAGCAGGTGAATTTCCCTCCTGCGATACGTCGCCCCAAACGACGGATTGAGGACTTGGAATCGCACCAAAAAATGAGTCTGGCACGGGTGCCCCATCAAAATCGACGAAGCCATCGAAACCGTCATCGACGACGGAGCCACAAACGGCAGCTTCCCAAGTTGCGCAGTCGGAAAAAGTATCTCCTTGAGCTAATACACTTACTGGGGTAAGCAACAGTAGAGAAAGAAACAGAATGGAAGGAAAGTGGGGACAGAAACGGGGGATTCGCATAGTTGATCTCCTCATGCAAGAAATGATAATCGCCGTGATTTTCGTTTACATAAGAAGTCAATGCAAGATAAATTCTCATAAACGTAGTCCATACGTGGATTTACGTTGTGCGCCGGCTCGCAAAAAAGCACAAACGTCGACCAAGTAATAGTGCCCCCCATTAGAAGGGCCGTACTTGATTGGCAAGATTTCGACCGTGCGAAAGCATCAAACCGACGCCCATAAACCTCGATACTAGGCTCCGCCCAGTATCGCACTGATCCGTGGCTCAGCGGCTGTCGCCGGAAGCAGTGGCAGAGCCACGGAATCAGTGCGTTCCAGGCAGAGCCATGAACGAGTAGGAGGAGTGGGAATCTGGAAGGCGGCTTCCGCAGAGTAAGCAGATTACCTCAAACAGACGGTCGGTTCGTCGATCAGACCGAGTTTCGTGGCCTCGTTGCCGCGCCGCACTCGAGAGCTTGCTCTGCACGTCATACTGTCGTTGTATTGGCGAGGCGTTTCCTGCTTCAACAAGTCACTTGCATCTATTTGTTTTGCAAGAGGACCGAGAACAAGGACCGAGAACAATTTGTGCCTGAACTTTATTGACATCTGTTTGAAGCTATCGTTTCGTCGGTTCGTCGAGTTTGCCATTGAGAGATGGCACTTCCGTAATAGCGACTCTAGCCGGAAAATATCGGAAAATCTGTAGAATTGCCAAAACTTTTCAAATGGTTCGCCAGTTAACCTCACTCTGTGTTTCGCTCGACAATCTGCCGATCTGAATTTAAGATGCAGTTGTTCGCGAAGTCGCGAGAAATTTACAAGAGGCCAAACCATATGTTGTCAGGAACTTTCTCCATGCAATCCACCTGTTACTCAAAAGCAATTCTTCTTTCGATGGTCGTTTCGATCACGTTTGGATTTTCTGTAGTCGCCGAAGCTCATGACGCCTTTCAACAGCCGATGAAAGATCGCTTTAACCTAAAAACCGTTACTTGCTCTGCTTGCCATCCTGGCAAAGACAAGAGCGAACACAACTTCTTCGGTTCAATGTTCGTGAAGAAGTTTAAGGGAAAAGGATTGACGGCCAAGTTGGAAGCAGCCGAAGCCGAAGGTAAAGAGCAAAAGGAAGCTTACGAAGCTGTCATGGTTGAAGAGTTCAATAAAGCTCTCGCTGAGCTGGAAGAAAAAGAACCAACCATGATCGCCATTGTAGAAAATGGGCTGCTTGTTGGGACCAAGAAACAACCGGATGCACTTGAAGAACTTCAAGAGAGGGTAAACGCTTTCATCGAAGCGGCTGCGGACATGCCGCTATTCGAAGGCTTTGGCAGCTCCGACGATGCGCCGGCTGACCGAGGCGAGTAGTCGGTCGCCTGATTAAGCAAAATGCTCGGATTCGAACTTGGTCCAGTCCGTTGGCTGGCTCAGGTCGATCATCGGTAGTCCCTGCGGAGCGTCTTGAAAGTACTTTTGCCCAGCGGCCGTGTTGAAAATCACAACACGATCGGTGGGCTTTATTTCTGCCTTCTCGACCAGTTGCTCAAGGACTCCGACGCATGTTGCGGCTTCAGGACAAATCATTAGCCCTTCGTGGGAGGCAGTTTGCATTTGCCATTCGACGATCCGATCTTCTTCGACAGCGATCGCCGCTCCACCACTTTCGCGGACCGTATCAAGCACCATGAAATCACCTAATGCCATTGGCACTCGCATGCCTGATGCAATGGTGTGTGCATTCTCGTGGCGGACTGCGAATCGTTCACCCGCTTCGAATGCGGTCACAATGGGCTGGCAGCCGTTGGATTGGGCGGCGTAGATTCGAGGCATTGTTTCCGAAGTCAGAAAACCCATTTCACGAAGTTCCTGAAACGCTTTCCACATCGCGATCAGCGCTGTCCCGCCGCCAGTCGGATACAGAATGACATCCGGAAGTTCCCAGTTGAACTGCTCGGCCAACTCCAGCCCCATCGTTTTTTTGCCTTCCAAACGATACGGCTCTTTCATGGTCGAAATGTCAAACCAAAGCTTTTTCTCGTGACCTTCTCGAATTCGTTTCCCGCTTTCGTCAATGAACCCATTGGTTACGAAAAGCTTCGCGCCGCAGTAGTAGGCTTCGGTCTGAGCTGCGATAGGAGTATCGTGCGGCATAAAGACGACTGACTCAATTCCGCCACGCGCGGCGTACATCGCCATCGCACCACCGGCGTTTCCATTGGACGCCATCGCGACGCGTTTGATTCCAAAATGTTTTGCCATCGTGATGGCAAGTGACAAACCGCGACACTTAAAACTCGCTGTCGGCAACTGTGATTCGTCTTTAAAGAATAAATGGTGGATTCCCATTTTTTTGGCAAGGGCAGGGCAATCGATAATCGGGCTCATCGACTTGTTCATTGTCACCGGCTCAATCTCATCACCAATGGGCAACAGTTCGCGGTACCGCCACATATCCCTTGGTCGGGTGGCGAGCACTTCCTTGGTCATGACTGACTTAACGGCTTCAAGATCATAACGAGACCAGAGCGGGCGGTTCTCGTGCATCATTTGAATCTGGTCAGCCGGGAGGGTTACGGAGGGATCGATTGCACTTTCAAAGTGAGTGATATAACGAGTCATTCAAACCTGCACTAAATTCGCTTCTTAAAACTGTTCCATCAAAATCCCCACTCATGACGGAAACTTTGAAACATGAACAAGGATGTTCCTAACCCTGATAAAATTTTAAACGCAAAACCGGTTTTCCGGGAGTGCCTTGCCAGCCCATCCTTTTGTTGCCGAATGCAATCCCTTTATTCCCCTACCCTGTCGATATTTCTCGTAACGTCCCGAAAGAAAGTTGGTTCTAATTGTTGAATGGGGTAAAATCATGCTCAATGCCGAGCCAGAAGTCGTTTGGAATCACGGGCCCTGATCAGCCCGATGCCGTTCCTTTTTCACCCCACCCGACTCTGTCGAGACTCAATGTCGCAGCCTCAATTTCGTGGAACGCAGAAAGCAAGTCGCCGATGAACTCTGAAGATGATTCGATTTACGAAGCAGAATTGATCAACGAACAATCGCCACGAGACGACAAGCAAACGGTCAAAGACGCAAACGCTTCGCAAGATGCCAACGCTTCGCAAGATGCCAACGCTTTGGACGGCGAAGCGACAGAACGGGAAATCGTAACTGACGATTCGGATGAGCATCCAGCGCAAGCCAAAGAGGGGCCCGACCCAGGTTACATTTCTGCCGAATCGAAAATGCTGGATAACATTGCATCCAAAGGGGGCGCAGTGGGTGGATTCGTGCTCGGTTTGCTGGCCGTGGCGGGCTCGTTCATTACCTCTTACAGCATTATCAACGGAGTGATCGGATTGCTGTTGGGAATCTGGGGACTCAAGTCGAATCACAGAAGACTGACTGTGATTGGAATCGTTCTTTCTATGGTTGGCGTAATTTTGAGCTCCGTTCAGATCAACGATCTCATCCAATGGTGGCTGCAAGTTCAAGCTGAGGCAGCCAACAATACAGACATTTGACGCAGAGAAAAGCAACGCGACTCAAGCGCTAAGAGTTCTTTTTCTTCGCGAGGAAATCGCGACGTTGACGGGAACTTGGAATTTCCATCTTTTCGCGATACTTGGTAACCGTTCGGCGGGCGACGTTGAACCCCATCGATTTCAATCGGTTCATGATTTCGAAATCGCTGTACGGTTTCGCTTTGTCTTCTTCGTCGATCAGCTTTTGCAGTTCGATCCGAATCTTGTTCCACGTCACGTCTTCGCCGTCTTCGGTCGTCGTACCGCCAATAAAGAACATTCTTAGTGGCAAGATTCCTCGTGGCGACTCAATGTATTTGTCGTCTACGGCGCGACTCACAGTGGTTAAGTGGACACCGACTTTTTCAGCGATCTGTTCCATCTTCAGGGACTTGAGGAATTCGGGCCCCTTGTCGATAAAGTCAGACTGATGATCAAAGATCGCTTGAGCGACTTTCACCAACGTCCCACGTCGCTGCTCGATCGATTCGATCAGCCATTGGGCGGCAATAATTTTTCGCTTGATAAATTCTTTTTCGTCTGCGGTTGCCGTACCGGACTCCAAACGCGACCGGTAGTATTTGCTGATGTACAGATTTCTCGCCGGTCCTTCTTCCATCTTGACGACCCACAAGCCTTCGTCGTCCTGCTCCAACCACATGTCGGGAGTGACGGACGGAACAAAGTTGTCGACAAACTCGCTGGCCGGGCGCGGATCAAGTTTTCGCAACTCGTCACGAGCCGCGTAAATCTCTTCGATGGTCCAGCCCGTTGCTTTTTCAATGTGCGGCAAACGGTTGTGCATCAAGTCTTCGAGATGGTCAACGATCAACGTTCGAACGGCGTGATAGTTCTCAATCTCTGCTGTCAATTGAAGCAACAAACACTCTTTCAAATCGCGGGCACCAACTCCTGGAGGATCGAGGTCTTGCACGTGAGCCAGCGCCGTTTCGGCCAACTCTACGTCTTCGTCAGTCGCACTGGCAGGCAGCAAATCAGCCAGACTGGCTAAAAAGTAACCACCTCGTTCAGCTGAAATCGAAGAGACGATTCGTTCAGCCAACCGAAAGACCGCTGGCTCAATGTCTCGCTCGCTCAACTGTTGCATCAAGTAATCCTGAAGCGTCTCACCACGATTGGTGACATTGGCCATCATGTCATGCTGCCGGTCACCGATCTCTTGGACGCGATTGGCCGATGCGCGAGGCTTTTCGTCGAAGTGATCAGGAATATCGTTGTTCAAATTCAGCAGACGTTCAAAGTCGTCCGCGTTGTCACGACCATCCTCGTCAATGACCAGCTCTTTCTGGTCGACGTCTTTTTCAGCTTTTTCTTCTTTTTCTTTTGCAGCCTTCGCTTCTTCTTCAGCACCATCGTTCTCTCGCATTTCGAGAACGGGATTCTCAATCAGCTCCGACTCAATCTTCTCTTCCAATTCGGCTTTCGCCATTTGCAATATCTCCATCGACTGGATCATCCGAGGAGCCAGAGTCTGGGTTTGCTTTTGAGTTAAATTTTGACCGAACGAAATTTTCATGAACGCTACTTTGTTTTACTCTTCGACCTAAAACTTCTTGTAGACAAATCGTATTCAAACAACAACTGAAATTCCTACCGACTGGAGCTGCAATCATCCTTGCATCATCTCCAATTTCTTAAAGCAGGGTTACTCAATTGTACTCCTTTTTTAGGCATGCAAGCGAAAGAACTCTTTCCGAATGTACTCTCGAAAACCGGTTTTCCGGGTTGACACGAATTTTTGGCAGGGGTGGGGCACCTGGACGGGCGTCCAGAGTGCTATAGCGGTTGCCGTGCTGCCAATGCGTCAGCCAAAATTTCTTTATTTGTGTGCTCCAAAATACTTCCGGTTGTGATTCCGCGAGCCAGTTTGGTAAGCCGCACTTCAAATTCGCTCAAGGCATTGCTGATAAACAAAGCCGTCCCGTCTCCCTCGACCGTTGGGTTGGTTGCCATCACAATTTCCTTAAAACTGCCTTTGGCGACGCGCTCCACCAAGTGATCAATCGTTAACTGATCGGGGCCGCAATTTTCAAGTGGCGCGATCCGTCCCAACAACACGTGATACAAACCTTGATACGTTCCCGATTGTTCTATCGCCATCAAGTCGCGGGGCTGCTGCACGACGCACAACAAAGTTCGATCACGAGATGCGTCACGGCAAACCGAACACAACTCGGATTCAGCCAAATTAAAACAGGTGCCACAGTATCTGACGTTTTCTCGCACAGCGCGAATCGAATCTGAAAGCGCAAACGCTTCTGATTCGGGAACGCGCAAAATATGATAAGCCAACCGTTCAGCTGACTTGCGGCCAATCCCAGGCAACCGCGAAAGCTGGTCGATCATATGCGATACGGATTCTGAAAGCTCACTCATGTTCTATTATCGTTTTGGAGTTTTGTCGTGCCGTGGCGGCACGCAGTTGGACTATCTGAATGATCCTATCAAGTTGCTTGTTGGAATCATTTAGCTGACGACAGTTTAACAGAAAGTCATTCCTGTCACGTCGCCAGGCCCAGTTTTGAATGGCTCGCGGCCAAGTGACCGGATCGACAACTCAAATCGCCAATTCCCGGTGTTGTCGCGTGAGCCGCAAGACAACGCAAGGCCTGTGTGGGATTGAATCACCGATTTAGGCCGATCTGCCAACAAGCCAGCCTCGCCCAGGCAAGCATTTAGTGACAAGCATTTAATAATCTTCGCTTTCGATATTTAACCCTACCGGCACGCTTGTCCTTTAGATAAATTATTTACAGCGAACTAACTCGCTTTGTTTGAATCATTCTTTGATGGATGCGTCACTAAAGTCGCAATGCCATGAGCACTGAACCCAATCCAGACCCGAACGTCAATCAAGAACCAACAGCCTCGGCCCCAACGACGGCGCCACCGCCGAGCGCAGAAACGACGACTGCTCCCGAACCGGCTCCGACGGAAGCAGCTCCGTCAATTGTCGCTGAACCGGTGACATCCGAGACGCCTGCTTCACCCGCTGGCGATCCGCCGAAAGCTGAAACAACGGCTGGTAACGAACCAGCAAAAAAGATCGCGATTGGATCGCAACGCGATGTCGCCGACAAATCGCCAGCCAAACCGAAAGCTGTTCAGGCTGCTGAATCGAATCCAGTTCAACTCAACCCGTCAGCCGAACCGGCTCCCGTGTTGCCAGTGGGGACCGTCAATTCAACCGCTGGCTTGAGTGACGATGTCGATGCAGAAATCGAAGCGATGCTTGGCGACATCCAGATGGACTCCGTCATCGAAAACTCGGAAGCTCCTGCCGCAGAACTTGAAGCCGGCACGAGAGTCAAAGCAACGGTGACTCGTATTCACAACGATGACTTGTTTGTAAAACTTCCCGGTCAAGACGAGGGCGTGGCCGCATTCCATCACTTCAAAGAAGAACCCAACATCGGCGATGAAGTCGAACTTACCGTCCGCGGTCGTAATGCGGAAGACGGACTTTATGAGCTTGGCGTACCCGGCGCAGCGATCGGCGTCGCAGACTGGGCAGACGTTTCTGAAGGTGCGGTTGTTGATGCGGTTGTGACTGGCTCGAACTCAGGCGGACTGGAAGTCCAAATCAATACACTCAGCGGATTTATGCCAGCCAGCCAAATCGATCGATTTCGTGTAGGCGACCTTGCCCAATTCGTCGGTCAAAAATTTCAAGCGGTTGTCATGGAAGTCAAACCGGAGAAACGAAAACTGGTTGTCAGCCGGCGTGCGATTCTCGAACGAGAGAACGAAGAGAACCGTAAGAAACTTTTGGCCGAACTGGAGGAAGGCCAACTGCGTGATGGCACCGTCACGAAACTACTGGACTTTGGCGCGTTCGTTGATCTTGGCGGCGTCGAAGGCTTGATCCATGTGAGTAAAGTCAGTTGGTCGCGAGTCAAACATCCGAGCGAAGTTCTCGAAGTCGGCCAAAAGGTCAAAGTCAAAGTTGAAAAGATTGGTGATGCCGGACGAATCTCGCTTTCCCACCGGGATACGCTGGAACATCCATGGAAGTCACTCGCTAACGAATTCAACGTCGAAGAAGTCGTTAAAGGAACAGTTACCAAGATCGCAGACTTTGGTGCATTCGTCCGCATCGCCCCCGGCGTCGAAGGCCTCGTCCACATTTCCGAGTTGGCTCACCATCGCGTCTCGCGCGTTTCCAACGTCGTCAACGAAGGGGATGAAATTCAAGTCAAAATTCTTTCCATGGATATCGAATCGCAAAAGATGTCGCTGTCCTTAAAAGCAACGCAGACTGCTCCTCCAAAGAAAGGCAAGCCGGGCGACAAAGAACCTGAAGTGGAAGAAGCTCCACCTCGTGAGCTGGCGGTCAAGCCAACCGGCCAGCCACTCAAAGGTGGAACAGGTCGAACCTCAGGCGGCGAGTCCGTTGGATTGAACTGGTAACACGAAATGAAAAAAAATTGCTTTGTGATTGTGTCGGATGATGGTGAATCGTGGGCGCTGGAGGGCGACGAGCTCCATCAGCAAGAAGTACTCAGCGAATCGAAAACAAATAAACTGCTTCCTCAACTGGTGGCAGACGGCTGGAAGGTTGAAAGCGTAACAGCCGGTTCAGGATCGAAAGACGATAATTCTTATTGGCTCGTCCACCTGCGAGAAATCTAGAACCATCTTTTGTTTTCGTCTTTCGTTTTATTTGCGTCTTGAATTCGGATACAATGAAAGCTCGATAGAATCAGACCGCTGGTCAACCATGGGCCGAGAGCCCCAGAGAAACGACGCTTAGGAATTAAAAATGGCAACGTTGCTAACGAGAAAAGAAGGCGAAATACTGGTCGTCTACTTCCAGGACGTCAGCATTATCGACGAAGCAAGAATCAACAGCCTCGGTGAAGAGCTGATTGAATTGCTGGGTCACGGCCATGATCGCATTGTCGTCAACTTTCAAAACGTAAGCTTCATGTCATCGGCGATGATTGGCAAGTTGATTCTGTTTGGGAAAAAGTGCACAACGAACAAAGTAAAGCTTCGACTTTGCAACATCAACGAAAACGTCGGACAAGTTTTCAGTTTGATGAATCTGGACAAAGTCTTCCAAATCGACGAAGACGAAAGCAATTCGATCGCCAAGCTTGGAAAAAAAGGCTGGCTAAGTTAATCGAGGCTGAGTCAGCAATGACGGGTTCAAACGTTTTCCCAATCCAGAATTACTTTTCCGGCTTCTCCGGTAAGCATTAAATCGAACGCAGCTTGATACTCACTGGCTGGAAATCGATCGGTAATCAATCCGCTCATATCGAGCCCGCTGTCAAGCATTGCCAACATCTTGTACCAGGTATCGTACATTTGTCGTCCATAGATTCCGCGAATCGTCAACGCTTTCAAAACGATCTTTCCAAAGTCAGCGGCAAACGGTTTCGGTGGCAAGCCTAGCATCGCAATGTTGCCACCCATGATCATCGTATCGACCATTTGAGAAAACGCGGGTTCGGCTCCGCTCATTTCAAACCCAACGTCAAAACCTTCTTTCAATCCAAACTCAGTCATCTTTTCTTGCAGATCTTGTTTGGTTACGTTGACCGTATTGACCGTTGGAACAATTTTTTTGGCGAAATTCAATCGCCATTCGTTGATGTCGGTGATGACGACCCGCCGCGCACCAGCTTTCATCGCCACCGCGGCTGACATAACACCGATCGGGCCGGCACCGGTGATCAAAACGTCTTCACCAACCAGATCAAAACTAAGCGCGGTATGAACAGCGTTGCCCAGCGGATCAAGGATTGCGGCGATCTCCAGATCGAAGTCAGGAGCCAGCGGGATGACGTTGAACTCGGGCAACCGCAAATACTCGGCGAACGCCCCGGGCATATTTACGCCAATTCCTTTGGTGTCAGGATCAAGATGAAACCTGCCTGACCTTGCGTTGCGACTGCGGTTCCCGACCACATGCCCTTCTCCCGAAACTCGGTCACCAATTTTTACACGCTTCACGGTGGAACCGACGTCAACCACTTCTCCGCCGTATTCATGTCCAGTCACCATCGGCACTGGCACGGTGGCTTTCGCCCAATCGTCCCATTTGTAGATGTGCATATCGGTGCCACAAATCGAAGCGCGTTGGATCTTGATCAACACTTCGTCCGGCTCAATCTCTGGAACTGGAACTTCGCCCATCCAAATCCCGACTTCGGATTTAGCTTTGATCAACGCTTTCATCATTTCAGGCATGGAAACTCTCAGTTAGCTTTCTTTTGCAATACTCTATTCGTGATCGATCATGGCTTCGGTTGGCAAGCAACAAATCTCAAATCTCAAATCTCAAATCTCAAATCTCAAATCTCAAATCTCAAATCAGAGATCTCAAAACACAGGTCTCAAATTAGAGATTTCAAATTAGAGATTTCAAATTTCAAATCCGCAACAGGCGCAACAGGCCATACCCTTCAATATGTCTAAATCACGCCCATCTCTTTTCCGACTTCAATAAACGCGTCAACGGCACGATCAACCTGTTCGGCAGAATGGCCGGCCGACATCTGCGTTCGGATTCTTGCGGTTCCTTGCGGCACCACGGGATAGAAAAAACCAACGGCATAAATCCCTTTCTCCAAAAGCTTGGCCGACATTTGCTGGGCAACTTTCGCATCTCCCAGCATGACCGGGATGATCGGATGTTCACCCTCTGGCAAAGTGAATCCCGCTTTCGACATTCGCTCGCGAAACTGTGCCGCGTTAGCAAACAATTGTTTCCGCAACCGATCACCCTCATCAGTGGCAACCAGCTCAATCGCTTTCAAGGAAGCTCCAGCCAATGACGGCGCCAGGCTATTGGAAAACAAATAGGGCCGCGAACGTTGTCGCAACAAGTCCACCATCTTCTGGCTCGCACAAGTAAACCCTCCCATCGCGCCACCAAGCGCCTTGCCAAGCGTTCCTGTCAAAATATCGACACGTCCCATGACGCCATGATGTTCCGCCGTCCCCCGTCCGCCGGCACCCAAAAATCCGGTCGAGTGACAATCGTCCACCATCACCAACGCATCAAACTCATCTGCCAAATCGCAAATCTCTGGCAATTTTGCGATGTAGCCGTCCATCGAAAACACACCGTCAGTCGCGATCATGATATGCCGCGCACCTCCGTCACGTGCTTCCTGAAGTTTCAACTTCAAATCTGCCATGTCCGAATTCGCAAACCGAAACCGTTGTGCTTTGCAAAGCCGAATACCATCGATGATCGAAGCATGATTGAGTGAATCAGAAACGATCGCGTCCTCTTTGGTCAACAACGGTTCAAACAGTCCGCCGTTGGCATCAAAGCAAGCAGCGTACAAAATCGAATCGTCATACCCCAACCACTTCGCAATCGCCAGCTCCAACTTGCGGTGCAGTGTTTGTGTTCCGCAGATGAATCGGACCGACGCCATGCCAAATCCAAATTCATCCAAAGCAGCTTTCGATGAATCTATCAACTGCTGGTTGTCGGCCAGCCCTAAATAATTGTTGGCGCAGAAATTGAGAACGTCGCTAACATTCCCGTCAGCGTCTTCAACCTGGATCGACGCCGATTGCTGGCCGACAATCAACCGCTCACGTTTATAAAGTCCCTGCTGCTCAATTTCTTCAAGCGTGGCAGAAAGAAAGTTAGAAAATTTCGGATCACTCATGTTTCAATCAGCCAATCAAACGTCAGAAAAACCTCAGCGATGCATTCGCGGAGAGCACCAGTACATGACATAGTTTATCGCTTAATGAATCAACTTTATAGCAGGTTGATACAGCCCATCTCCCGGACTAGAGAACTTATCTTGACCTGAATTCGCGTGGAATTTTCGTAGCGGTATCAGGCAGTCCGATAAGCGGTTAAATTGGCCTGCGAGAACTTATTGCTGAACACTGAACACTTCTTCCTGAACACTTCTTCCTGAACAATATTAAAAAATGCACAACACCAAAACGTTTCCCGATAACCCCGCCGTTGCTGCTGGCTTTGCAGCGGATCTCAGTGATTGGCTAAAGTCCATCCCCAGTGAGCAGACCAAGATCACGATTGCACTTTCTGGAGGCAGTACACCCAAACTTCTGTTTCAGCATCTGGCCGAGAATTATGCTGACTTGATTGACTGGTCGCGGCTACATTTTTTCTGGGGCGACGAGCGATGCGTTGGTCCTGATGATCCGGAAAGCAACTACGGTGAAGCCAACAAATTGTTGCTTAGCCATGTTTCGATTCCTGAATCCAATGTTCATCGCGTGCGCGGAGAAGACGATCCACAAGCCGAAGCAACCCGGTATGGACAAGAAATCCTCGAACATGTTTCGTTGGACAAAAATGGCATCCCTAGTTTTGACTTGATTATGTTGGGCATGGGTGGAGATGGGCACACGGCTTCGATCTTTCCGCACGAAATGAATTTGATGACAGCCACGGAGGTTTGCGTCGTCGCGACGCATCCTGAAAGTGGACAAAAGCGAGTCAGTTTTTCCGGACCCGTCCTCAACGCGGCGCAGAAGATTGCTTTTCTGATCACGGGAGAGTCGAAAGCAAGTGTCCTTGCCGAAATCTTTGCCAAAAGTGGAGCCTGGGAAACGTATCCGACATCGTACATCCAACCTCCCAGCGGCGAAGTGACTTTTTACACCGACGCCGCCGCTGTTTCTCAGCTAGACGCATCGTAAAATTGCTTCTCGATTTGGAAACCGTTTCAAGCGAGCCGTTTCAAACGCGAACTTTCATGCCGACCGATTGTCTTTAGACGATCTGCGTCTCCTCGATCCTCCGATTTCGATTTAACAACCAAGCCAATCTTTAGATTTTTCGCTCCCAATGAACCAACCCAAACACGAACCCAACACATCCAAACGCCGGTTCGCCAAGTTCATTGACAAATTCAAGAGTGGTGAGCTGAAGTCTCATCCCAACGACGAAGACAAAGAAGACCAGGACAAAGACAAGACTTCCAAGAGTGAGTCCGCGGATTCTGGTGAGCAGACTGGCCATCGAGGCAAAAAGAAAAAGCTCACCAAAGAAGAGAAGGCCGCGCGTCGTGGGTACTTGAAAGTCTACATTCGTCAGCTGTGGCCCCACTGGAAAATGGTCCTGCTGATGATCTTCCTCGCGGTCTGCGTTGCCGTACTGGAGATCGCCCAGCCGTTGTTTGGTCGCCATATCATTGACAACATTTTGCTCACCGACCAAACGAGATCGCAAAAGCTGATCGCGCTCAACCTGGTTGGCGGCGCTTTCCTGGTCGTCGTTATCATCACACGATTAACGGGAATGGTCCGAGCCTGGTGTCAACGACTTCTTAACGTGCGCGTCGTTTTGTCCTTGCGCAGAGCCTTGTTCGAAAGACTGTTGAAACTGTCTCTCGATAAACTATCGGACATGAAAGTCGGCGGAATCATTTCGCGATTGACCGACGACATCAGCAAGACAACCGGCTTGTTGCAAATGGCCGTCATCAGCCCCAGCGTCGCCGTGCTGCGACTGGTGCTGGCGATGGCGATTCTTCTGTTCATCAACTGGAAACTTGCACTGGCCGCTCTGGGCGTCATCCCGCCGATTATGTTGCTCAGCATGATTGCGATCCGCCGTATTCGCCCGATCTATCGTGCGATCCGCAAAGATGTTTCATTCGTCGACGGACGAGTTGGTGAAGCCTTCCAAGGAATCCGCGACGTCCGCGCTTTTGGTGGTGAGCATCAGGAAGAGACCGAGTACACCGTTGGTCATCATACGATCACGCGAATGAGAATGTTCGCTGCCAAACGCGAGATCATTCTGTGGAGTTCGTGGGGCATGCTCATGGGGCTGATCGGAGTCGTCATCACGTGGCTCGGTGGCTATTGGTATCTCAGCGATCAAGCAACCATCGGCGACATCATGGCGTTTCAATTTTACGTGTTCATGTTGCTCAATCCTGTTTGGCAAATCGTTGAATCCCTGACGGAGCTACAACGCTCGTTGGCGGCGATGGAACGGGTGTTTGAAGTTTTGGGAACTCCAATCGACAAACCGGATCGCGAAGGAGCCGTTGCTGCAGTTCCGCCAGTCGAAGAGATCAAATTCGAAAACGTCTGGTTTGCTTATAACGAAGGGACCGACGTGATTCGCAACTTTGACCTGACGGTCAAGGGCGGAACGGTGATCGCGTTGGTTGGCCGCAGCGGTGCAGGCAAGACAACAATCACCGACCTTGTCGCTCGCTTCTACGACCCAACCCAAGGCAAAGTTTTGCTTAACGGTCGAGACTTGCGTGACTATCAACTGCGCAGTTTCCGTGAACTGTTAGGCGTTGTGCAGCAAGAAGTCTTCTTGTTTGACGGGACGGTGTTCGACAACATCGCTTATGCAAATCGAAATGCCACGCACGAACAGGTCGTCGCAGCAGCCCGACAAGCCAATGCGGATTCATTCGTATCGGAACTACCCGATGGATACGAATCGATGATCGGCGAACGTGGTGTCAAGCTTTCTGGTGGTCAACGTCAACGACTTTCCATCGCCAGAGCTTTGTTGGCTGACCCAAAGATCCTGATCTTGGACGAAGCGACCAGTAACCTGGATACAGAAAGCGAACAGTTGATTCAATCAGCGATGACCGAGCTATTGAAGGACCGCACCACATTTGTGATCGCTCACCGATTGTCAACGATCACGCACGCGGACCAAATCGTTGTGATCGATGAAGGCGAAATTGTCGAGGTTGGCAAACATGACGAGCTGATCAACAAAGATGGTCACTACGCGGAAATGATCAAACGGCAACACGATTCGATCACGATTTAAGATTGGTCGTGTAAATCCCTGTTTCTGTATTCAAGCTATCTCCCACTGGATAACTTTCCCACAGTTGACCGTAGCGGACGCTGCCAGCCTCTGTTGCGCTGCGAAGAGGAAGGAGTCTTGTAGCCTCCTCTACGATCCGGGATCGCATCAAGCCATGTCGAACAACTCAGCGTGATTCGGATTGCTTACGATATGCTGGGCGATTCGCTCGGACAGAGCGCCAATCGTCATATAGGGATTCACGCCGAGAGCGGTTGGAATGATGGAACCATCGGCGACGTATAGGCCTTCGTGAACTCCCGCTGCCCCCGATGCGCCATTCGGTCCGCAATCGCACCCTCCACCTCGTCCGTTGTAAACCTGACCAAGATGATTTACGGCTCCACTGTTTGGGTCGTCCGACATATTGCAACCGCCCAGTGGGTGGACCGTAACTAGATTATCGCCAAACGCTTTCAATCGCTTGTACCGACCGCCGTGCGCTCTGGCCAGTTTGTCGAACTCGCGGAAAACCATTTTGCGATATTCGCTTTCCTTGAGCCCTTCCCACTTAATCTGCCAGCGCCCGTCCTTCTTGATCAAACGACCGTCGCCGGTATCGTGTCCCATGCCAAGCATCGCCATCGAATTATTCAAATCACCGTCGCCCAACAATACGTTAAACAAATTGTTAACTCCCCGAGGAATGGCGGCGTCCTGAATGAGGAGCCGTTTTCGTAGTTCGATGTCGCGATAAAAGTTCAACGATGTTTGAACGGTCGGTCCGACAGGACCGATTTGTGGCTCGCAAGCTCCATGGCCACCGATGTTAGTCTGGTCCGGCGTGTTGATCACAAATCCAATCGTGTCACCGTTGCCCGACCAACCGTAACCCAGTCGAGGTGAAAACTCAAAAGTCGGTGACTGCGAATCGAGCAAGATCGCTGCGCTGGCTGGACTTCCGGCTCCCACGACCACCAAACGAGAATTGATCGAGACTGGATGCCGGGTGATGGCGTTGACCGTGTCATCGATATATTCAATGTTGATCCGATAGTAGCCGTCCATCTTTTCGATCGATTTGACTTCCATCTGCGTATACATTTCGGTGCCGTTGTGTTTGGCAACGGGCAAGTAGTTCATCGCCAGCGTATTCTTGGCTCCGATATTGCAGCCGTTGATGCAGTCTCCGCAAAGCGTACACGGCCGCTGAATCATACCTTGCTTGTTCCGCATTTGCTGATCAAGATGCCGGTGGTCGTACATCACCGAGACATGCGATCGATCAAAGAAGTTTGGATTCCGGCTGAGTCTTTCTGCTGCCAATCGCCGTGAACGAACTTTCGGCGTTTGATCGTATGGCGTTCTTGTGAGGCTCAGCGCGTGGGCGATCGACTCATAGTACGGGCCCAGCGTTTCAACACCGGACAAAGCTGATGGCCAGCGAGATTGCTGAAAGACTTCTGCGTGTGGCCGCAAGGCAATGCTTGCGTTGACCAACGATCCGCCGCCAAGTCCGTTTCCTGACAGAATGTTGACTTCATCGTTCATCATCAAGTTGAACAAGCCCAACGGCTGGGTAACTTGTCCTTTGGTCGGCCCCACCAAATTCGCCCGCGCGTTACCGCTGACTTTGGCAAATGTATCGGGGAAAGTACCTGGCACCCACTCTTTGCCGCGCTCGAGAATGCAGATCCGGTGCTCATCGCGAAGCCGTTTCGAAAGATTGGCCGCGGTGATTGACGCTCCGTATCCAGACCCGATGACAACGACACCGAAGTGAATCGAGCTTGGGTCCTTGGCAGTTAGAAACAGATCCCTTGTCGGATTCGAAAGCTGGCCACCGTATTGCTGCAAACTTTGCTTGTAGTCAATCACCGCCCGATCCTTGAGCGACGTATTACATGGCTTGGTTCGTTTGCCGATCTGAACGAGATCTCTTACAGGCCCATCGGCTGGCGTTTTTTCTTGAGCGACCGTTGAGCCAACCACAGCTGCCGCAGCAACGGCAGTCGCTTTGAGTGCAGCCCGGCGACTGAACTTTTTGCCGGCAGCCTTCTCACGGGAAGTGTTTGAATCTGTTGTCGTTTGCGCAGGAACTGACACGTGTTTTTCCAATCCGTTGCCGAAGCCATGAACCGAAGCGAAATGCCACGGAACAATCGATCACTGATTCAGCCGCGAATCATGGTTTCACAGAATCGTGATCTCATGATTGGACGCACGGCTGACTAATCGTTACATCGATCAATCGGGGGGTCGGTCTGTGTCAAAAGAAGGGGCTGCCCGGTCTCTTTAAGATCGTCGCGACTATTGTTTTGACTGCCGAAGGATTTCAGGCTTCAACGGTCACTCTGGCTAGGCAAAGTTTGCCGGTTGGCGAAAGCGTTGGACGAGCCTAGACCTGGTTGCAAAACCGCATTTCGAAGAAAACCGCACTTCGAAGTTTTGCAGTACCGCCTTCAGGCCGAAATCTGCAGGCGGAATTTGCGTTACGATAATAGACAATTCGCTTGCTGTAGATTGTCATTGGGCAGTTTATGGACACTGGTTAGCCTTGTCGATTAAAATGAAGCACAAAGTGATCACTTACCAATTGCTTGCGAGGAATACACCTGATGACAATTCTTACCTACTCCCATCGTGCAATTGGCATCTTGGTTTTCATGACAATCCTATTTGTCAATACTGGCTGGGTAAGTGCACAGCCATCAATCACCTATAAGAGTAGAGGTTCCTATGTCGGTGTAGATAGTTTAGAGCGTCAAGACTCCGGCTTCCTTTCTGCCACGTCAATGCGCCAATTTGACCTTCCACAGATCGACCCTCTGGTGTTTCCAACCCACCCAGACGCGGAACTGAAAAGCGTGATGATCACAATCTTTTTTGGCCAGCGTGCGGGCCGTCCTACTGATCCTGGCAACGTGGACTTTGGAGTTTACCCCAGGGGGGCAGGAGGTGGCACTGTCGACGCGAGTGCGGTAGGAACGATCGACATGTTGTTTGGTTCAGCTAGTTTTGGTTTGTTCGAAAGTGTGACTGGATCTCACACTGGCTTTATTGACGGTGACGTCGGAATAGGGAGTTCTAGTGTATCCACCTTATTGTTTTCGGAATCCGAAACCCGACTCTTCACTTCGGCTCAGGACTTGGCTTTGTTTACGGGCACGGGATTTATTGATTTCGAAACGACGTTAACGACTGAGGCTGATGTCACAGTTATCGAGTCAGATTCACGCGGGCCAAATTTTGGTTTTCAGAGTTGGCCAAACATTGCCGCCCAAGCCGAGGTTGTTTACGCATTTTCGGTTCCCGAACCTGGATCTGGGTTACTTCTGGCTACTGGATTTGGGCTTCTGGCATTCCGACGTCGTCGCGCGAATTAACGGGCAATGAAGAGCACACATGAAAGAGACGGCCTACCTGCTTCAAGCTGCATTGATCAGCTCATGGTGGGTTGGGCTTGCAACAAGTACAACATTTTTCAACGCATTTCAGTTTGACGAAATACCCGCAACTGCTTTCTGGGCTTTCTTTACTCCAGACATTGTTTTGATTGCAGCCCTATCCGCAATTCGGGCATACCGGAAATCCTTATTCCTTGAATACGTGATCCTCGGGGCATTTGGTTACGCATCCCTGTATTGCGCGAACGCAACGTTCCTTACGCGCAGCGGATACTTGTCCACTGGGCTAATGGTCGTGGGGCTTGGGTACAACGTTTTCCTTTGCTTCAACCAATCTTTATTTCGCAACGCATCAACAAGTTTCACCCGAAATGTTTTCAAAACGATAATTCAAATCATTTGCATTTGGATTTTGACATTGGTTGTCATTCCCTACATTATTCTCGACGCCTTCCAAACTCTCGCATTGCCAAAACTTTCAATCTCCTTTTATTTAGGATTGATATTTTTCACTTGCTGTAGCGCGCTCGGTCTAACAAGTTCCTACTTCATGGTTCGCGATGGATCTGGAACTCCGTTGCCATTGGACCAAACCAACCATTTGATAGTAACAGGACCTTACCACTACGTTCGCAATCCAATGGCGATCGCCGGGATTGGTCAGGGCATCGTAGTCGCGATAATTTTCAACTCCATTCCAATCCTGATATACTCCCTGCTAGGTGCTCTGGTGTGGCACCTTGTTGTTCGCCCAATCGAGGAACAGGACATGGCTCGGCGTTTTGGTGATTCCTACTTGAAATATCGGCAACGTGTTTCCTGTTGGCTACCGACTTTTCGGCGACACACCACTTAACATTCCAATGGGCGCATAGCCGGACTTGCGCGTTTTTGAAATAGATGATCACTTTTTCCGGCTCGGTGATCGTTGCCGTCTTAGTGCTTGGGACTGTTGTGATGAGTGACTTGAACGAAGAAATCTTGAAAGAACTCCGTCAGCAATCAAAGCTGCTTGAGTCGATAGAAAAAATCCACAACGAAACCAATGGGCATCTTAAAGTAGTCGGCACTCTCATCGTCGTGGTTGGGAGCCTCTTGTTCCTCGCCAGAATTTTTCAATGGTAATGCATACCTGTGATGGCGGATGATTGGCGTCCAAATGACTCCTCACTCGTCGGTAATGCAACATACGTTTCGCCGGTTAACCGATCCGGACCACAGAAGCCGCAGAGCAATTCAAACGGTGTCAGAAGCCGACACCATGCTTCCAGGCGAATTGAGCAGAAACAAGCTCATTTCAAAAAGAAAAGCCCACCAAATCGGCGGGCAATAATCAAAGAAGTGGTCAGGGGCGGGCTCGAACCGCCGACACATGGATTTTCAATCCATTGCTCTACCAACTGAGCTACCCGACCGGCATCTAAGACAGAGAAATGTACTGATGCCTGAAAAGATTGTCAATAAAGGATTTGGATTTACGATTTGGTCTTGGCCCAGACTTCCATCGGATCAAAGCACATTGAATTGTCCCGCTTTGGGAAGCAATCTTTCCGTTTGGTTGACATTCGTTCCCCGCAAAATTATTATCTAGAAGGTGAGCACACCACCACTTCCCGCCATTGGTCAAGCGTCGCAGCAGGTAAGAGACACACTGTGCTGTTCGTAATTCAATTGCTAAATATTTTATGCAAATCGGCATTGAAGAACGTTCGAAACAAAGTGCACTTCCAGCGCGGGGACGCGATTTTTGGATTCCAAGTGCGATGGGATGACAGATGCCGATGGCCAATTTGAGATTGGCAAATTGACACCACCGGAAGCGTTTGAGCAATTCTTGTTAACGAGCCAGATGATCACCCATTAGCTTGTTGATTGAAGTAAGCCTAAAACAGCGGTATAGCTTAAAACAGCGGCATAGATTTTGAGACGATGGCGATGAAGTTTGGAAACTTGTTCTGGGAACCAATCATGAGTACAGCACGGATGAGAATCAACTTCCCAACGGCTTTTAACCAGATAGCCCTATTTCTTTTCGCAGTGGTATGTTTCTCGCTTGCGAATCCTGCCGACTCAGCAGCACAGAAGAAATACTCGCCTGATCATCCCGACGTCAAAGCGATGGCTTGGAAAGCCATGGAATCGATCAACAGTGGTCGCGGTGGCTCTGGCGGCATCAACACCTTGAAAGCGCTCGCCATTCTCGAATGTTACAAGCGCTATGAAGGTTACGTCCCAAAAGAGAGTGCGGCGATTACTTCGACCGTCAACTCAATCGCGGCGGAGATCAGGAGCAACGGCGGCATCCTGGATCATCATGATCTTTACTACCCGTGCCTGGCCACGATCTTGTTGATGGAATACGACGACGAATTTTTCGCGCCAGAAATTGAGAAGATGTTGCGGATGCTGGAAGAGCGGCAACTTCCCAACGGAGCCTATGGCTACACCGACAAAAAACTCCCCGACACCTCACAGTCTCAGTACGTTGCATTGGTTTACTTCGTTGCCCGACAGCATCGATTTAATTTCAGTGCAGATTCGGCGAAACGACTTTTACAAGCCTACGTTGACTTTCAAGCCGACAACGGATCATGGGACTACACTCCGGTTAAGGGGACAGCCAGCGCTGCACATTCACTATCGATTCACAGTGCTTCCATTAGCACAGTCTATTTGTTGGCCGACATGCTGAATCTTTCGCCGCGTAAAAAATCCATGACAAAAGCGCTAGCCAAAGACGACGGACTACCTGCGTCGGTGACCGTTTATGTTCCGCCCAAAAAAGGTGAAGACACGAGTTGGCGGAAATCCGGGCCCATCGTCGAATTTAGCCAACGCGATTTGTCCAACTGCCAACGTGAGGCGAACACTTATTACGAAAGAACGTTTCAGATTCCGCAAGGTCGCTGGAACGAGTACTACATGTATGCGTTCGAACGATACGCTTTCTTCCGCGAACAAGCCGACGGGCATGTTGGCAGAAACGCCATGAACAAGTGGTATGACATGGGCGTTGAGTATTACAAAGAAAAGCAGAAGGATAGCGGAAAGTTCCCACAAGGCGGTGTTCCCAACTTGCCTCCCGATGTGACGACTTCATTGGCGATCATGTTCCTCGTTCGTAGTAGTGAGATCTTTGACATGCCACCGACGGGAAGTGACTTGCTCGGCGGAGAAGGATTCAAGGAGAACGTCGAGATCTTTCTTGATAGCGGAGTCGTGCGAAGCAACGAAGCCCAGAAAAGCCTGTCCGATTTGTTGTCGGCACTTCAAGACGAAAGCTTGTCGGACGAGCAATTGCAGACTTTGACCGAATCCATGAAACGAGCGATCAAGGAATTCAAATCAGATGGCAATCGCTCTCGCGCTGAAATAAAAGCTCATCTCGTAAACATGATCGGCGCGAAAAATTACTTCCGTCGCTTGGTTGCGATCCGACTATTAGCGGGCGAGCAAGACATGGACAACGTGCCGGCTCTGCTATACGCCCTTGGCGACCCCGACATTCGAATCGCTCAAGAAGCTCACGATGCGTTGCGTTTGGTTAGCCGGAAGATCGACTCCATTCAGTTCGTTGACGAAGACGACGATTCGAAAAACCTAATGCAAATGCAGTCACTCAAAAAGAAGTGGACGGATTGGTACGTTGGAATCCGCCCCGATGCCGACCTAATCGATTAACCATCACTTAGTAACTTACTGAAATTTAGATCATCACCGAAACACAACGGTTGCCGCCCATGAGTTCGCTTTCAAAACTAGAGCACAACGTCGAAACGTACGTCAGTGGATATGACCGGCTCAATGCCATTTTGATTTCGGTCATCCTGTTGTTTGGTTTTCTGGTCACCGTCTTGTTCATGATTTGGTTGACTTCGGTGTTCGACTATTCGGACAAAGCGGCTGTTGCGATGACAACCACGATCGGTGATGACGGCGACGAGAAACCGGAAGGATTCGAAGACGATATCTTTGAACCAGGCGTGGAAGACTTTCCTGAAGTTGAAACGCCGCAACTGGCCAACGCACTTGAAGCCGTTACTGATGCAGTTTCGTCAGTCAAAGCGAGCTTGGAAAAACGAAGTGGTGACTCCGCTCAGATGGGACGCGGCGGCGGCTACGGATCACGCGAAGGGGGAACAGGCGGATCAGGAAAAGGAATTCCAGACTACAAACGCTGGGTGATCAATTACGAGTGCGACAGTATTGACGTGTACGCCCGGCAGCTTGACCAATTCGAAATCGAACTCGGCGTCGTCAGCACCAACACGAACAAGATTTGGCGCGTGCAAACGCTGTCGACCGGGCCGAAGTCATTAGAGACCGACCGAAGCCGAGAAAACAAAACATTGCGATTCGCACACATTAAACCACGAATGAAAAAATGGGACGAATCGCTCGCCAAACGCGCCGGCGTGCCACTGGGTAACACCGCAATGGTGCAGTTTTACCCGAACGGTACGCGGCAATACATTCGACAACAAGAAGCCAATTATTTGGCAGAAGCGGGACGCGAGTTGCAAGACGTAAAGAAGACGATGTTTCAAGTTGTCAAAGAAGGTGACGAATTCATTTTCAAGGTAACCGAATGTTTATATGCACGATAAGTCGGAACTTGAAATAAGCATTTGACTAACGTTTGAGCAGACATTGGTTTTTGCATCGCTTTCAAGCGTTGGAGGCTTTCCAAGAGGCCAATCTTGATCATAATGCTTTGCCTGAGACGAGACAAAATGGGGTGGCTGAGTCAACTGAGACATCAAGAAATTGATGGTTCAAAACTGGCTCTGCTGATTAGATACAAGCCAGTTTTAATTGGCGAAGAATAAAGAAATCGGAGACCATGGAATCAGTTTTTGCCTATCTGGGATACGCCATTTACCTGGTGATGTTCCTTATCGCGCTGTGGGGCGCTTTCTGTGTTGTCATGGTTTGGTCGCGAGTGCGACAAAAGCAATTCTCAAGCGAAGGACAACAGACCGCTTTTCTCGAAGCCATTGAAGAACCGCTTTCTCGAGGGGACTTCAATGCAGCCACCGAAGTTTGTGAAGGGGATCGAAGGGCAACGTGCCAACTTTCCCAACTCGCAATCACGAATCGGAAAATTGGTTTCAATAAAGTCAAACAGCTCGTTGCGGATCGATTCCAACGAGATGTTTTGCAGGATTTGGAATATCGATTGAGCTGGGTGTTCACCGTGATCAAAGCCGCGCCGATGATCGGGCTGCTTGGAACGGTTCTCGGTATGATGGCTGCGTTTTCGAAACTGGCCGTTCCCGGTGCGGACGTCGAAGTCGCCAAACTGGCTCAAGACATTCAGTTCGCGCTGATCACGACCGCACTTGGATTGACGATCGCGATTCCGCTCGTTCTCTGCACCGCTTATATCAACGTGCAGATCAAGAAGATGGAAGACTTGGTGTCCTTTGGTGTCAACCAGTTTTTGGAAATCTTCAAGGAAGCCAACATCAGACATCCGGGCGCTTAGCCTTAGTCAAACCTGGCCAAACTAAGTCAAACTGACTAAGTAGTGATCGTTTGAAAACTTGAACTGACGTGGCGTCCTGCAAGACTTAATCGTCACTGTCATTTTCAGATTGAAGATAACCTGGAAAAACAATGAGTAAAGAAACGGGAGTTGAACTCCCAAAACGAAAACGAAACCCTGAAGAAGGCGAGCTTGATATCACGCCGATGATCGACGTGACTTTTTTGCTGCTCGCATTCTTTGTGGTGGTGTCGAAAATGGATCCGCAAGCCGCCGTTGCGCTGCCGGTCGCCAGCTATGGCGATTCAGTATCTGAAAAAAGTGCCGTGATCATGATCGTCACACCGGACGAGAGCGGCAACGGATATTACATTTTCAAAGGCCGCTCAAAGGACGAAGACATCAAAGTCCAGTCGACCGAAGAAGACGTCCAGGAAACGGAAATCGGAGAGTATATCGAAAACGAACTTTCGGCTTTCCCGGAAAAAGACTCGATCATCATCAAAGCCGAAGGCGACGTCAAAACGTTGGCGGTCGAGGTGTGTAAACGCGGCATTGCGCAATCGACGTTGGCCGAGTCCCGGACTATTTACGTCGGCGTCGAAGAAGCAAAATAGCCAGCAACAAACCAAATTCAAAAGAACAAACGCAAACGATAGCCAACTAAAAAGACGCGAACAAGCCAAGGCATTCGGAACTAGCCATGTCAAAAAAGCCAGACAACCCAAACGATCCTGACCAAGCCAACCTGGCCAACGAAGCCAAGGGCGCGCGCCCGGTCGTTGAGTATACCGCCGGCGAGACTGAAGACGCCAAGTACAAGACGATGGCGTGGAAGGGTTTTGAAGAAGAAGAGGAAGAAGACGACGACGGGGATGTTTCTTTTGGAAACAAAGAGCCGATTCCCGAAGACGAGTTGGACATGACCCCGATGGTCGACGTGACTTTCCTGTTGTTGATTTTCTTTATGGTGACTGCATCGTTTACGCTTCAGAAATCGATCCAGCAGCCACCGGCTTCGACCGACGAGCCCAGCCTGAACAACCCGGTCGAAGAGGATTTGGAAAAAGACTACGTCGAAGTCCTGATTGACCAGAACAACACTTACTACGTGACGTCTCGCGATGAAGAGGAAGTCGAAGCTCCCAGTGAACGCGACATGCGTTCCAGAGTGAAAGACGCTCGCGAAATTGCCGGCGCTACACGACTGATCATTCGAGCCCATCTCGAATCAAAACACAGCAAAGTCGTAACGGCTTACGATGCTGGTGTCTCGGCTGGGCTGGAACAAATAGAAATCAAAACAACGGACGAGGATTATTAAGCGGCGAGTTGTGCGAATGAGCAAACACCAAGGCTTGATGAAATATCACAGCGACCCGTTTAACAACGAGCCGCAAACGAGGAACGAATGACACCCAAACAACTGCTCGAAAAACTCGAACTTCTTGGAATCGACGAGAAGATTCTGGGTAAGATCCGCGACCAGGTCGAAGATCCAAATAAGAAGGTCAAGACTTCCGCAGTCCTGAGCTTTTTGGTCAAGAAAAAGCAGATCACGGAGTCTCAAGCTCGCAAGCTTATGAAGCAAAGTGCGGCGGCTCCAAAAAAACCTGCTGTTCCCGAAACTCCAAAACACAATACGGAAGACTTGACGTCTAATTTTGTCTCTGAAGATCCAGCCCCAAAACAAACTCAAAACGACAAAACTCAACTAGACATGGCTGCTGATTTTGCCGTACCGGCAGAGCCTGTTCCTGTTCCGCAAGAAGCCCTCGAAGCACCGTTGCTTGATGATGCCGCACTGGTCGAAGATGCTTACGGTGATGATGGTGGATTCGGCCAGCCGGAGTACATCGCGGAAACGGCTCACAGCGCACCCGCTGGCAGTCAGATTCCAAAGTCGTTCACGGGCAAAAAGGATCGCAAGAACCAATGGCTTAGCAAATGGCCTTACATTGCGTTCTTTATTATCGGTTTGCTGATGATTTTCGGCGTGACGCTGGCGATCAATGTCTTCAATCAAAAACCTGAAGAGCAATTCAAAGCGGCGATGAAGCACTTCACCGACGGCTCTTATCAAGCGGCTGAAAAAGGTTTTCGCGAATACGTCGAAGAGAATCCATCGCACACTTATGTCGCCAAAGCGAAAGCTCGTCGCGTCCAGTGCGTGATGGCGGCGACCTTTGCGACCAAGAACTGGGAGGAGACGATTCGCAGTGGCGAGACGTTGCTGCCAGAATTGCTTGAAGACGAAGAATCAGAACTCAATTTGATTCGCGAAGACGTGGCGTTGATGTTGGCCCGATCACTGGACGAACACACGACGAAACTGGCTGGCATTTCCGAACTGGGAAAGATGGAAAGCGGCCTTCAAGTTGCCCAAGGCTATAAAAAACTGGTCGACAATCCCGCTTACGTTCCAACGTCGTCTCGGAAAAGCCCGACGATCAAGCGCCACCTGGATACTATCGACAATAACATTCAAACCGTCGAAGGTTCGATCCAAAAAGAAAAGGATTACACAACGTCACTGTCAGCAATCAAAACGCTTGGTGGTGAAGGTCAAACGGAAGAAGCGTTTCGTGAATTCCAAACGCTCACGCGAAACTATCCGGATCTGGCTGCCCGCAAAGAACTGCGAGACATCATGTTCGTGATTAGCGAAAAAGAACAGGAGCTTGTCGTGCCAGCAAATGTTTCGTTGACCGTCAACGATTCATTGGCTCAATCTATCATCGAAAACACTGTCGTGCTCTCTTCGACCACAGGCGAGTCCGTCGAAAGTTTGCGAGGTGAAGTCATTCCTTGCCTCGTCGATGGAGCGGTTTATGGATTCGACGCCGGTACTGGCGCAATCGCCTGGCGACAGTTTGTTGGGTTCCAGTCAACGCACCAGCCGCAAATGTATGACGACGAGACAATTCTAATCTCGGACTTGAACCAGTCTCAGTTATTGCGCGTCAACCGAAAGACAGGCCAACTGATCTGGCGATCAGAAATCGGTGAACCCTTTCTCGCACCCTCGATCAGCGATGACAAGATTGCGGTTTCGACTCAAACCGGCACGGTCATGCTTGTCGATCCGGCTACGGGCAACGCGACAGTGTCTGCGAAACTTCCGCAAGTCTTGTCGGTCAATTCACTGGTGGCGCGAAATGACCCTTACATTTATCAGCCGGGACACTATTCAAACATTTACGTTCTTTCGACGACCGACTTGTCGTGTAAAGAAGTATTTTACCTCGGCCACTACAAAGGCAGCATCGTCATCCCGCCGTATTACTACAACGGCTATTTGATCGTCACCGTCAACGGGGGTGACTATGCCGACATGTTCGTTTTGAAACCGGAAGAAAATGGATTGAACCTCAAACCCATTCAGATTTTGCGTCGAGTTACCAACGGTCCGATCACAACGCCGCTGCGAAAATTTGGACGTCGCTTGTTGGCCGTTGCTGACAATGGCGAGATGCAGATTCTTGAATTCAATCAAGGCGACGATCTAACGCCGATTGGAAAACTTGCCAGCGGTAAGTTCGACAACGGCGATGGCGAACAGGCCTTTATCGCCACCGAAGGCAGTAACTTGTGGGTAGCCGGAAAAGGAGCTTTGCGATACCGGATTCAAAGCAACCTTGGCCAATTCGAATTCGTCGACATCAAAGAACACGCCGACAGCTTCATCTGCCCACCGTATAAACTTGATGACAAAATGTTCTACGTGCGAAAACGTGATGGGTCGGGAATGGTTTCGGCGTCTTTGAACGACGCGATGTCATTGAAACCAATTTGGCGCACCGACTTCGGCGGTAATCTTGGCAGTGAACTGAAACGAACGGGTGACGGCTTGATGGCGGTTTCCAATCAGGGAGATCTTTTTTCGATCAACGCCGACGCGTTAGCCAAGAAATACATCAAGAGTGTGGGGCGTGCCAGCGACATTGTTGAGACGCTTCAATTCGAAGACGCAGTTCCTATTGGAGAAAACCAATTCGCTTACGTCGGACCGGCAGGAAGCAAAGACTTCCTCTTGGTTGATGGTGCATCCGCGTCCAGCAAATTGATGCAAATGCTGCCGCCAAGCGACAGACCGGCTTGCCCGTCGATCGCCATGGGAGGCGAATTGATTGTTGCCAATTCCAGCGGCCAAGTTGCCCGTATCGACATTCGGTCAGGCGGGATGAAAGGTGAACCATTCCAACCGCCAGTTCGGCCCTCGGAAAAAGTAAACTGGATCCGCCCGACGCCTGTCGACGAAACGACTTTCGTCATTGCTTCCTCGGGATCCGACAAAGGCAGTCCAAGCGTGCTCTATGTGCTTGATGTTAAAGGCCCGCAGTCTGTTTCCTCGTTAGGCAACTTGCCTTCTTCAGGAAATTACATTGGCGAATTAGCCGCCGACGGAACAAATGTGTTTGTGGTTGAACGAACGGCCGGAGGCGAGAAACTTTTGAAATTGGATGTCAGCTCAGGCACCCCATCTATTGCCGGCGGGCTGGATCTTGCAGGAAGTCTAGTCGCAGGTCCATGGCTCAGCGGCAGCGAACTCTATTTACAACTGGATTCGGATCAACTGGTTTGCGTCGGCCAGGATATGGCCGCAAAATGGTCAAAGAACATGCCCAACGATCGGCTGGCTTGTCCGCCTCAGAACCTTGGCCAACTTGTGTTGCTCTTCCAAAGCGGAAGACTGGCGATCGTCAACTCAGCTGATGGCGAAGACAGCAACGTCATCGAGTTGGGCCAACCTGTTTCTCGTAAACCGGTAGTCGTAGGCCAGAAAATGTTCTTCTCTGGATTTGATGGAACCGTCCATGTGATCGACCTTGGCACACTAGGCGTTGGAGCACCGAAGCCGTAACCGGTTCGACCAAAGACGAATCGTCGGCAACACGAAAACAACTTCGACAGAATAGATAAAAGTTTTGAAAACAATCCAATCCAATGAGAATGCTCGCCTTGCGAAACGTGAAATTCGTTTTGTTTCGGCAGCCGTTGCGCAACGGCCCCTTTATTTGGCGATTGTCTTGTTAGCGAGCTGCCTGTTTTGCGATTTGGCTTCGGCTCAGATCATCACCGAAAGCGACATCCCTCACCCGCTGCTTAATGAAGATCCATTCGACGTGATCATCTTGGATGAAAAGATGAACAAGAGCGCGATGATCAAGATCGAACCGATTGAAAATCCTGGAAATCCGATTCCAAAAACCGGCATTTTACAGTTCGAATTCAAACGAGAAGCTGAGAATATCCTTGAAGTTCCGTGGGCCAACATTGCAGTCTACAAATCATTTAACACTTTGTTGCTAGAAGAAGCGGAAGGCCATCTTTCAAAAAATGAGTTCGCGTTAGCGTTTAGAAACCTGCTCTATATTTACGATCATGGCGGACGTAGCAACCGTACGGTCGAGCAGGATCTGCGCCGCTGTATGTTTGAAGATGCGAAAAATAACTTCAAAAGCGGCGAGTACGAAATGGCGTTGTCCGTTTTTGAAGACTTGTATGTGAAAGACCCGAACTTCCGTCCTCCAGGAGTCAACAACAGCCTGATAGAACTCGTGCTTGCTTGCTATAGCGGCGTGCTGAATCGATTCTTCGAACAAGGCAACTTTGATACGGTCGAAACAACGCTTGTAAAGATCGAGGAAAAGTTCGGCAAAGATGCAGAGCCATTGCTTGCCGAATGGGAAAAGAAATTCGCTCTCCAAGGCGAAGAGCTTTTCAAGAACGCAGCGAAACTGGCAGCATCGGGACAAGGTCGCGAAGCCCACTTGGCGATTCGTCGCGCGGAGCGAATTCTCGTCGGTCGCCAGGATGTGGCTCGGCTTCAAGAGTCGATCATGGCCAAGTTTCCGTTGATCGTTGTCGGTGTCAGCCAACCTCCAGGTGACGCCAACCCAAACAAGATGAATCATTGGGGTTCCCGCCGAGTAGGACGTCTTACGCAACGAACCATCGTTGAGCTCACAGGCCTTTCCGATGAAGGCGGGGTTTACCGTTTTCTCAACGGCACGCTTACCCGGACCGACAATCTTGGTTTGAAATATGAATTCAAGCTGGAAGAAACCGAACAGTTTGGCGTTCCTCCGATGACCGCTCATGAACTTTCCAACCGACTACTCTCCTATGGCGACGAAAATTCTCCCAACTACGACGTGAGTTGGGCCAAGGTGATTGATCGGGTCGCCATCAAGGATGGAACGATAGTCGAGTTGGAATTGCGGACGCCTTTCATTCGACCAGAAGCATTAATCCGGTTCGCTTATCATGATCGCGATCCGGAAGAACAGCCGGTTCAAAACGGCAAGTACTTGATGACTTCCAAGAACGACATGTTTGCGACGTATGAACTGAACCCGATGTACAAACCTGTGGAAGGACGACAACACCCGGTAATTATTGAGCAATACTTTGAATCGTCTTCGCAAGCTGTTGATGCGTTGCTGCGTGGTGATATCGATATCGTTGATCGGATCTCAACCGCCGATTTGCAGAGAATCAAGGAACAGCGACAAGTCGAAGCTCGTCCCTACGGAGTTCCGACGGTTCACATGTTGGTTCCGAAAATCCGAGGTGAGCTGGCTGGCGACTCGATGTTTCGAACGGGACTTTCGGTTGCCATCAATCGAAAGTTAATCATCAATGACATTATTTCGGGCAAGCGAGAAATCGATGGATGCGTTGAACTAAGCGGTCCATTTCCAATCGGCAGTGATGCCAACGATCAAATCTCTTACGGCTATGACTTAAAAGTAAAGCCATTGGTTTACAGTAGTAAACTCGGCATGGTTCGTGTCGAAATTGCGCTGTTGCCGAAAACCAAAAAGTCGCAAACAGAACTTCCGCCAGATTCAGAAACTGATGGCGACGGTGAAAAAGTCGAAGAAGAGGGTGCTCCCAAACCGCTGCCTCGTCCGCAGTTGGTGCTTGCTCACACAAGTAGCTCGACAGCACGGGAAGCGTCATTGGTGATTGCTCAACAGTGGAGCGAAATTGGCGTGGAGACTTCTCTGAGACAATTGGATCCTGGCATTTCGTTTCCAGAAGACGACAACTGGGACATACTTTATGTCGAAGCCGTCGTTCAGGAACCGTTGGTCGACGCGCAGCGGCTGCTGGGTGCCGGCGGATTGGCGGAATTGGTTGACGCGACCATTAACCAATCGTTGCAAGATCTTGCCTACGCTCAAACCTGGCAGGACGCGTGCCGAAAACTCCGCACGATCCACCGTCAAGTCTCAAACGATTTACCAGTCATCCCGCTGTACCAAGTCAAAGAGTACTTCGCATTCCGCGACAATGTATTTGAAGTTGGCCGAGATATCATCCATTTATATGAGAACGTTGATCGATGGCGAATTCAAAGCTTTGTTACCGAACAAGAAGTCGCGAAGGAGCAGCCTTAATGCGTTCCCGTTTTTCAAACCTGACTTTTATCTTGGTGATCGCGCTTACGTACGCCTTAGCGCCCGCACTGTCGAATTCCAACAGTGTATCGGCATGGCCGCAGCAAGCCGCGACAAGTGAATCTGTAGAAACGGCTGAGCCGGCACCGCAGGCAAATATTCCACGAGGTGAATTTCGTTCGATCCTAAAAACAGAAGCCCCTCCTGCCGCATCGCGCGCATGGGAATGGCGACCTTATCAGGTTGCGGTGTGGCTTTGCATTGATGGTTCGCCGGATCTTCGTAACATCGAGAGTCAGCTTTGTGCGGATATCGAAAAAGAAACGGAAATCCTCGACCCCAGCGGTTGGGACGCTACGGTAGGAACGCCGCCAAGCCGTTGGCGTTGGCTGTTTCTCAATTCAATTTTCCAAACCGAGAAGTTGGTTGGGTTTGAAGAAGAGCCAGAGCTGGCACACTATGACAAATTGATGGTGGTCTGCCTTCGCAGTCAACTCGGAAAAACCAAAATTGAAGTCCGCGAATTTGACGTGAGGACCAGACAATGGGGTCCAATCGTTACCGGTGAAACCGCCAAACGGAATTTACTGTCGGCCCAAGTCACGCGTTTGATTTCGCAAGCGTTTATGCCACTGGCAAACGTGCATTCGTTGAGCGAAGATCCCAAGACCAGAAAAGATACGGTCTATCTGAGAACGCGCGGTGTCAAATCTTGCGTGCGTGTGGAGCTCAATGATGATTTCGAGCCGGAACCGATGCCGATCCGCAGCTCTCCATGCTTCGTTCGCGAAAACGATTACTTCCTTCCGATTCTACGAAAGACAGATCGCAAAGGAAATTTGATTCGACTCGAACCGATCGAGTTTACGTTCTTGACCATCGATAGTCTCGACGGCGCAGAAGTATCCTGCAGCATTCAGTCGGGCTTTCGCGCTCCGCTGGCGGGTCGCAAGAGCAAGAAGAATGAAAAGCTGGCGCTGGTCATTCGGCCACCTGCTCGATCGACAAAACTTACGTTGATCTCGCAAGGCGAAGACCCACGACCCATGGAAGGATTCGATATCATTTCGGTCAAACCAGGTGATCCAGATAAGACGCGAGAATTGATTGGAACAACGGATTGGAAAGGTGAAATTGAAATTCCGCCGATCGATGAAGGCAGTGAAGGAATGCGGTTGATCTATCCAGAACGCGCTGGTCGTGCTTTGCGAAAACTGCCTTTGATTCCAGGTTTCCACGCTGAATTGGTTGCCGCACTTCCTGACGATGATGCGCGATTGTATGCCGAAAGCGTGATCAAAGGTTTGGAAAATGAAATTCTAAATCTCGTGATCCAACGCAAGATCTACGAGGAAGACATGTCGCTTGCGCTGGAGCAAAAAAATCGCGAAGAAGCCGTCAAGATCCTGCGCGACTACAAAGATTTGGAAAGCCCGCAGGACATCAAAGCCAGGATGGCGAACGAAGAGATTAGCTTGAAAGCGCGCTCAAACAGCAAACGAGAAATTGACTTCATTACGCTGATGTTCGGTACGCTGAAGAAGCTTTTGGATTCCGAGGTTGTAAAGACGCGCGAGTCCGAGCTGCAACAACGATTGCAACAGCTGAATTAGGACACCCACGCGTCACCGCGATTACAGTACGGCCAAAAGATCAACCGTGAACAGTAGCGTCGTATCGCCAGGGATACTTCCAACACCCGATTCTCCGTAGGCCAGCTCGCTTGGAATCGCCAGCTCAGCAGTCCCACCCTCTTTCATCAATTGTAACGCTTCGGTCCAGCCTGCGATGACACCGAAGAGCGGAAACTCCACAGGCCCGCCAGCGTCAAACTGTAATCCGTCAATATAAGTTCCGACGTAGTTTACACGAACAAAGTCGGAAGCGGTTGGCGAAGCACCTGTGCCATTGACGAGCATCCGAATCTGCAAACCGCTTTCAGTTTCGATCCAACCATCTGCGTCTTTGTTGGAAACCAAAAACGCACGCTGGCCGTTGGCTCTGGCCACACTGACATCAACGAAAGAATCTTTGCTTCGATTGATGCCCGTATCAGTTGAGTATTTGACAATGGTGTCTGGAAAGTCATCATCGCCACCGTCGGCGATGTCCAAGCCGAAGTTCAGATCAAGTGTTGTTGGGACCGCCGCGAAGATAGTATCTTTTCCGCCATTACCGAACAGAATGTCGTTGCCTAGATCGCCAAAGATGCGATCGTTTCCATTGTCACCTTTAATGTTGTCATTCCCATCTCCGCCGCGCAAGTAATCGCCATGTGCGCCACCAAAGATGTCGTCATTGCCGCCTTGACCAAACAAACGATCGGCGCCATTGCCACCTGAAATATTGTCGAGGCCGTCTCCGCCATAAACGATATCATTTCCGCCGAGCGTGGTTGCGGAATCATTACCGTCTCCCAGCAGAACAATGTCAGAACCTTCGCCTGAGTTGACGGTATCGCCGCCGTCGCCAGCGACAACCAGGTCGGCACCATTGCCGGCGAAAATATCGTCGTCGCCCTCTCCACCAAACATTTTGTCATTGCCGCCATCGGTGGCAGTGTTTTCAATCAGCGTGTCATTTCCGTTTCCACCTGTAATATGATCGTCCCCGAACCCGCCAGTCAAATGATCTTCACCATTGCCGCCGTTAATTCGATCAGCTGACCGACCACCCAGGAGGACATCATTCCCGGCAAACCCGATGATGCGAGAAGTGATCTCGGAATCATTGACGAAATGGTCGTCGCCCGTCGTTCCCTGATAACTAATGTGAGTAACGTCCGCCAACGGAAAACGCTGATCCGCTTCACCAGCTTCGGAAACCACCAACTCTGAACTAGCTACATCTTCAGTAGCCGCTATCTCAGAAACGAACGGTGTTGACGCTTGGGCTTCGGCTCGGATGTAGAGCGTACCGGTAGCAGAGTCAAAATTGACCAGCGATGCAAGAACGCGTCGGGTTTCGAGACTTTGATAATTTAATTTTGAACGATTGTTACGGCGCTTCATGACTACCTTCCTTGGATGTCAAAAGACGTTGGGAACCAAAACAGAGGAGTTGGTTGCGGGGCGGGAAACGAGGTGGGCGTTATTCGTTATCGACGTTAGAAACGTTACAGATTCACGAAACGCTTTGGATTGCCCAAAAAAAAGCCAATCTCAGAACCAAACCCTAATTCCGCTGGAAGAAACCACGCAATGAATGCTGCGTTTCGAAGTCAGAAAAGCATGCAACCAAAACATCTAGCTCATTCTCGAGCCACTGCTCGAATTCGCTAAGAGTCTTGAATTCGATCTTTGAAGAATCGCCAGGCAGCATCCGAGGAGTAGCTGACTTGCTTTCTCTTTGGTTTGGATCGTTTGTTTTATACATCTTTTGCTCCTTTTTGGCCTGTTGGCCGTCGGACTACCTCAGTCCGTCGTAACATCTAGACGCAAAAGTGATGCCAAGCGATCCGAGAATCTGCTCGAATTACCCAAACCAGTGGTTTTTGCTGGACTTTTTCGAGTTTTGGCGGACGTTTCTTCGCCTATATGGAGGATTCCCTAAACTCTCTCTCCCCGACATGTTGTCATTTTTCGCCGCAATGTATCAATCTGACCCACTTTGATTAGACGTGCAAAATGGTGCAATAGTCCGCTTATCGACAATTGACCCTGATTAGTAGACAAATTGGGTAACAATCGAATGTTGCTTGTTTAATTCTCGCTATCAACCACTACAAACAAGACAGCTGAGCGCGGCAAATGTTCACTAAAACATCAAACAAGGGCAACTGCGAAAGATAGGTTGTCTAGCTCCGGAACTGAGCTGGGCAACACTTAAAGATTCGAATCGCTACGCGATAATCAACGCACATACGCGGCCAGCTTAAACTCTACCGATCAGGCGAAAGTGACCGGTTGGGTTGTTCTCAATGTCTTGAGTGACTGATAGACTCTCATTTGTGCATGCATTATTTGTGCATCAACAAGACAATTTACAGCCCGCGGGTTGCTGGCTGGCTAAACGTTTTCACAATTATGGAGATATGAAATGAAGAGAGCTTTCATTGCGAAGCTTACGTTGGCAGCATTGGTTGCCCTAACGGGTAACGCGATTGCCCAAGAAACTGAAACCGAAACTAGTGTGATCGATCAGGTCGCAGAAGTTGTCAAAACTGCTGACACTCAAGCATCTGTCAGCGATGTTCCAGTATCAACAGAAGGCGAAGTTCTACCTGTAACCGAGGGTGAAATAATTTCCCCTCCGATGTCAACTTACTCAGACGTCGTTTACGATTCAGCCCCAATGATGAGTTCACCTGGCTTGGACTACGGCCAAGTCGTAACTCCGATGGTTTCAAATTGTGGGAGTTGTTGTGGCCAAACTGGTTACACATCATCAGTGCCTTACGCATCACCTGTGAACGATGAATCAACAGTGAATTCTGCTTCACCTGTGAGCTATGCGACACCTACATTCAATAATGATTGCAACAGCAGTTGCGTGGGTCAGGTTGCTTATCAGGAGCCAATTGTTCAAGCAGCGACGACTCCGGTTTCGATCGTTGAAGGTGGAGTGACTGTAAATCAGGCTCCGATCATTACATCGAACGCGATTATTTCTTCACCTGCCAACACGATTCAGGCGTCGACTCCAATCACGTACGGAACTCCAACGACTCCAATCACGTATGGAACTCCGATCACGACGGCACCTACTGCAGGTTGCTCAAGCTGTGACGGTGGTGCTGCATCGGTTGGACAACCTGTTTACAGCAACGTTTCAATGGTTGGCGGTTCGTCTTACGCACCGACAACAATGTACGCCCCAGCAACAACTTACTCGGCGTCTTGCAACAATTGCTCTAATACTACTTCGTTTCGAAGTCGTCCACTTATGCGTCGAGCAGCCCGTGGCGTTGGATTCGGCTTGCTTCGCAACCGTAACTAGAGATTGATTGCCTTGCCAGTTCGCTGGTTGGCGACGAATCAGACGAAGCCACCCATACATTTATTTTGTATGCGGTGGCTTTTCTTTTGCGCTCTTGATGGTCATCATTTTCGCGATGCGGTAGAAAATACCGCTTCGACTTGCCGGCATTTACTCCTATCAACTTCTCATCCGCATGAATCTTCTTCCCGAACAACGTGATGCCATAGGACTGTGTCTTGGGAAGTTGAGAACCAACCTGGCCAATGGCAAATTTTTACGCGACAAGTTTTACACCGACGACAGATCAAAACTGGCAGGTAACACACACCACTACTGGTTACGGCTGGGAGTAGATCCAGACTCAGGTTCCACGTTCAAAGATTTTTTACCCAAGGATATGCCTGAACCAATCGCCAGCTGTCTGGAAGGCGAATTGAAGCGAAAAATATTCAACCGCTTACCGAAAGAATATTCAACGCTTATCAAAATCCCGTTTTCCGTGCCGATTGAAGAAGTTGGCGACGAAAGATCCAAGACAATCAAACAAACGATTGAACGTAGATTGGCGACGGTCACCCCATACGCCATTTTTTATCACCAGATCAATCGGATTTTAAAATCTCTGGGCGTTGAAAAATCACCACCAAGTGAATCCGAAATCGACTTGCTGCTAACGCGATACAGCAAGTGCTCGATCGCTAAAGCCCGCCAGCTTTTTCCAGAAGTTTGGGACGAGGTTCGTGGCTACTATGTGCTCGATTCACGCGGCGCTCCGTTCGCCAAGAGACTTGTTAAAGAACTTGAGTCGAGAAACCTGCTTTCAGGCACAACGAAGTTTGTCGATCTTGGTAGTGGAGTTGGAACCAACTTGTTCGCGGTCAATTTTTATTCAAATATCCACGCTACCGGAATCGAACTTCATCCAGAGATATTCAAACTGTCGGAAATAGCGAACAGACGACTTGCCAAAATCGGCATCCTTGATGCAAAGCGAATCAAGCTGCAACATGGAAACGCTTTTGATTCTAAAGTCGTCAACATTGCGGACTTCGATGTGATATACGTTTACTCATCGCTTGGAAAATCAGAAATTGATATCGACGAAGTTTTTGATCGCGCACGGCCAAACGCAGTGATCATCTTCAATCAGCTTCCAACAGGGAATCTAGAGGACATTTCAAAACCTAAAATCGTGCGATCATCGTAGTGGGATTCGCCAGAATTCCCTTTGTTTTGAAAGCGAGCTGGGACTTCTGGCGAAGTCCACTACAGGTTTTGAAATACCCTCTAGAAAATGTTAAGCGACTTGACGACATCGCCGGTCTCATCGCATTTCGAAAAGAAGAAGTGAATTGACGAATTGAGGACGACGTCCGCGCTATTCGATACTCTGAAACACAATTCGTCCATGCCGCGCCGTTGAAACCAGACGTTTCCCGTCAGGGCTCCATTGAATGGAATACGGTGCTCGTTCATGGATTTTGAATTTGGCGCAAAAGGCGAACGATTTGGCGTTCCACACGCAAACTTTGCCATCTTCCGTCAACGCCGCAATCCGATCTTGAGTTTTGCTCCAGGACAAATCCCAAACCATCGCGCTTGGCCCTTCACAAGTCCCGATCCGAGATGCAGAGCTTGCTGGCACCAGCGACGTGTCCCAAATGGAGATGCTGCGCCGATTGGCGACAGCCAATTTGGTACCGTCTGGAGACCAAGCCATGCCAGTCTTCCAACCGTGCTGCATGATTCTATGAGTGACGGATTTTTTCTCCGCGTCAAAAATAATAATATTGTCATCTTTCCCGGCAATTGCCAAAACTGAACCTTGGTGACTTTCTCCGGGAGCCCAAGCGATGACCCTTGCCTTTTGGTGTGGTGGAATTTCTTGCGACACGTCTTCACCCGTCGCCGCATCCCAAACCCTAACTCTTCCGCCGCCGGCCACGCCAGCCAAATATTTTCCACTGGGAGACCAAGCCACCCCTTTGCTCGTGATATCGGGATACAAATTTTGATCGCTCCCTTGGTCGTAGACTTTACGTAAGTCTCCGGTTTGTGAATCCACTGACCAAATTCGTCCCCTTCGTGAAACACATGCGATCTGTTCGCCTTTGGTATTGAAATCGATTCCAAAAATCTCCTGCGGATTCGATTCTTTGCTGCGAACCCATCGCGATTCACCAAGATCATTTTGGATCAAAATATCGAAATTCTCAGCCACTGCCAATTGAGCACCTGAAGGATGCCAGGACAACGCCGGATAATTTTGCAGCTCTCGTTCAAACGCCATACTGCCAAGGTTGGAGACATCCCAAACGTGCAGTGGATCTTCGGGCAAGCCTCCTGAAACTACTTTGTCACCATTCGGATTCCATTCCGCATAATAGACATGCCCCGTATGTCCCAACAGTTGTCGAACTTGTTTTTCGGTGTCCGAATTCCAGATCCGCACTGTTCCATCCACACTGGCACTCAACAAATAGTTTTTGGTTGGATGCCACGACAATGACTCAACAAAAAGCTGGTGTCCTTTCAACCGGGATGTCGTTTTCGTTGCAAGATTGGTACACACGATCGTATTGTCTGGACCGATGTAACCGATTAGTCCTTCATCGTGATTCCAACACGGGTTTACAATCCAATCATCGCGAACAACAACGACTTCTTCCTCGTTTTCGATCGTTAGGCCACGGACTTCGCTGCCCGTAGTCCAACAAATCTGCTTACCATCGTCCGACCAACACAACAAACGTTTACCCGATAAATTGAGAACTTCTTTTCCTGTCCCAACAACCTTTCGATCATTCCATTGCCAAACTACCAAGTCTCCGGAGGAGTCACATGTCGCCAACAAATTTCCATCGCAATTCCAACTGACTTCGGTGACTGCTTCTTTTAATTTCTCAAGTTCGACTGGTTTCGCGTCTTGATCTGAGGTTTTATAGATTTTCACGGTTCCGTTGAGGAACCCTACGGCCATCAACGTTTGATCAAAGTTGAAATCGACCGTCGTTGCGCCTGATGAAACTTTGAATCGGTTCAGCACTTTTTGCCCATCGACATCAATCTTGGCGACCGCGCAACCGCCCGAATCAAAGGCAACAGCGTGAGGACTCTCGCGAGTGAACAGAATGCGATTCACGGCCGCGTTTAGTTTGGTTCGCCAAAGCTCTTGTCGCCCAAGCGATTTTAAGTGCTTCCACTCCCAACCTTGAAACGCTTTGTCATCTGGTCCGTTCCATTGACGCACCAGTTGACGCATGCGGCCGAATCCGCCAGGCTCGGAAGAAGCTTCGCTGGCCAACAACATTTGCAATTCATAAAGCAATTGCTCTTTCGCTTTTTCGTTAACCACAGCTTCGTTCTTCAGCCGAGACTCTGCCGCGATTGATGTTTTTAGTTGTTTGTTGACCGATGCCAGCTCAACATTTTTGTCAGCAAGCTCATCGTTTTTGTCAGCAAGCTCATCGTTTTTACCAGCAAGTGTTCCTCGCTGTTCGTTCACCATCCATGTCACCAGTGCCAACGACAAGAATCCAACCAACAGCGTTCCAACCAAAGTTGCAAACAGAGTTCGATGTCGTCTGACAAAACGTGTGGCGCGATCGATCAATGGCTCATCGTAAGCAAAGACCTGGTCGCCGGCCAAAAATGCGTCGACATCGTGAGCCAATTCATCGGCGGTTCGATATCGATCTTTCGGTTCCACCGCCATCGCCCGATGACAAATAGCGGCCAAGGCCAACGGAACCCGTGAGTCCAATTCCTCGACACGTCGAAACTCTCCTCGTTTGACTTGCTCAAGCGCTTTGTCAACGCTTTCCGGAGTTGTCCCCTGAAAGTCAAAGGCTACATCGCCTGTGATAATGTTGAACAACGTTGCGCCAAGGCCGAAGATATCGCTGTGCGTTCCAACTTTCGATCCATCACCGGCGGCTTGCTCGGGACTCATGTACTGAACCGTTCCCATCACCGAACCTGCCACCGTCATATTTGAATGGATACTGCCGCTGCTGGAGTCCAATCCATAAATCTCGGCAATCTCATCGTCCTCGACCCCGCCTTCACCAAATAGACTTGCGGCATCTCCTTCGATCGTATCATCTTCGTCGATTTTCTTTGCGCATCCCCAATCCAGCACCAACGTTTGTCCTTGCGTTCCAATGATCACATTGGACGGTTTGATATCGCGGTGCAGGACTTTCTGAGAATGGGCGTAACCGATTGCGTTGCAGACTGCAATAAAGTTAGTTAACAGCGGACGAAATTTGGACTTCCACTCTTCGCGGCCAGGACGTTGGCCAAGCTCGCGATGCGTCTCGGTAATCAGGTTTGAAAGCGTTGAACCGGAAACGAGCGGCATCGAATAATGTGAGCCGGCGCCAGCGACATTCAAGCTGTAAATCGGAACGATACCCGGATGCTGAAGCTTGGCCGTAATTTCAGCTTCTCGGATAAACCTACGAACCCGTCTTTCATTGGCAGGTAACTCAGGCCGAATACGCTTGATCGCCAGCTCGCGCGACAATTGTTCATCATGAGCGACAAGCACTTCTCCAACTGCACCGCGCGCATGGACCCGAACCAATGTGACACCAGACTTGGCGACCAACTCGTCACCTATCTTCTCCGTTGGCTCTTGCGGTTCGACAATAACGGTCAGTGGAAGCGTTATTTTTTCATCGCCACTGGCCTCATCCATCGTGACTGGACTGGCTCCATCGCGACCCTGAACGTCAACGGTATTAATGGTCGGCCTGTTGTGCGCTGCCGTTTCGCTGGCCCCTTTGCCTAATCGTTTCAAGACGGTTTCGCGCGCATTCTCAGGCACAAGCGTCAAAAACTTCTCAAGTTCGTTTGGCGCAAAGGAACTGGCAATCTTGACGATCGCCTCTAAATCAAATTCCTTTTTGTCGGACATTTCTTTGCGTCACGAAGTCTCGCATTGGAAGCAGGAAAGCTACTATTAGACCACAACCCATTACCTTGTCAAAACGCGAAATTGGGCCGCATTGCCCTGAACTGCTTCTCCAACGAGCACTCACCCGCACGCGTCGCACCCTCCGCTGCCACACAGTTTCGCCTCGATCGCTTTGGATGTTGGGGTTACCGATAGTCCACCCAACGCAGTACATCGCAACTCACGCGGCATCGATTCGCTAATCGAACGATGCGCATCGAGGACTTCATCGAACGGGATCAACGCATCGTAGCCAGCCAGCGACATATTGGCACACACGAATGCGTTCGAAGCGCCCGCCACGTTTCTACCAAGACATGGGGCTTCGACCCGATTGGCAACCGGGTCGCAAACCAAGCCCAAAACATTCTGCAGCGCAAGGCTCGCAGCGGACAAAGACTGAGCCGCATTGCCACCCATCATTTCAACCAGCGATGCGGCCGCCATTGCCGCACCGGCTCCGGTTTCAGCTTGGCAACCCCCGACTTCCGCCGCAAAACTGGACCGAATCGCTACAAACACGCCGATCAGTCCGCCGCCAAGCATCGCTCTCAACGATTCTTCTTCGTCAAGTTTCAATGCATCGATGGCAGCGAAACAAGTCCCCGGAAACGTTCCGCAAGAACCGGCAGTCGGCGCTGCGACAATAACTTCCATGGCAGATTTGGCTTCCATCATCGCGGTTACATAGAGCACCATTTGGTTGACCATTCCGCCGTCAAGCAATTTTGCTTTTTGCAGTGCATCGGCGTAACCCCGACTTTGCACGCTCAGCACACGATCGTCCCACTGCGTTCCGGCCAACCCCGCGTTCAAACTGCCGCGCATGATTTTGCTGATTCGCCGCATCGCGTCGAGCACTTCCGATTCACTCCATCCACTTCGCGCCGATTCATATTCGATCGCCCAGTCTGACAGCTTTCGCGTCGCTGGATCTGCCAACTCCGTCATCTCGGCGGTACCGAAAAACGGAAGCTTCATTTCCGTTGGCGACGGGACGGGCAAAACACGTTCAAGCCGCCGCACCCACGACACGTTTCCTGTCTGCGCTTCTTCCTCGCCAAGGAAATCCTGTCCGCAATGAACTTTTAATTCACCGGTTGCAGTTTGCATTAACGTCACGCGATGGTCACCGAAAATCCTGACAGGGCAATCGTCTATCTTGTTGACGACAATCATTCCACCGCCCAGCGAATCGGCCTCCAACGTGTGCGATGCCGAAAGCTTGTCGTTGGTCACGGTCAGACGATAAGTGTTGGGATGTTTCGCTCCAATGTCACGCACAACGATTTTTGATTTGACGCCTGACTCGGCGGCCAGCTCCTGACTTTTTGGAAGTCGCGGGTCATCGGCATACCATCCCAACAACCCAGCAAACAAACCGATGTCCGAACCCTGACTATCGTGAGTCGTGGCAAGCGATCCGTTGGGATCAAACTCAATCAGCACTTCATCGACCCATCCCCCGGCCAAATCACGAGCCAGTCTGCCAATGCGCACCGAAGCCGCCGAATGGGAACTGGACGGTCCGCGCATCACCGGTCCTAACACGTCGTTGAAGATGCTTGGCGGAAGTTGTTCCGACATAGTTGATCCGAATGGTGAAATGAAAGTTGGCCTACTCTTGTTCCTCAGCGTTGCGCATAAAGTCTGCCGTTTTGGAAAACGTTGTTTTGAGAAACTCGACCAAGATGGCTTCGTCAACCAACTCATCAATGGCTTGATCCATACACAACAACCATTGATCGCGCTCACGCTTGCCGATCGGGAACGGCAAATGCCTGGCTCGAAGCCGCGGATGTCCATACTTTTCGATGTACAGCGAGGGCCCGCCAAGAAAGCCAGACAGAAACATGAACAATTTGTTTCGCGAACTGGTTAGATCTTTCGGATGCAGGTCAAGAATCTCTTGAGCCGCCGGAAGTTCCGCCATCAGATCGTAAAACCGATCGACAAGCGCCCGAACTCCCTGTTCCCCACCAAGCTTACTATAGTAAGTCACTTTTTCGGTCATTGTTGTATTACTTTTCCGTTCCCAAATTAAACAACAGAAACGTCCCCGACTTTCCTGCCACCGCAATATCAAGTCTGCCGTCACCATTAAGATCGGCCGTGCGAATCTGCAATCCTGTTCCTACATGCCCCTGGTCGATGGTGTGACGCGAGAACTGTTTGTTGGGACCGTCCCATTTGTAATAGTACAAACATGGAGGCATCTCACCACCCGGATCAGTTCCGTTGTGTGCTTCAAACCGTTTACCCGTGATAAACTCGGGAACGCCATCTCCGTCGAGATCGGCTTCGTGCAAACAATGTGGTTGCGAAAAGGTCTTGTCGACCAAATTCTTTTCCCATTGAATCTTTCCTTCGGCGTCCGGCTCAAGCTGACGCCACCAATACAAACCAAAGTCGTGTCCGTTTCCAAGGAGGATGTCACTTTTACCATCACCATCCCAATCACGAACAATGGAAGGAATGCTCCACTCAGCTTCCCAGTCGTCATGAAATTTCCAATTTGGCGAATTCGTTTTGCCTCCAGGATTTTCATACCAACCATTGCCGACCAGAATGTCTTCATGACCATCATTGTTAAGATCGCCAACCGCCATGCCATGACCGTTTGCGCTTTCGCCGACAACCACTTTCGTTAGTGTAGGCTTGTCATCACGATTTTCAAAACTCCAAACATTGAGCGGCGAGGTTTTGTCCCAACTGTTAACAATCCACTCCGGTGTACCATCTTTGTCAATGTCGACCAGCAACTGGCCTTCGTTTTTTGTTTGTTTTGTATCAACCAATAACTTTTTCTCCCACAACTTCCCTTTCTTCAACTCGTCGGCACCTGGATTGCGATACCAGTAAACTTCTGTCGGCAAATACGAACCCGCCACCACATCGGCCCAACCATCTCCGTCGACATCGAAAGCAAAATCACCATTACTTTCGACATAGCCGTTCCAGTCTTCGATCGTTCGCAACGGCCGAGCCAGATAGTCGCTCCCTGCGAACCAGTTCCGACCCGCCGAAACATCAAGCTGACCATCCTTGTCAAAGTCAGCAATCGCAATTCCTTCATTGCGATCAATGGCCAACTGTTTGAATTTCCATTTTATGGATTTGGTTTCTGTCGTTGATTCGTGTTCGCTAGGGTTCACTTCCTGACTGAACGACCTAGTTGGCAACGCTGCAAAACAAACACCGATTAGGAAAAGGATGGCGGTAAGACGATTCATGACGCAGACTCGTTTCAAGTTTTTTCGTCGAAGAGGGTAAACGTACACTTAAACAATTTACAACAACTTGCGTGGCACTGATAATGGTCGCAAAGATTGAGTCGTCGATTTGGAGCTTGATGGGAAAGCTGAATGCCTGATTCGTTTGAATGCGTGAGCTGCGGGGAAGTTTTACCCGCCTATTTGCCAGACGATCGCTGCCCAAGTTGTCGTGTTTACGTATCGCCAGACCAGTTAAGCCAAACTGGAAAATTCGCCGACGATGCGACGATCCAACCTAACAGCCGTCAACCAAAAGCGATCGTCGGCGATAGCGTCGGGCGTGAATTTGGGGACTATCAACTGCTTAGCGAGATTGCCCGGGGCGGAATGGGAGTCGTCTATCGAGCCAGACAGAAAAGCCTTAATCGAATTGTGGCATTAAAAATGATTCTCGATGGTCAACTGGCCAGCGACATCGAGATCGATCGCTTTCGAATCGAAGCCCAAGCCGCCGGGAACCTGGACCACCCAAACATTGTTCCGGTTTACGACCACGGTGAACAAGACGGTCGACATTATTTTTCAATGGCTTTGGTTGAAGGCCAATCGCTTCGCGACAAAATTGCCGACGGCCCAATCCCGGAACGAGAGGCGGCAGCAATTCTGCTGAAAGTCGCTTCTGCCATCGACTACGCGCATCAACGAAGAATCATTCATCGAGACATCAAGCCTGACAACATCCTGCTGGACTCAACCGGCAACCCACGTGTAACCGATTTCGGATTAGCCAAACAAGTCGACACAAAAAAAGAAATTACCATCAGTGGTCAAACGCTAGGCACGCCAAGCTATATGTCACCTGAGCAAGCCGCGGGAAAGAACACGGTCACCGAACTGGCTGACGTGTATTCACTTGGGGCAGTGCTATACGCAATGGTCGCTGGCCGTCCGCCATTTCAAGGAAGCAATCTGGTTTCGGTTTTAACTCAAGTCATCGAACGCGAACCCGATCCCTTGCGGCAACTTGAGCCAAAAATCTCCATCGACCTGGAAACAATCTGCTTGAAGTGTCTTGAGAAAGACCCGCAAGAAAGATACGCATCGGCAGCAGCACTGGTCAGTGAATTAGAACTTTTTCTCAACGAAGAGCCAATCGAAGCGAGACCACTGACTGGGTGGCAGAAACTCCAGCGGTGGCGGCGCATCGTGGCAAGAAACAAAGACGTGCGACTGCGAAGCGCTTCGGAATTCATGGGTTGGCCGTTGGTCGATATCGCTTTCGGTCACGATCCTGACCAAGGAGAGACGGAAGGCCGAGCGAAAGGAATCATTGCCTTTGGTGATCGCGCTTTGGGATTGCTTGCAATTGGAACGCACACGACGGGAATCTTTGCATACGGCAAATACGCGAAAGGCGTGTTTAGTATGGGCATGTTTTCATGCGGTGTCGTTTCGATTGGCTTGGTTAGTTTGGGCGTATTTGGTTTTGGCGGTTTGGCAATCGGAGCCTTCGCCGCCAACGGGCTGTTTGCCTTCGGCTATTACTCGCTCGGGTTGTTCTCAGTTGGATACAAGGCTCTGGGAATGTTCAGCTGGAGTTGGTTTTCTAAAGTGACGTAGTCGAACCCAGCTAGAGCGTCAGCCCACGAAACGTCGGCAGGGTTTGGCAATACTGCTTAAGCAATCAGAGTAAGAACGGACTGCATCGTTGCCCAATTCGAATTTCCTACTTCAAACTCGGACATTCCCTGACCCAAAAACTACTCATCCAATTCGTTAGCGGTATAATACCGACTACGTGAAAAACAGAGATCCTCCCATTCCAGTAAAACTCTTAACTGTTGCCTTAATCATGAATGTCAAATTGCCGTCAATATTGTTTTGCGCCATCACCTGTTCAATTATTCTTGCTGCCCAAGCTCCTGCTCAAGAACAACGTCGGGAGTTTATTCAGGGACTACTCAAGACCCTGATCGAATCGCAACTAGAAAACTCTCGTGGGCAACCTTATCCGCAAGGGCGACTACCTGACGGCTACCCGCAAGTTCAACCGATTCCAGCACAACCTCGTATTGGGGCTCCTACAGCAAAGCTGGTTAAGGTCCGCCGCCAGTTTGCGGACATGTCGAGACATTGCGACAAGATGATTGTGGAGATCCGCACGCACGAGGCTCACGCGCCACAACTTCGCGGCCTGTTGGCCGATTGTTTGCAAATCAAAGCTTCGATCAATGTGTTGGTCGAACAATCGAAACGTTGTAATAATGTTGAGCCTTTGATGCCAAGCTATGCCGCACTTGATCGAGATTGGCGCTCGGTTAACCATCGATTGAGTCAAATTCGTGGGCTCGATTCTGGATGTCGAAAGTGCATCAATCAATTCCATGGCTACGCTGACCAAGTCTGTACAACGCTTGATCTTCAACCGCAATTTAACCGCATGGAGCTGGCTCACTTGACCGCAGCCTTGGCGACGAGTGTTGAACATCTGATCCAGGACATCCACTACGATCTTCAAGGTGATAAACATCAAAAGAAAATCATTCGACGAGCTCAAGCGGTTTATTCACAGATCGTGCAAGCCGCTCCTCTGGTTCAACGTGGAAGCTACGACCAGTTAGCTCGCGCCTACAAAGGTGGAATGCGGGATTGGCGAAAGCTATCTCACTCGTTGCGGGATCATCAGACACCGCGAATCTGCCAGGACGTTCAAAAAATTGAAGACATCGGCGCTCAAATCAGCGACGTCATGTGGTTCGAGTCCGAAATGGACCGCGAGTACCTTTGCGACGTTTTGCACACCTGTGATTCACATGTCGACCGAATGCTGAACAGAATGACGGTTGCGGAATTATTGAACTGCAAGTCCCCCGGAGCTGTACTAGCATCCGCAAGAGAATTTAAGCGACACTGCGGTCTGTTTTCTGAATCGCTTACCAGCGGAAAATCCATGGACGACTTGCTGTGGGACTACCGGTCGTTTGGCAATCACTGGAATGAACTCAATGGTCACTTGTCTGTAGTCGAGACGAAGTTCGTCGTCGATTGCTGTACCAATGTCGGTGGCTCAATGGAAATCCTGGACCAAACCTTTGGAGCAGGCCCGATTATCAATCGAGCGACGCTCTTGAGGATGGGTCGAGATCTGGACCAATTAACAAACGAACTTTCGATGGGCATTCATCAGAACATTGTTCAACGACAGTACCCAGGACTTCATCAAAACATTTGCGGCTGTTGTGATCGTTTGCATCAGCAAGCCCATCAACTTCACGAACACATTATTTCGAGCCGCGGCAACCAATATGACATCCAACGATTTGCTGAACCTTTGTATCGTGAGTGGGTAGCGCTGAAACCATTGATCAATCAATGTAAACCACAACACCGTCAACAATTTGGAGCGTTACGCAGCCAGATCGAACCCCTCATGGTCAAGCTCCAGGTTGCGTACACGCATTAGTCCGCTTGCCCGTCCGAAACTCCATTGGGTTTAAACCAGGAAGTTATGATCTCCTTGCATCAATCGTTTGTTGCGTTATCGGCGATCTTTTTCGTCACATTGTCTGCGGCAGCATATGCTCCACAACAGACGGCACAGACGAAGACGTTGACGCATTTGGAAGGCAAAACAGTTTCGGCTAACGGTTCACCTTTGGCCGATGTTCTTGTTCACTTCAATTGCCACATCTACAAGCGACCTGGCCAAGCTCAACGGAATTTACGATGGTCAGCCCAGTCAGGCGAAGACGGGAATTTCAAAGTTGACGTCTCTGACGAAAAACTTCCGAACAACACGGCATTCTTTCTTTCAATCGAGTATTCGAAAGACGATTACGCCGGCAACAAGTCCACCAAGTGGACCGACGGTGCGAAAACATTCGATGGAAAACTGCCCGACATCACCATTAAACGTGAGATCGTGGCCACAGGAACGCTGGCTCCACCAAAGGGACCAGAGACCGAGCCTATTGAGAACGCGAGATTGGCAATCGGTATGAAGGTCGGGAACTCGTGGAACTTTGACGATGCAATGGAAAACATGATTCATTGTGACAACGAAGGCTCATTCGAATTTTCCGTCCCTGAAGATTCGAATCTCTTCGTTTTGATCCAGGCCGACAACTACCCGTTATGTTGGCGCAAGATATCGATTCCTGCGATGGTTGATGAAGAACAAGTTCACGACGTCGGGGAAATCAGCTTGAATTCGGGAACAAAAATCAGCGGCGTGGTGCTCGACCAAGATCGCGTTCCTCGCGCGAACGCAATCGTTTCGATAAGCCAACAACTGAAGAAGATTGGTAACCTCAAAAAGACAATCGTCTATGCCCAAACCGACGTCGAGGGATTTTTCGAATTACCTCCTCGTGTCGGAAAATGCGTGGTCGCGGTCGTTGCGAGCGGAGTTATCGATGGAGAAGAAATTAAATCTGAGGGCGGTCTTCTTCCCATCAAGCCGATGACTTTTGACTTTGATGAAAATCAGGAATCGGTTGAAATCGAATTGATTGAAAGCCCTGTCTACAAAATCTCGGGAACGGCAAACTGGGCCGATGGAAATGATCAAAACAAAGCAACGCCCAAGATCATGTTTCGACTTGATGGTCTTCACGAACGAAACCAAGAAGTAACACTCGACGCTGAAGGCAATTTTGAATTCGAAGCTCTGGAGGGTTTAGCAGGTCGAATTTGGGTCGTTGGCGGCAACAGCCCTCACGATCCGGGCGAAGACGGTAACATCGAAGGCCGTTTGACCACCGAGTCGCTTAAGCAAAACCGCGGCGTTTGGGATCCGGGTGCTGACCGAATCGGAAACAGTTTCGAATTTACAGGATTCGAACGTGACGTTAGCAACATCGAAATTGACTTGTTTTTTAAACCATTCACCAAAAGAAGCTTGGGCGCCGCGCTGATGAACGAAATCTATTACTGGTTGCCGTTAGAGGACCGTGACGAATAGGGTTCACGTCAATTCAGCTTTGACAGACACTAGGCTTCATCCAAAACATCGACCGCTGCAAACGATTTGCCTTCCAGCATCGCCAAACTTGCTCCGCCGCCGGTGCTTACGTGAGTGACTGAATCTTCGAATCCCAATTGAGCGATTGCAGCAGCACTGTCACCACCGCCAATAATTGAAATTGAATCGCCATCGGCGATCGCTTGAGCAACCGCTTTGGTGCCTTCATCGAATGGAGCCATTTCGAAGACACCCATCGGACCATTCCAAACGACAGTCTTGGCAGATCTGATAATCTCTGCGAATTTTTTTGCGGTTTCCGGTCCAATGTCGAGCCCTTCGAATCCGTCTGCAATCTCTCCTGCTGCAACGACCTGTTTATTACACTCTTTGCTAAAGTCATCGCCGCAATGCGTATCGACCGGCAGCACTAATTTGTCGCCCGCCTTTTCGATCAGAGATTTTGCCAGTTCAACTTTGTCTTTTTCGACCAGGCTATTCCCAACCGCACCGCCTTGGGCCAAAGAAAACGTGTAGGCCATCGCACCGCCGATCAACACGTGGTCGCAGATGCCCAACAAGTTGTCGATGACTTTGATTTTGTCAGAAACTTTTGCTCCGCCAAGAATCGCAACAAAGGGTCGTTCCGGTTTTGCGATCACATCGCTCAGGTACTTGATTTCTTTTTCAACCAGTGAGCCAACCACCTTTGGTTTGCCGCCAATCGCTGTCGGCACGCCAAACATCGAAGCATGTTCGCGGTGACAGGTTCCAAAAGCGTTGTTGCAATAAATGTCCGCAAACTCAGCCAGTTGAGCCGAAAACGTTTCGTCGCCTCCTTTTTCTCGCGCGTCAAAGCGCAAGTTCTCCAAAACCAGAACTTCGCCATCGCCCAGTGCAGCGACTTTCGCCGACGCGTCAGGACCAACGATATCGGTCGCGAACTGGACTGGCTTGCCAAGCAGCTCCGCCAATTTTTCAGCCGCAGGTTTGAGACTGAATTTGGTATCGGCATCACTTTGGGGACGGCCAAGGTGACTCATCAAGATCAAACGTCCACCACGATCGAGGACCGAAGTAATACTTGGCAAAGCCATTTCGACCCGACGGTCGTCAGTCACGTTGAGTTGGTCATCGAGCGGTACGTTGAAGTCGACTCGCATTAAAACTTTCTTTGATGCGACATCAATATTTGCGATAGTTTGCTTGGGCATGATACGAATAAAAATTGGTGGAAAGATGTTGAATAGCAAATAGTCAACTTATCGAAGAAAGCCAACTTTCGGTAGGCGGCAGAGAACCAACCCAGACAACGAAAAAACGCGGCCCATTTGGACCACGTTTACTATCCACCCGAAATCTCGCCTGTGAAGAACTTGCGTGAGCGCAGAATCAGACGAGAAAAGACCCTACTAAATTCGAATTTCGCAATCCTTCGGACAACTCTCGACCTCTGAAGGATCTTGAGAACTACAAAATGTAGCGGCTGAGGTCCTCATCTTTAACAACCGCGTCAAGCCGTTCTTGCACGTAAGCCGCGTTGACGACGACCGAACCCATTTTCATGTCGGGCGCTTCGAAGCTCAGTTCTTCCAGCAAATGTTCAAGGATCGTATACAAACGACGCGCGCCGATGTTGACGGTCGTTTCGTTCACTTTCGTCGCGATGCGAGCAAGCTCTTCGATTGCATCCTGTGAAAATTCAAGCTTGACTCCTTCGGTGTCCATCAACAATTCATATTGCCGTGTCAAACTTGTTTTCGGTTCGGTCAAGATCCGCACGAAATCGCCTTCCGTCAAATCGTTCAACTCAACCCGAATCGGAAAACGTCCTTGCAACTCGGGCATCAAATCACTGGGCTGATTCCGATGAAACGCGCCGGCAGCAACAAAAAGAATGTGATCGGTTTTGATGTAACCAAACTTCGTCTTAACCGATGTTCCTTCGACAATGGGCAGCAGGTCACGTTGCACACCCTGTCGAGATACATCGGCGGACTTTCCCTCGGAAGCACAGATCTTGTCAATCTCATCGAGGAAAATGATTCCACCGTTCTCTGCCAATTCAATCGCGCTTGCGTTGATTTTGTCTTCGTCCAATAACGATTCACACTGCTGATCGAAAATAATCTTTCGCGCATCGCGGATTGGAAGCTCGCGTTTGGAACTGGACTTGGGCATAAACTTTTCGAACATACCGGAAATGTCTGAATCCATTTGATCCATCCCCGCTCCCATACCGCCCAGCATCACTGAAGTCGGTTTCTGCTCGACCATCAACTCGATGATGCGGTCTTCCAAGTCACCATCATTCAGCATCGTCTTCATTTTTTCGCGAGTCCGGTCATAAGACTCGACGGGTTCCGCGGGAGCACTTTCACCGGGAGCTCCGGTAAACCGCAAGCTTGGTGGCGGGCAGAGCAAGTCCAGAATTTTCTCTTCCGTTTTCTCTTCCGCGACGTGCTTGATCGTTTCTCGCTCAGATTCCCGGACAAGCGAAATCGCATTGTCGACCAACTCGCGAACCATGCTTTCAACGTCGCGACCGTAGTAGCCGACTTCCGTGAACTTGGTGGCTTCGATCTTGATAAACGGCGCGCCTGTAAGTTTTGCCAGACGGCGAGCGATCTCTGTCTTACCAACACCGGTCGACCCGATCATCAAAATGTTTTTTGGCGAGACTTCCTGCTTCATGTCATCGGGAAGCTGCTGTCGTCGCCAGCGATTTCGGATCGCGATCGCCACAGCACGTTTGGCATCGGCTTGCCCGACAATATAGCGATCAAGCTCTTCGACAATTTCGCGCGGCTTCATCGGCGTGTTGGCATTTTTCGGGTCAGTCAACGTTTTTGTTTCAGTCATTAATGGTCTCAACCACGATGTTGGTATTGGTGTAGATATCGATGCCGCCAGCGATCGTTAAAGCTTCACGGACAATTTCTTCCGCCGGAAGATCACTGTGATTCTTGAGCGCACGGGCAGCGGCAATTGCATAGTTTCCGCCAGATCCAATTCCGGCAATCCCATCGGTTGGAGAAATCACATCGCCTGTTCCACTGACCAACAGAATGGTTTCGCCATCGGTGGTAATCAACAGAGCCTCCAACTGCCGAAGCGCTTTGTCCATCCGCCATTGCTTGGCTAACTCGGTTGCAGCGCGAGTGATATTTTTGGGCGAGTCTTTCAGATACGACTCAAATCTTTCCATCAATGCAAACGCATCAGCACTGCTCCCTGCGAATCCGCACAGAACTTTCCCGTCGAGCAATTTACGGATCTTCATCGCATCGGCTTTCATCACCGCATCGCCGAGTGTGACTTGGCCGTCGCCGCCCATCGCGACGTTTCCGTCTTTCATAACGGCGAGGATAGTGGTTGCGTGTATCTTCATTTTTTCATTTTACCTGTTTGATGCTTACATCATTGACAAGTTGAGTTGAAATTCAAGCCATCAACAACGTAGCCAACTTAGCAGATTAGGATTGGCCGTGGATTTCGCATCGAACCAACGAGGTTAAAGCCAATCGTTAACGCGAATCGGCCCAGACTCTTCAGCTACTCGTCTCGTTCTCGATCTCGCTCCAATGCCGTGCGAGCCTGATCGGCCCAGGGACTTTTGGGAGCCAGTTCAAGAAAAGCTTCCCAATGCGTTCGCGCGGTTTCATGCCGGCCAAGTTCATCCAACAATTTGGCCAGATGAAAGTGGACATCAGGATAGTCCGGATGTTGATCAAGCGCACCATGAAAAGCCGAGATGGCTAACTCAGATTCGCCCAGTTCAACCAAAATGCAACCAAGACTTGCACGGGCTTCAACAAAATTCGGGTCCAACTCGACCGCCGAAAAATACCGCTCCCGGGCAGCGCCCAACTCTCCATTCTGGTACAGCAACTCTGCCAGGCGAAATGAGAAATCAGCCCTCCCACCACATTCTAGCGCCAACGATCGATAGACTTCAATCGATGACTGCAAATCACCCTCGTCCTCAAGCTCGATCGCCAGTTCGATTAACTCAGCCGGATCTTCCGGACGCCGAAACGCACAAATCGATGCACCATCTGAAGAGAGCGTGAAGGGATCGTCGGTCTCGATCCCGTCTACGTCACTGTCTTCGCCAAAGTTCTCTTGCTGATGTTGATCAAGCGAAATTGTGCTTCGCGAATTCGATTCCAACACCGGCTCATCAGGTTCGAACTCGAAAACTTTTTGTCCGCCCGGTTCAATCAGACCATCGCCTTGCCGCAACAAAAGTTGCTTGCCTTCAACGATCACCGAGAGCTGTGACAGAGTTCGGCTAGGACCATTTGAATTCGCAATCTTGACCAATTGGGATTCGATTGCCGCTGGAGATTTCCCGTCAGCGATCAAGCGTGCGATACGGCGCGCCGAGGCGACTTCTTCGAAGTCAAAGTAGTCCAACTTCTTGAATTGGCGTACCGGATGAATCAACCCGCGACGACTCCAACGTCGAATCGTTGAAACTGCAATTCCCAAAAGATCAGCCAACATCGCTGGCGTGTAAAGACGACCTGTTTCCGTTTCAGGATCGACAAACCCGAGTGCTTCCCACAGCCGCGTTTCTTCCATGACTTCGATGGACACGTTTGGCCGCACCGAGTTCTTTTCGACCGGATTACTTTGCGAAGTCTCCGCGCCGCGGACAATCAAATCAATTTGCTTGTCTTCACGGTCAACGAGCTGGCCACCGTTGTTAGACAACAACTCACTAAAATCCCGACGGCTCATACCACCAAGTCGACCGACCACCGCAATCCGCTTGCCGTACACAACGGAAGGGTCGTACAACTTGATCGTCATTTTTTTGAGTTCGGTGACCATGGGTCAAAAACGATCCGTGTTTTTCAATCGACGGTGCGCAGGATTGGCACATCCAGAAGCCTTCAAGATACGGCAGTTCTACAAAAGTTCAATCGTTAGAAATTGTTTTCTACAAGGAAGTCATCGTGAATGCCGTTTAGAGAATCTGTGCGGGTTCAAGTTGATCGACGACCTAAAGTTGACAACGTGTTTTCAACAAATCTCAAATTACTGCTGTACAAATCAAACAAGTCGGCTTCCCAGATTCAGTCAAACGTTACACGACTAGAAAGTCGATCGCGGATCACACGTGTTACTGATGGGCCACTGGCAAACAACGGATCGGTAGCCCCCATGGGCACGTTCCGTTTCGAGCGAATCGGGTAGTCAAGCACGTCAGACAACACTGGCTTGAGCCGGGCGCATCGGCACCAGCTTTACTCTTCTGATACTATATCTGCGTGGAAGCGACATTCTGCGCATCGATAACATCAAGGGGTAAAGAATTATCATGCCAAACCGAAATCAGTTTTTTTGCGGGCGTTTGTCGCCGCATAGAAAGGCGACCGCAGTCTTGCTGGCGTTCGGCTTGATCGCCAGCCTGCTGCCTGACTTCACCGCCGCGCAAGACAATTCCATACAGCCAGCGCCTACCTCGCGCGGAGCGTCGATCATTCCTCTCGATGGTCCCGCGCTCGTTGGCAAACCTGTAACGTTCAAACTTAGTGGCAACCTAAGCAGTCCTCATTGGGATTTCAAAGACGGGTCGACTGCCGAAGGCCTGTCGGTGAATCACACGTTCCAGCAACCGGGCGTTTATCGCGTTGTCGTGGGATCCAAAGTTGACAACGAATTCAATGAACACGCTTCCGCCATTGTGCGAGTCCACACGCCTGAAACGGTGCACTTGCCGCAAGTTCTTCTCGACACCGACGCACGGAACGAAGTCGATGACCAGCATTACATCGCCTACGGCCTGTTCAGTAATCTGGACGTGCTGGGCATCAACAGCGCCCATCATGGCCCACACCGTGCCAATCACTATGGCGTTGCACAAGAGCCGATTAACTATGGCGA
>CAZPBE010000004.1:0-101783 GCA_964584615.1 uncultured Pirellulaceae bacterium | reverse complement strand
ATGGCGACGGTCTCCATGGTCATCGGCAACCACTTGGAGAAGCCCTGGCTGACGTTGGTCGAGCCATCCGTGGTACTCGGTCTGGATGAGCAATACCGCTGGAAGCAAGTCGACTCGCCAACAACCGTTCAAATCATTCGCGACATCGATCAGGATGCAATGAAAGCCGACTTCTTTAACACGTTGAACGGCAAGCCGACTGCTCTCCCGCCCATGCAACAAAAATGATGCAGGACTGAGAGACGAAAACAGTTTCTCAATTCGACCGACGTTCAATCCATCGGTTGACGACGTTCAATCCATCGCTTGAGAATGCGGTCGGTCGCTTCTTTCCCGATCACCCGCGCGAGGTCCAAGTACGGACGCAGACCAAGCACTTTGGTTTTTCGCTGTCGAAATGGCTGAACGTTCGAGTGACAAACAAAACAGACAGCGTCAGCGGGCTCGTTTTGTTGCCTCGTTACGCCGCAAGTCTGGCATTGCGGCTCAATCGTCCAGTTCATCCCATCTGAGATTCCGCTTGGCATTAGATCAACATGCAACGAAAGGGATTGCTTAGCGCAAACTTGAACAGCATTTCGCAGGCGCCAAAAATCAATGCAACCTTCGGGAACATCGATCGACTGAAAAGCTTGGTCAACAATGCCCAGCGCCCGCGGATCGAGTACTTGCCGCGACCAGATTGCATACCACATCGAATTTGTCCGACCGAACTGTGCGACAAACTCCTTTCGCAATCCGGCGCGGTCAATCGCCAATTCCAATTCGTCAACCCAGTCTTTTTCTTTCGCGGTGTCCTTTGGCAGCGGGCGCATCAAATCGACGAACGCGAACTGAGCCGAAGACGTTGACGACGAGGTTTCCAGATCAGGAGTTTGGTCGGCAGTCACTGGAGACCGATTGGACGGGCTTGATTGCGAAAACGGAAGCCAGCCAAAACAGCCGGCCCAGTTTCCTGACGTTGCCGGCCTTGCGGATTCGACTTTCTCGTTGGAATTTCCCAACTGGACCAAGCTCACGTTTGCCGGACAACCCCCGCATTGGCTTTCAACGACGGCTTGGCCACCATGAACGTCAACGGCTTCATCGAATGGAAAACCCATCACCTTGTTCGTGTCCTTGTCCATGTCTAACGGAACTTCAGCGGCTTGGGGGTGAAGCACAACACCGTCTTGAATCCGATCTTCGATCAAAGCGACGGACGCCGCACGCAAGACTCGCAACTGTTTGAACGTCGCATCAGGAAGTTTGGGATGTTCAAGATCGCGAAATGGGCACGGTTTTCCAATCGCCCAGCGAAGCAGGGCAGGGGTGGGTCCAACGATGGCGACAGAGCGTTTCATTAATCAGGATCAAATTGTGTTAACGGCTAATCCGTGGGTCGTCGAAGCCGAGTCGAGTTCATATAATCGTGTCAAATTCAAATCATCGAATTCAATTGGCCGAAATTCGGTCGCGACTATACAACATATTAACAGGAGCCACACGTGCCAGAGAAAGTTGTCATCATCGGAAGCGGACCAGCCGGTTGGTCGGCTGCCATTTACGCAGCGCGTGCCAACCTTGATCCTGTCGTGTACGAAGGACTTCCGTCAGACGAAATGATCCCGCTGGGACAATTGGCGTACACGACTGAAGTCGAAAACTATCCTGGGTTTCCTTTCGGCAACGTTCGCGCGTTCGTGGAAAGTGCGGTCGACAAAAAACGGCACTACAATTTGCCAAGCGTCCCAAACCACCACAAAGACCCCAAGAACAAGCGGATGATGCTGGCCGACTGCCAACCACATTATGCGGTTCAAGGCGTCGAGCTGATGGAGCTGATGAAGCAACAGGCGCTCAATTTTGACACGCGTGTCGTTGGCGACAACATTGTTGACATCGACATCGAATCCGACATCTTGAAAGTCATTCCGGAAAACGGTGATCCCGTCGAGACGCACACAATCATTGTGGCCACGGGAGCTCGCGCAAATTACCTTGGACTGCCTTCGGAAGAAGAGTACAAAAACAAGGGCGTCAGTGCGTGTGCTGTTTGCGATGGTGCGCTGCCGATTTTTTACAGCAAGCCATTGGCCGTTATCGGCGGCGGTGACTCCGCTGTCGAAGAAGCGACTTATCTGGCGAATCTTAAAGGCGCAGAAAAAGTCTATTTGGTCGTTCGTCGCGACCAGATGCGGGCTTCAAAAGTCATGCAGGATCGAGCACTCAATCATCCAAAGATTGAAATGCTCTGGAACTCATCCGTCAATGAAGTGATCGGTGACGGGAATCTGGTCACGGGTTTGAAAGTCAAAAACAATGTCGATGGTTCGATGAGTGATTTGGCTGTCGGCGGAATGTTTGTCGCGATCGGTCATACGCCAAATACTTCCTTTTTGCAGAAGAAGTTGGCGATGAACGAAAAGGGTTATTTGCAATGGACGCAACCGTTTCGCACCAACACCAGCGCCAAAGGCGTTTTCGCTGCGGGAGATGTTGCTGATGATTATTACCGTCAAGCGATCACTTCTGCGGGAACCGGATGCATGGCGGCGCTTGATGTTGAGCGATATCTGGCAGAAAACGGGATCGAATGAGTTGCCGTTGTCTCACCTGCGTAATTAGAATTGTCAGGGTTTAATTCGAAACGCGTTAGGGCTTAATTGGAAACGCGTTAGGGCTTAGTTCGAAACGCGTCAGGACTTAATTCAAAACACAGTTCGTTTCCGGCGCTGACGGAAACTCGTTAAATTCTGCCAGACGCGGTTCTCCAAAAACCAAAATCAGTTTGAAGTACGCGCCAGATTGAGACGCGAAATTCGTCCGCAAAACCATCTCCACCTTTTTCCGAATCATTTGAGCCAACCATGAACGACAAGATCTTTCGTGACCGTGAAATCCTCTCTGCCGCAGAAGCCAAAGGGGGCGGAGCAAAGATCGGCGCTTACTTGCGTTTATCCGGTCCTGGTTGGTTGCAAAGTGCGATCACTCTCGGCGGTGGATCACTGGGCGGCGCGTTGTATCTTGGGATGCTCGGTGGAACCAGCATGCTGTGGTTGCAATTGGTCGCGATTGCGATTGGCGTGATCATGCTCTCTGCGATCAGCTATGTGACGCTGACAACCGGCAAACGTCCTTATGCGGCGATTAACGAATATGTAAACCCAGTTTTGGGTGTCGGTTGGCTGACGGCAACCATTCTGGCCAATATGATTTTCATTCTGCCTCAGTTCGCGCTGTGTTGTGATGCGTTGGACACCAACCTGTTTCCAGGCTTGATCGAAAACATGTCGGGTTCGACTTTTGTTGGTTCTCTAAGCAACACCAATATGGACCCTCAAGCTCTCTCGAAGTTGATTATTTCGCTGGGCGTTGGTCTGGCGGCGTTTACGATTGTGGTGATGAGTTTCAAACCAGGCTGGATGTCAAAGATATTTGACTTGTTGCTTAAGATTATGATCGCGATCGTGGTGATCAGTTTTGTAGCCGTTGTTTACTTGCTCTCAACCGCAGGAGAGTTGGACTGGGCAGCGATTGGGATGGGATTTATCCCTAACATCTTCCACTGGAATACACCTTCGGCCGAAATTCAAGGGTTGTTGATTGGACTCGATGGCAGCGCAACGACTTACTGGGAAAACGCGATTATCAAGAATCAACAAAACAGCATGATCGGTGTTACGTCGACAGCTGTTGGTTTGAATATGACATTCCTTTTGCCATACTCAATGCTGGCTCGTGGCTGGGATCGTCCGTTCCGTGGACTGGCTCGCTGGGACTTAATCATGGGCATGGCGATTCCTTACTTGCTGGTTACGACCTGCATCGTGATCGCTTCGTCGCACGCGTTTCATGCCAAAGCAGACGAGAACTTCCTGAGCGACGACGCCAGCGTGGTGCAAACCAGCCCATTGTTCAACGGAGCTGTCGGACCGCTGACGGCGCGATACATCGACATCAACGGTGACGAAGGCAAAACAACATTGGCCGAAGCCGAGGACTCGAAACAAGTCATTGCTGAGTTTGTGACAACGCTTGAACCTGCCGAACGGCAACTGGCGCTGACTTTGGTGAAGCCGAATGCTGGTCAACTGGCAGTGACTTTGGTGCCTGTGTTTGGCGATCCAAGCGATCCGGTCTCGACCCAACGAGCCAAGTTGATTTTTGGACTTGGTGCGTTGGCGATGGGTTTCTCCACCATCATTATTCTGATGATGATCAATGGATTCGCTTTTGCAGAAATCTTCGGAGATTATCACAACGTCAGTGCTCGTGTCGTCGGCTCGGTTGCCGCTCTTGTCAGTGGCGTCGCGTGGGTTTGGTTATGGGGAGGAGCGTCCAAGACCTGGTTGCTGGTCATCGCCTCGACGTTTGCGGGGATGCTGCTACCGATCGCTTACGTTGCATTCTTCTTATTGATGAATAGCCGAAAACTACTTGGCGATGAAAAACCGACGGGCGGACGAATGTCGATCTGGAACGTTTTGATGTTGATAGGTATCGCCGGCGCATTTGCTCAAGCCTGGGGTGGTTACACGAAAGTCGCTGAAAACAATCCCGAATTCCAAGGCTATTTGCTGGGCGGATTGGGTGTGTTCGCGATCTTAATCTTGATCGGATTCTCGGCTCGATCAGAAAAATAGCTCCTTGCCTGGAGCCATTGGACCTTATTAGAAGCTCGTTCCATGGATTTGCCATGGAGCGAGTCTGCCAAATTGCTAGCGATTCTCTCTCCGTTTGATTCGATCAGCGCTTCGGTTTGAACTTCTCGTTTGGCTTGCACTTTTCTCTAGGCGCAAGTGGTTTGCATCGCTAGTGTTCGCGATTATTGATTGCAGGAAGCGGGTATGCGCGAGAAATCAAAACCTATGGGCCACACAATCAAAAACCTCATTCCGCTATTGGCGTGTTTGTTCATGTTTGGAAATTGCGCCGGGGAAATCGGTGCGCAAGAATTCAAGATTGAATCGCAAACGTATTTTGGCGATTCATTGTCGCCTGCTAAACAAGCAACGACATTGTTTGCTGACGGATTGGTTTACGAATTCCTTGCCGACGGCAATCCCGCACAGAACGTAATTGAAACAACGATTTACGAATCGAAAACAAAGCGGGTTGTCCTGTTGGACCCGCGCCGCCAAGCCAAACTGGAGATGATCGACGTTCGATTGTTGAAGATGGTTGATGGCTTGCGCAGAGAACTGGCTCAAAACAAATCGGCTCAATTCCTGGTCAACGAAGAATACACCGAAGAGAGTGACTTGTCTGGCAACTGGATAAAGCTGTCCAGCCCATCGTTCACGTTTCGGATTCAAGGCGAGCGACCGGCAAATTTGCACAATGCGGTCGCCTATTTCGAGTACCTCGACAACTTTGCCCGCATACCAGCTTCGGACCCGCGTGCCTTTGCTCCGTTTCCGAAAATGAAGCTTAACGAATCGATCAAGCGAGCTGGTTGGATTCCAAACGAAATCCGCGTGGAAGCAGGATCAAACATCTTTTTTAAAAACGGTTTGAAACAGACGTCCAAGCTTACTCTGATCGAGGGTCTTTCCGCACAGGACCGTGATCGAATCGCAGCAGCGAAGCGAGATTGGATGAACTTCCAACCGATGTCGTTAATTGAGTATCGCGGCTTGGATCGCAAAGCGGAAGCAATATCAAGAGTTGCTGAAACGACGAATACTGAGACTGAGCGAAAGTAGTTTGGCCGTGCCTGTCGCCGGCAGTCTTTCTTTGCGTTTGCTTTGCATCTTTCAACTCACAGAACCGTGGAACAAACTGCTCGTAATTGATTTCGATCAAAAGTAAGATGAAGACAAGAACTTCATCCTACGATGGTGAGAATCAAATGAGACTAATGTTTTCTACGCTCGTGCTGGTATTGTTTTGCTTTTCGTCGTTCGGGCAAGCGCAAGAAACTAGAACAAAAAAACTTCTGGGGGCGTCTGATGAAGTCTCTGCCTTCGCGCATGACGTGACGTTGCATGTTGTTTTGCACGAACTGGCTCACGGTTTGGTGCGCGAGTTTGATCTTCCAATTCTTGGAAACGAAGAGACTTTGGCCGACTCCTTTGCCACCATCTATTTGACAACGCACATGCCAGACCGGGCGCTGGACGTTTTAACGGCCCGAACTCGGTCGCTAATGATAGAAGCCAAAGAAATTCCGCGAAACGAATGGACTGTTCACGGCGAACACAACAGCGATGCTCGACGAGCTTATCAGATCGCTGCGTTGGCCGTGGCGGCAGACCGCGAAAAGTATCGACCGGTAGCCGAGATCGTCGGAATGACCGATGACGAGATAAGTAGCAGTTGCGATTATGGCACTGAAATTTATCGATCGTGGCGCCGGATTCTACAGCCGCTATGGTTGCCCGAAGGGTTGGAGTCAAGCGAAACCCGATTCCGCTACGACGATGGCGACATCATCGGTCAATTGGAACGCCGGGGTATCACTCAAGAGATTGAAACCGCGGTCAAACGATTTGATTGGCATTCGCAAATCACCGTTCAATTTGTCGAAGGCGACGGCGGCGCAGGTTGGAACCGCTCAAGACGCACGATCACCGTTTACAGCGAATACGTGCAACGATTTATTGAGCAAGGAAAACTCATCAATCAATCTGACAAGAAATGATTGCTGATGCGTACCGCATTTATCGTGGCTGACTGGGTGCCGAGCTTCGGAGCTTTGTCATTTCTACGGTTCGGCCTTCATCGGCGAATTCGACTTCGTCCATAAACGCCTTGATCAATACCAGCCCGCGGCCGATTCCGTCCTTGAAGCTTTCCGGATCGCAGACCTCTGGGATCAATGCAGGATCGAATCCAAGTCCCTGGTCTCGGACCGTGAAACTAACTTTCTCCGGCGTGACCAAAGCACGAAAGTAAACTCGGCGATCCTGGAAAGGGGATTCTTGATTGCGCTGAGCAATTAACTCTTTAGGAAGCACCGGATACTCGACACGGTTGATTTCCAAATTGCCGCGGAACATTGCGTTGGTTAAGGCATGTTCCAGTGCAACTCCAACTTGAACTTGGCAGCGATGCGAGAGAACTTCCTGGCTCATGATGACTTGCTGGATCATGTCGATCAACGGCTCGATGATCGAACCATCATTTTCCAATGAAAATTCGAAATCTGTTTTCGTTGTGCAACTAACCAGCTTTTTGTAGCGGTAGTCTGATTGGCTGAGCGCCAGAATGTGCATCACCGTTTCGACAAGGCTTTCAGCCAAATCATTTTTCGGAACGAAGCTGGCGGCGCCGCTGGCAAGCGCTTGGGCGGCAATGTTTTCACTTCCGTGGGCCGTCATCAGTACCACGGGCAAGTCCGGATACTTGTCCTGGATTTCGTTAACCAACTCCAAGCCATCGACTTCCGGCATCTGAAGATCCGTCAGCACCAAATCAGGCAACTCAGATCCAATCCTTGTTAACGCCTCTCTGCCATCATTGGCGTAACAGACTTCAACGTTGGGTGCATTTTCAAGTAATCCACCAGCAAGTCTTCGATCGACGGCTGTATCATCAACAATCAATACAGTTGGCATGGCTTGACTCCCTTGGTTCGCTGAAAAGTGCCCGAATTCCTTCACTTATTTTTTACAACAATTTGTAGGAATTCTCTACCAAATTCCAAGTCGTTTCAGGCAACCCGCCTAAACGCTTAGAAAACCGAGTCTCTAATCTAATCGACACATTGACGGAACGCTCATCTTCAACGTCTGGGCTGTTCGAGCTTTCGCCAGCGAAGACTGGTTTTGAAGATTGGCACAGGGCAATTTTCCCAGCGTTCCGAGTTTCGAGTCAGGATTCCAGACCATGTGGCGAATCTCTTAGACTGGTGTCGACACCCGTCAAACGGTGCAGGTCGCCCTGATTATTCGTGAAGAATTGCGATCCTACGACCGGCAAGGTTTCCCTAAGCGCATTTTTAGATCGCTATCTAAAGACAAATTGATGTATGGGAAAATTTAACGTTCCTCTATGTTTTAATAGACCGTAGATTACGCAAGTCAGTTTCATTGCAAGACGACTTTTCCGACTCACTGCTAGAGGGTCACTTGCGTACAGCTGGGGCACTTGCGTACAGCTCGAAATAGCTGGCATGGGCTGCAGAGTTCAGATTTGACTGTCCCAATTGTCCTGTTTGCGTAAACAAAACAATTGGTTGTGATTCGGCCCACATACGGGCTCAGCACATACGCACTTATTTCGCTTGTATTTGGGCTAAATACTGCGAAAATCACATACATCGAAGGATTCCAAAAGAGTCCTTACCAAATTGACTTAATTTTAGCTGAGGCATGAAGTGACGCGGTCAGGGTTTAAAATTCCATCCAGCATGTTTCTGGCACTGTTGTGCTTGCCGATGATCGTTGCGCTGACCATCTCTGGCTATTTGACTTATGCATCTTTGACTGCTTCGGAAATTGCCGGCTGCGGCGGAGGCGCTTTATTTGATTGTGGTCATGTGCTTTACAGCAAGTGGTCCAAGTTCGCTGGCTTTCCTGTCAGCGGATTGGCTTTAGGAACCTACGTCGCGATGATTGGTGCCACGATCTTCACGGGATGGAGCGGACTCTCGAATTCAAAACGGGAACTGGCATGGACCATCGTTTCCGGATTGGCGATCGCCGCTTCATTGGCCGCAGTGTATTTCATTTGCTTACAGGTCTTCGTGCTCAAGCATCTTTGTAGCTACTGCTTGGTCGCTCACGGTTGCGGGCTGTTGATCGCAACAACCATTTTGCTAACCCATCGTGTGGGCTCGTTTCAACTATCAAGCATGAGTGGGTTGGCGGCGGCCGGATTGGCCGTGCTCATCGCTGTTCAAGTCAATTCTGTTCCACCGAAAACATTTAAAGTCGAAACCTACGAGCAAGTAGTTGTGCCGACAGTGAACAAAGACTTTGAAGTCTATGTCGGAGCGCCCGGCGAGGAGACAATGTCATCTGAAACAAGCGACGACATGTTCGCGCCTCCGACGGATGATGATTTGTTTATGCCTCCCGTCGAAGACGATGTTTTTGATCCACCCGTTGAACCGGCCGAACCGAGCGTCATCGATACCGTTGATTCTGAGTTGGAAGAAAACAAAGCTAAAGAGCAAATCGAGGACGCAGTTGCATCAGCTGCGAAAGTTTCGTGCCTGGTTTTTCCACGCACAACGTTGTTGATTACGTCGATCCTGCAGGAAACGACGACGCCACAGTCCACTCAGACTGAAGGAAAAACAGAAACGACCAAACCAGAAAGACGCGTCGTCTCGTTCGCTGGCGGCGGGACGAAACTCGATGTTCGGCAATGGCCGCTGGCTGGTAGCCCGGACGCCAAACACATTTTTGTTGAGATGTTCGACTACACTTGCCCGCATTGCCGCAGCACTTACGGCGCAATTCGCGGAGCCAAGGAGACGCTCGGTGATGACCTTTCGATCGTTTCATTGCCAGTCCCGTTGAGCAATATGTGCAACCCTTTGATCACAAAGGTGAACCCAAAACACGCCGAGTCATGTCAGCTTTCAAAGTTGGCGATTTGTGTCTGGCGAGCTGATGCTGAAAAGTTCAGTGAGTTTCATGACTGGATGTTCGAGGGCGAAAATTGCCCTCAGTACAACGTTGCATTAACCAAAGCGATCGAAATCGTTGGCAAGGAAAGCATCGAAGAACAGCTCAACAAGCCAATTGCGGACGAGTACATCAAACGACACATCCAGCTTTATCAGCGAGTCGGCGGTGGAGAAGTTCCGAAACTGCTTTTCCCTCTCAACACTTATGTTGGAAAGTATGAAGATGCCGCTGCGTTGACCAACATCATCAAAGAGCAAACGGGCAACTAGACAGACAACGTCTGTCTTTGACCCTACTCTTCAATCTTTTTCACACTGCCCATACCTGAAATGCTTTTGGTCACGACCGCGTCGCCAGCGTATCGAACCTTGCCGACACCAGAAAGCTCAACGTCCAATTCTTCGGTTGCGTGAACGGTTGCTTTTGAAGCTCCCGACATTTCAAGCTTTACTTTTTTCGCGATCAAGTTTGACAGGTCAAGTTTTGCGGCGCCTGAAACTTCGATCTCTATCGTGTCGACGATTCCCGAAGCGGTTACTTTGGCTGCGCCCGAAATCGAAAGCGTGATCTTGTCGGTGTCGCAATCAATGATATTGGCATCCGCTGCACCACTGATGTTGAGCTCTTGCAGTTGGTCGAGGCTCACGTCGGCTTTTAGACCAAGCTTTGTCGAATACGATTCAGTAGAAGAAATATCGAGAGTTTCGTCTGAAACACTGGTCTCAATAATGTCGACCAAGTTGTCATCGATCGTGATCGACACGGAGTTTTCCTCTCCGCATTGAATGGTAGTGTTCGCACTTCCCGAAATATCGACCGAGTGAAACGCATCGGTATCTCTCGATTCGGTCGCAACGACCCCTGAACCCAGAATTCCATTGAATCCAGCCATCATGCAGCCGCTGCTAAGCACCACGACGAAACACATCGCCAGCGTTAGCCCCACTCGAGTAGGATTGACCGCACTTTCGTTCAGTGCACCAACCCTTTGGTTGATCGAGTGTCGAATACCGGAATCCAATTGTTTCGTTGCTTTGAAGGTCATGCTGCGTCCCATCCGTTTCAAGATAATTTAATGCCGAGTAATTCTATTCGCCGCCTGCGGTAATATCTTGGATTCGATTTACGCTAAAATAGAAGTTTCCCGAATGAAGTTGAAATGCGATCCACTCGAATTGGATTGCCGCAACACCGAGTATAGCGACGGCACAATCGTGCGGCTTAGTTTTCAGTCCGTTTTTTCGAACTCAACGCAATCACATGTTTGACCCGATCGCTGCCCAAATGCTGCTGCTAAAATGCAACGGTGACGAGATCTGGTCAGCCGAAACGTGTCGCCGCGAAGGGGTCCCGGAAGCATGGATCGAAGAACTTTGCGACAGCTATGAGTCAGGATTCGATACAGATCGAAACACGATTTATCACGAAGGGAAACTGGTCAATCAATTTCACGGCGTGCTCGATCTCCAACTTGCTTGTCGACTTGCCGAGTTCCTTGGGATAAATTGGCAGTCCGCAACTGCGACAGCGCTCGGGAGGCGCGCAGAAGTTGCCGCAATCAAAGACGCGTTGGATGAAATTTGATTTTCGAGCCAGCTTTTCTCTGCCATTGCTTTAAAAAATAAAGAGGGACGAAGAACGTGACGCAAGCCAACAAAACCGAACTCGTTCGCTGGGGCATTCTTGGAGCCGCAACGATCGCGCAGAAAAACTGGTTGGCGATCAAGAATTCGGGTAATGGATTCGTTGTGGCCGTCGCGAGCCGTGAACTAAATCGCGCCGAAGACTTTATCAAGCGATGTCAAACCGAAGCCCCGTTTGCAGAATCACCGGAGGCTGTCCAGGGATACGACGCTCTGTTGAAGCGGGACGATATTGATGCAGTCTATGTGCCGCTGCCGACTGGTGTTCGCCTCGATGTCGTCATCGCCGCGGCCAATGCCGGAAAACATGTCGTGTGTGAAAAACCATGCGCTTTTTCAAGTGCAGACCTGAAACGAATGATCGACGCTTGCGAAAAATCCAAAGTGCAATTCATGGACGGAGTCATGTTTCGTCACAGCAAACGAATGAATGCCATTCGCAGTTATCTCGACGGCGAAAACAAAACCGAGGGAATCGGCCAGCTCAAACGGATCTACTCGCAATTCAGCTTTAATGGTGGTGACGATTTCAAGTCATCGGACATTCGTTTGCGAAGTGAACTGGAGAAATACGGCTGTCTTGGAGATCTTGGCTGGTATACCGCGCTGTTCACGCTGTGGGTTAAAGACTTTGAGATGCCAGTGCAGGTCTCGGCCCAACTGCTTTCTTCATTTCAACATCCATCGAGCGCCCAGCCCGTTCCAACGGAGCTTTCAGCGGAAATGAAATTTGCAGATGGAGTGAGTGCCGGATTCTATTGCAGTTTTGAAACTGAGCTTCAACAGTGGGCCAACATCAGCGGAACTGCAGGGCACATTGCAGTGTCAGATTTCGTGCTGCCGTTTACTGGAGAACAAATCAACTTCAATGTCGTGCGCTCGAATTTTGATGTCAACGGATGTCAGTTTGAAATGCACGATGGAATCAAAAAAGTACCTACTGATGAACATGGGCACGGACATCACTCCGCGCAGGAAACGAATTTGTTCCGGAATTTCGCCGCTATCGTCATTGGCGGCCAACTAGACACTCACTGGCCAAACGCAGCTATAAAGACACAACGCATTGTAGATGCTTGCTATCAATCTGCTTTCAATCAGGGCGCTACCCAAACCATTTTGCGTTAGCATCGGCTTAGCCGTTAAAACTAATACGAAGGGCTGTAATGTTTGCCCCTGTTAATCCAAAGATGCTATCGCGACTAAACTTACGCTTAGGCCTTGCCGAAAAGAATAGAGGGCAATAATGTTTCTTTGATCTAATGGACTAGTAAAATTCATAGGCGGGCAGGTCCTGCTAAGCACGCGATAAGCAAAATCTTATTGATGAATTGTTTGAGACCTGTACGCTCTGCCTGGGAGGCAGTTGCATGGCACAGTTTTCAGCTTCACCGACCCGATTCATTTCCAGAGTGAATCCTCGCAAATGGGGTCGCTTTAAGACGATCTCCTTCCTTTCGATTGTCTCAATCTGCTGTTGTTGTAATCTCACAGCGGTTGCTCAAGACTCGACGATTCAAACACAGGACTACGTTGTTGAATCATCGCAAGCCGCCAACGGTGGCAACAACGCCATCCCTTTGCATTCTCCATCGCAGCCCGTTGGCATGCACTCAGGCCTTTGGAAGTGGACTCCACTTGCGCCTCACCATCAATCAATCGTAGAGATAAGTTGTAACGGCGGTATTGGAACAGGCGTCGTGATTGCGATCGACGAGGAAAAGCAAATCAAAGATGGCCATGAGGGATACGTCTTGACTGCTTGGCATGTCGTTGAAGAAGACGCCGGCGAAGGCAAAATCAAAGTCAGCTACAAGAACGGAATTGGCGCCAAAAAGTGTCGAATCGTTCATGCAGATGAGCAAAAAGACATCGCTCTTTTGTGGGTCTGGGTTCCGGGCGACATCCCTGCTGCAAAACTTGGCACGGCCCCGATCGAAGCAGGCAACACGCTTGAGTTTGCCGGACTCGGAGGCGGATCCAACTTGAAGAGCTGCATTCGGCACTTTTCGGCCACAGCGTCTTCCCCATCGAGTTTGGAAAAGATCTTCGCAGATGTTCCACTATTGCCCGGTGACTCTGGTGGGCCTGTATTCAACGAAAACCACGAAGTGGTCGGTATCATCTCCGGCGGTTGGTTTTGGTTTAACAGCGGGCTTTTAAATGAAAGCGGCGCGTCGATTCAAACGACTTGGCCCGCACGGGCGAGCAACGTTGGACCCATTCAAAACCTAATGGCAAAACTTAACGAAGACTCAGACACGACGATCGAGTAAACCCAAAAATGGACGAGGATTTGGAAGAACCAAGCCGGCGAATGTCGAAAACGACTTCTTTCGCTAGCACAATCATCCTCGCAACTATGCCTTTGGCACAAACACGTTGACATCGTGTGTACCATTCTCTACTTTCCGCGTCGGACCAACCCATGCCGACCGGAGATTTTCCACTTGTTGTGGTCAATCAATTTCCGATTCCCGCATTCAGCAAATTTACGCAATAGCAATGAAACAGCCCCTGACAGTGCTTGTTCCCTGCAAAAATGAAGCGTTAAATCTGCGTGCCTGCATCGAGAGCTTTTACTCGATCGCGGACGAAGTCCTCATCGCCGATTCTGGCTCCCAAGACGAAACGATGGAGATCGCACTACGATATCCCAAAACTCGGTTGATCCAACGGGACTACATTACATCCGGTGACTTCAAAAACTGGGCCATCCCTCAAGCAGCCAACGAATGGGTTTTGATTGTGGACGCGGATGAGCGGCTGACACCGGCGCTCATCGAAGAGATTCAACTAGAACTAAGCCGAGGTCCAAGTTTTGACGGATACTGGATCAATCGTGTCAATCACTTCATGGGACACCGCTTAAAATTTGGGGACGCCCGCTCGGATCGAGTCTTGCGTCTGTTTCACCGCGACAAAGGGCGCTATGAAGGGCCAAGCGATCACGGCGAAGTCAAAATTTCCAGCAGACGCGTCGGCAAACTGACGAATTCGATGCTGCACTATTCTGTCTGGGAGTACGATCAGTTATTCGAAAAGATGGATCGGTACACGACATTGCAAGCCAAGCAATGGAGCGAGAAAGGGCTCGACACGTCGTACTTCAAACTGTTGATCCGTCCGGCGTTTCGGTTCTTTCGCGAATACATCATGCAGGGAGCAATCCTTGACGGTAAAGCGGGAGTCCAAACAGCGTGGTTGGCTGCGTTTTATTCGTTCAGCAAACAAGCTCGTTTGTGGGAATTAAATCACGCATTCGAACAGACTGAGATTGAACCGATCGACGCATTCTCCCAAGAATACGAACGACGGTCGGCGCTTCGCCAAGCTGGAGCTCAATACGATCAAGACCGACATGGTCGCCGCGCCGCGTAGGTATCTTCGCTGTTCATTCTGATCAGCTGTTCGTTCTGTTCAACTGTTTTGATTCGAATCAAAAAACAAAGGGTTGAGTGCGTTCGCTTGTGCGTTTTGGTTGAAAACCGATTCATCCGCGATCAAAAACATACGGGCGCGATCATTCTTTTATCGCTGGTTTGAATTTTTGCACTTCAAATTTGCCGTTGGCTTTCGCGACAGATTAAGATACATCGCCGACAAAAGTCTTAACTCACAAATCGAGGATCAACAAATGGTCAACCGTCGCAATTTTCTCAAGTCGTCCGTTGTCGTCGGATCAACCATCAGTCTTCCCGCGGCGGCGTATGGCCGCGTGATGGGTTCCAACGACAAAGTTCGTTGCGGAGTCATCGGGCTTAACGGCCGAGGCAACGATCACATTCGCGGGCTCAGCGAAAATGTTGTTGCTTATTGCGATTGCGATGAAGGGTTGCTCAACCGCAAAGCTGACGGCAAAGGAGTCGCCAAATTTGTGGACTACCGAAAGCTTCTCGACAGCAAAGACATTGACGCGGTTTCCATTGCCACGCCAAACCATCAACACTCGATCATGGGAATCCGAGCCGCGATGGCCGGCAAACATGTCTATTGCGAGAAACCTGTTTCGCACAATGTGTGGGAAGGTCGACAGCTTTCTTTGGCTCAAACGAAATTCGATCGAGTCATCCAATGTGGCACCCAATCTCGCTCAAGCCCAAGTCTGCAAAATGCCGTCAAGTATGTGCAAAGTGGCGCACTTGGGAAAATAAAATACGCAATCGGAACTTGTTACAAGCCGCGCAAGAGCATTGGAAAGCTTGAACAGCCTTTGCAAATCGCCAAAGAAGTCAACTATGACTTGTGGTGTGGACCGGCTGAGAAGCGTTCTTTGTTCCGGCCAAAGTTACATTACGACTGGCACTGGGATTTCAACACTGGCAACGGTGACATGGGAAATCAAGGCATCCATCAAATGGACATCGCGCGCTGGTTCCTGGGCTATGACACGGTCTCCCCGCGCGTGTTGAGCATTGGTGGTCGACTTGGTTACGAAGATGCTGGTGACACTCCCAACACACAGACCGTCATTCATGACTACCCAGTCGCTCCGCTGATCTTTGAAACTCGCGGACTGCCCAAAGCAAAAGAATTCCAAAACGTTGATGATCCGAAAAGTAAAACGTATTGGGATCGGAACATGGATGATTTTCGCGGTTCACGAATCGGCGTCATTGTTCAATGCGAAAACGGATACGTGGTGATTCCGAGTTATTCATCTGCAAAAGCATTCGACAACGATGGCCAGGAAGTACAAGCCTGGACCGGCGGCGGCGACCACTACGCGAACTTCCTTGACGCTGTTTCCACCAACAACCAAAGCAAACTTAACGGACCCATCATCGAAGGTCATATCTCAAGCGCACTTTGTCACACCGGCGGCGTTTCCCATCAGTTGGGCAGCAATATTTCGTTGGCGGACATTGAGTCTGAGCTTTCATCAGAATGCGATATTTTCAAAGACTCGTTGAAGCGGATGACGGAGCACTTGAAGGCGAATCAAGTCGATATCGATTCCGGTGCAGCATTGACGCTGGGTGCTGATTTGAAATTCGATACTGCGACCGAGCAGGTTACCAATCACGAAAAAGCGAACCAGATGATGTCTCGTGAATACCGAGCCGGTTTTGAAGTACCGAACATCAACGTGAAAGCGGCGTCGTAGGTCGACGCCCCTGTTTCATCGTTTGATTACTTCTTCATCAACTCCAATACGGAACTGACCATTGTTGTAACTCCCGTTTCAATCGTTGGATCGAAGTCGGGGAAAAACCTTGGCGAATGCAGCGACGGAATCGTTGCCTTCAGTGATTCGAATCGATCCAATCGCTTTTGCTCAACCGTGCCAAGTGAATACATCAGAATCGGTACGCCTGCTCGACCATACTGACTGAAGTCTTCACCACCCATGACTTGATCGGCAACGATCACGTTTTCTTTGCCTACTGTTTTTTCCAGCTTGGCACGAATACGGGCCGTCAATTCCTCGTCGTTAAACAGAGAAGGCGTTCCTTCGGAAACTTTGATCTCCGGCTCTTTGGCGCCAACGCTTTCCGCGGCTGCTTTGGCTTTGCGTTTGATGCCTTCGATCAGCTTGGTGCGGACTTCTTCGGAATAGCTGCGAACGGTCAGTTGCAAATGGCATTGGTCAGAAATAATGTTGTGCTTCGTTCCTGCGTGAATCGATCCGACCGTGATCACGGATGGCTCGATGGGAGCGATCTCTCGCGAAACAATTGTCTGTACATCCATGACAAATTTTGCGGCTTGGACGATTGGGTCGATGGTCGTATGCGGGTAAGCTCCATGCCCACCTGATCCGAACAACGTCACGTCGACGCTGTCGACATTGGCCATTGAATATCCGGGACGCATCGCGATCTTCCCTGTTGCCAATGAAGAGTGACAATGAAGTGCCAACGCAAAATCAGGTTTCTTATATTTTTCAAATAGGCCATCTTCCAACATCGCCAACGCTCCAGCACCTCGCTCTTCGGCCGGTTGGCCAATCATCATCAACCGTCCCGACCACTGATCGCGGTGCTCCGCTAAATAACGGGCCGTACCGACAACACACGTTAAATGAATATCGTGTCCGCACGCGTGCATCACACCAACCGTCGCCCCCGAAGCATCGGTGACCTTGACTTTCGAAGCGTAAGGCAAATTTGTTTCTTCGGTGACCGGCAGCGCGTCGAGGTCAGTCCGTACCATGACCGTAGGCCCTTCGCCGTTTTCCAAAATACCAACCACACCAAACCCGCCAACATTTCCAGTCGTCTCGAATCCCGCGGCTTTCAGTTGCGCCGACAACCGCTTGCCAGTCTCTTCCTCTTGAAAAGAAAGTTCGGGAGTCTGATGGTACTCGAGGTAGACCTTACCCAACTCTGGCAATTGTTCTTTGACCCACGGCTTAATTTCTTGCCCGCAAACCGGTTTAACCATCGGCTGACAAAAAACAGATGTTGCCAGAACGGCCAAGCCAAAAATTGTCGCTCGCGAGTAAGTCATGTGATTCATGGGGAGCACCGGGATTTTTGAGGACTTCGGTAAAATGGATTCAATACTAAGGGATTCAATACTGAGTCGTCAGTTTAGTCGTTGTCGGTATCGGCGAAAGTCCCTTGGCGATTGACCAGCCACAACGCTGGCCGACTTTTTAGAATTTCTCTCATCTCATGCATAAAATTGAGCTGCGGATATATCTTGATCGTGAAATCGTACATAATGAAAATTCGGTTTCATTCTCAATCCCAAACTACCGTCGATCAATCTTATGGCTACTGACTTTTCATCGCTTCACGATTGCGTCAGCGATCTCTTCCCAAAACCGAAAAACAAGGATGAATGGGATCAGTACCGCCTGTCGGAAGACCAAGTCAACTTTTTTCGCGAGCAAGGTTACCTTTCGGGAGTTCAGCTGCTCAATGAAAACCAGATTGAACACTTACGTACCGAGTTGACTGAGTTTTTTGAAAAATCGCACGAAGGTCAGGAACTGTGGTACGAGTATCACACGAACGAGTCCAGCGATCCGTCGCGAACTTTGTTTCACGCTCTCGGCGCTTGGCGATTGCGAAAAGGATTCCATGACATTCTTTGGAACCCGGCGTTCGTCGTTCCTGCCAGCCAACTTCTTGAAGGAAGCGTCCGGTTCTGGCACGACCAGCTGTTCTGCAAACCTGCCAAACACGGAGGCAACGTTGCCTGGCACCAAGACTATTCTTACTGGACTCGGACCAAGCCGATGGCGCATTTGACTTGTTGGATTGGGTTGGATCCGGCCACCAAAGAAAATGGTTGCTTGCAGTACATCCCGGGCAGCCAAGATTGGGAGTTGCTTCCCATGACGGAATTGGCCGGCGACATGGACGGAATCAAAAAAGTTCTCAACGAACAACAATTTGAACAGTTTCAGAAACCAATTGCCATCGAACTCGAAGCCGGTCAATGCTCGTTTCATCATCCACTGATGGTTCATGGATCGCACAGCAACAGCACCGAGATTCCGAGACGAGCGACCGTGATTAATGTTATTCGCGATGGAGTTGAATCGTATACCGACGAAACGTTGCTTAACGGAGTGCCAGTTATTCCCAAGGGCCAGAAAATGGATGGGCAATTTTTTCCATTGTTGTATGATGTGGCGAATTAACCGCTTGTGAAGCATCAAGACTCTCAGCGACCCACACGAACATTCGGCCGCTTGCACCACTCCCACTAGAGCCCACATGAAGTATTGGATTCGATTACTGTTGTTGGTCGCGTCGATTATCGGAATCATTGCCGCCATCGGCTCGGTGTTGCCGCGCAGTTTCGATTTTTCAACCAGCGTCACGATTGCAGCGTCGCCAGACAAAGTCTATCAACTGATCGACTCGACTCCTGATTGGGAACACTGGTCCCACTGGAATCCGGAAGTCATCAAGAACCTGCAAGTTGAATACGCCCCCGACGGAAAAGCACAAACTTGGACCGACGTTCGTGGTAGCGGCAAGCTTTGGTTTGTGGATCAAGTAGAAAACGAAAAAGTGAGCTACAAATCGCTGTACGCAAACTTTCCGGAAATGGACAGCGAGATAAAAATAGCCGCCACCGAATCGGGCTCACAAGTCAGCTGGTCGAGCCGAGGGGATTTGCCGGGCGGCCCGTACTTCGGATTCCTTCGATCAGTTTTTTCCAACGGCATGAGAATGCAGTACGATCAAAGCTTGCTCAAACTGAAAAAGTTGGCCGAAGAGAACTAACGCTTTTTTTCGGCCGATGACTACTTGTTCTTGTACTCATCCTTCAACTTATCACTAAACAGCTTCTTCAACTTTTCCAGTTTTTCAGGAATCGCGTAGTTGCAGTACCGATCATTGGGATTCGAGTTGAAATAATCCTGATGATAATCCTCGGCAACGTACATCGTCGACGCGGGTGAAACTTCCGTCACGATCGGATTGGCAAACAACCCTGAAGCATTCAGTTGCTCCTTCGTTGTTTCGGCCAACACTCTCTGCTGGTCATCGTGATAAAAGACAACCGAGCGATATTGAGTTCCCACATCGTTGCCTTGTCGATTTAACGTGGTTGGATCGTGAGTATTGTAGAAAACTGCCAACAGGTCTTCGAAATTGACTTTCTCGGGGTCGTATTGGATTTCAATAATTTCGGCGTGTCCTGTCGTTCCCGAGCAAACCTGCTTGTAAGTCGGATTTTCAATCGCCCCGCCCATGTACCCAGATCTGACTTTCTCGACACCCTCGATTCGCAGAAACACCGACTCAACACACCAGAAACAGCCACCGCCGAAAGTCGCAATTTTCAAATCCATATTCTTTCCTTCGTCAGTATCGGTGCTCGTCGTTGTTGTGGCATCTACAGAAGTTGCTGCCGTGCCTTGCTCTTGAGCCGTAGACGCTTCGCCACAGCCTGATGTGATTGCAAAAGCGAATGCAAAAACTGAAATTGAAAATATTACAGCGAGCCCAGATTGGAACTGAGTCAAATTCATCTTGCACCTATGGACATGACATTGGGTTTCTTAATTCTAACCGTCTAAAACGTCGCTTCCAAACAGCACTTGGCTGCATTTGATCTGTTAACAAGCATTTTACTGCGTAAGTCCACTCACGGTATGCCAGCTTACACGCGACATTTCGTTGATCGGATTGGCTCGCTTGGTGGCGCTGGCAAAGTTTAACGGTTGCGAAATCTTCTCGGGTTGGCCAAGCGATTCTGACAGGTAAGAGTCTTCCGCTTAAGCTGACGTCTCTGCTTGAGTTGACCCGTCGGCTTAAGTCATCTCCGCCGGTCAGCCAAAGACATCCGGTATCGTCGGTTGAAACGACGAAATTCGAATCTGTCGTCTAACTGTACCGATTATTCCGATTCTGCTTTTGAAACCAATTCCAACGATTGAACCGTGTCTAGCGATTTCTTCTGGTTTCAAATCCAATCCACCAACCGTTCGGACTCCGATGCAGAAGCATATCAAGTTATCTCTCCATCCATTCAGCACCGCCATTGCCTACGTTGCTCCTCTGGTCGCGATCGCAATTTCAGCAACCTTGCAACAACCTGCTGTGGCGCAATATCCGTCAACACAATTCCAATCAATTTCGACCTCAGCTCAAGGTAACTTTGCGACTTCATCGCCAAGTCTACCAGATCCGCAGCCCAACGATTTCCAAAGCAGCCATAGATCGATGTCACCTGATAGCTGGGGCTCAACAGCTCCGCCGGTTCAAAATAACTTTGTCCCGCAGCAAAGTAACTTCGCTACTCAGCAAAACAGCAACACACTTCAGGGAGCTTCCGCTCAAATTTGGGAGTCGGAACCCATCGCTTCACAGCCAGCGAACAATGCTCCCAATCCCAGCAACGCAGCCAACCTAAAGTCTGTTTACCAATCGAATAAGCAAAATCAAAACAGCCAAAGCGGTACTTCCAACCAAACCGAATTTCGCTCTGCATCATTTCAAAACACTAGAAACGATCTTGCGAACACTTCGAATTCAATCGAAGGGAAATTCAATAACGCAAGTTTTCGATCACCAGCGCCATCCAATAGTGGACCTTTAACTCGCCCTGCGTCGCAGTACACTCAACCCGCTATCGAGCAATCGAATGTTCAGTTGCTTAACGCTCCCAACATTCCACAAAACCAAACCTGGATCCCCAACGGACCGGGCCCCGTTCAGCAACTTCCACCATCCGTTGCCAGTCATTCGACAAACGCTCGCTACCCATTGGGCGCAGGACCGACCAATTACCAAGGCGACACTGGCTATGTTGATGGCGGATCGGGCTGGGGGTTCCCTGAGCAATCCGGTTTTCAATCAAACCCAGTCGTAGAAGCCCCTTATCAGCTACCGCCCGGCGAGCCCTACACTACGTCCGCGATGCCTGCATTCAATCCACAGCAGATCGAGCCCAACCAATCGCCGCTTGGCCAATCTGCCGTTGGCAAACGAAAACCCTGGCCAACGCAACGGGGCTCTAGTATCACCGACACCGGCGAGAAATTTGATTTCGAAGAGAAAAAGAAAGAGTATCCACCGTTCAGCGAGATCCTTGCGACCGGTCGCTACTTCGGTTCAGTCGAATTCATGTACCTCCAACCGTTCTTCCAAGGCAACACAGCGATCGCAACCGAAGCACCAGGGTTTGGCGAAAGCATTCCGTTTCAATTTGACCGCGAAATTCAGCCGCGATTCCGGCTTGGATTTGAATCAAAATACGGACCCGGTATCGAGCTGAACTATATGAACGTCAACGCCGCTTCGGAGTTTTCCGAATTCACCAGCAACGGCGCGGTCACTGGCCAAACCAGCGTTTGGATGCTTGGCCGCAATCAGTGGAGCCGCATTGCTGCCGACGCTGCGGGTGAAACGATCACCGCTCAACACAACATTGATCTCGACTCTATCTCGGTCTCGTTTTTCAAAGAACTGAAATTCCCAATCTCGCGACTTAACGGTAATTTTGGCTTTCAATATGTAAGCATCTTTCAGGAACTTAACGCCAACGTGAACGATGCAGGGGGCGCAATTGTCGATTCCATTCAAGGCATCTCTGACATGCGAGCGTTTGGACCTCGAGCGATTTTTGAATACTATCGGCCGATTGGACACACACCACTGGAATTTATCACCACCTTTGGCGGTTCAGTCATGTTTGGTGAGCGTGATCAGTTCATCAACAACACCGCAACAGGTCAGCTTAATCGTGTTGCCGCCGATGAATTCATTTCGCTCGCCGAGTACAGTGCCGGCGTGCAGTACAAGAAAACGATTGGCGAGAACCGCGCCTGGTTTGGGCGCGTCGCTTTCGTAAATCAGGTTTGGATCGGCGGCGGCACCGCGGTTCTTCCTCAAGACGACTTTGGCTTGCGTGGATTCACGTTTACAATCGGCTACAATCGGTAGTCGAGTCGTAAACCTGCCTGACGAGCCCACGAGCCACCATGTCGATCGCCATCTACGTAAATAGTAATTCTGACGCCCGCAGTTTGATCGGTTGGGGCGTTCGTTTCGCCGAGGCTTCACATTCCGATTTATTGATCGTGGTACCACGCCGACAAAAAGGAAAAGCGAAATGGGATCCGCTGGAACGTAGCGAAGCCGATCAAAACGAACTGTACCAAGCGGTATTCGATCAGCTGGCTGAAATGGATCCTAACAAAGTTGTCTTGAAACAGGACATCACCGAGGGAGCCGAAGCCAGCGACATGGATCGCATCCTTGTTGAGACGCGCGAGTTGGTCGCCACGAATCCCGAAACTTCATTTGTCGAAGAAGTCGCCACGCTCAATATCAGTTTGCTGATTGTCCCTGCTCATGAGTCGGCCAAATCATCGACGGGCGAAACCAACTGGACGCAACAGTTGTTTGACAACGCTCCTTGTGAAACGATTTCGGTTCGAGGCAATCCGCCTCCACACAGTGAGCCATTAAGCGTGTTGGTCGCTACCGAGCAGGAAGAGGGTTCCGCACTGATGCTAAAACGTGCTGCCAGTCTTGTGCGAGAAAGTGAAGTCGACCAAGGAAGCGTTACGTTTCTGTTTGTGCGCCCGGACGATGACGAAGTCGCACCGGAAGTCGCACACTATCACATGGATCGAGTGATCGGCAAAGTTAAAACCAAACTCGAGATCAAAAAGCAAGTTCATCTTGGCGACAGTTTTAGTGGCAGTCTCGCAGCCCAACCGTTAAACGACTACGACCTCGTTTTGATTGGATCCCGGAAACACAAACGGTTGCGAAAGTTCTTTCGGGTCGGCTCCGAACAGGAACAGCCGTTAGGATTTGCCGCGCTTCGTCCAGCCGTTCCTGCCGGCAACAGGTTTTGGACCAACGTCAAAGCTAAAATTCGTCGCGGAGTTCCGCAACTCGATCGAGAAAGCCGGATTCGTCTGGTGGACAAACTTCAGTCGGGATCACACTTTAATTTTGACTTCTGCGCCCTAATCGCGTTGTCAACTTTGATCGCGGCGCTGGGACTGGTCGACAATTCGGCTGCGGTCGTGATCGGTGCCATGCTTGTGGCGCCGTTGATGACACCGTTGGTTGGAATCGGGTTTGCACTTGTGCAAGGAAATGAAAAACTGATTCGGACAGCAGTACCAGCCGTGGGACTTGGCTTTCTTGTCGCGTTCATCATTGGTTGCGTCGTTGGGATCTTGATCACCCTGTTTACCGATCTTCCGATCAGCAGTGAAATGGCGTCGCGAGACCTGCCAACCCTAATCGATCTGTTTGTTGCTTTAGCCAGTGGAATTGCGGGCGCCTACGCGCTCGGTCGCCCTGATTTACTTTCCGCGCTGCCGGGCGTGGCGATTGCCGCCGCGTTGGTTCCTCCGATCGCTACCTCGGGCATGGCGTTGACGATGGGCGACCTCGTTTTGTGCGGCGGCGCATTGTTGCTGTTCCTAACGAACATCGTGGTCATCGTACTCGGCACGGCTCTTACTTTTTCAGCCGTCGGAATCGACACGCGTAAGATCAACGCTCAAGCAGGATCTGACAAACGGGCCGCACAATGGCCTCGCTATGTATTTGGTTTGTTTGTCATTCTTTCGTTCGCACTGGCCACTGAAATGGCAATCTTTAACCCGGTGAAAGCTCCCAAAGTTGACGGCAAACCTGCAGTCTTTAGCCCAGACCCTGAACAAACTGATAGATGATTTGTGCGAAGCTCGCTACTTAGCGTTGGTCGAGCGATCCTTACAGCTCACAGTAGCTCGTGTCTTCGGTCAGTGTACGACATGGATTGCGCCACGTTAATTCTTCCGGCGAGATCATGTCGTCTGCGGCCAAAGGTCCCCACGTTCCCGCCGGATAGCCGTGGATCGGAATCGTTGGATCGTTCTTCCAGGCATTGAGAATCGGTTCGACAAAGTCCCACGAGTACTCAACACTGTCGCCGTGGGCGTACAATGTCATGTCCCCTTTGATACAGTCCAGCAGCAACCGTTCGTAGGCTTCGGGAACATCGGATTCGGCCAAGTCGGAATAGTGAAAGTCCATTCCCACGTTCTTCACGTTAAATCCTTCGCCCGGAACTTTCATGCCAAAGCTTAACAACAATCCTTCGTCAGGTTGGATGCGGATCACCAAACGATTGTAAGCGTTTTCCATTTCTTTCTCGCGGCGAAAAAGTTTATGCGGTGACGGGTTGAACGTGATAGCGACTTCGGTGACTTTTGTTGGAAGTCGTTTTCCGGTTCGAATGTAAAATGGAACATCGGACCAACGCCAGTTGTCGACAAAAAACTTCACGGCGGCAAACGTTTCGGTTTTCGAATCGTCCGGCACGCCCTCTTCCTCGCGATATCCTTTGACCAACCCTTCGCGCATATTAGACGACGTGTATTGTCCACGGATCGCATATTTGGCAACTTCCGATTCCTCAATCGGACGCAACGATTGGAACAGTTTCGTTTTTTCAGCTCGAATCGCTTCGGCAGTTGGCGAGATAGGTGGCTCCATCGCGACATGGGCTACGATTTGCATCAAGTGGTTTTGCAGCATGTCACGCATCGCACCCGATTGATCGTAGTATCCGCCACGGTTTCCCACCCCAATCGATTCCGCAGAAGTGATCTCAACGTGGTGGACATAGTTTCGGTTCCAAAGCGGCTCGAACACGCCGTTGGCGAATCGCGTCACCAACAAATTCTGAACGGTCTCTTTACCGAGATAGTGATCGATCCGATAGATGTCATCTTCGGCGAAAAATTGCTTTAACGTTTGATTCAATTCCTGAGCGGACGCTTTGTCGTAGCCGAAAGGTTTTTCAACTACCAAACGGCGAAACGATGTCTCCGATTTATTGAGCCCATGGGCTGAGAGAAATTCAGGAATTTTTCCGTACAGGCTAGGCGGTGTCGAGAGATAAAAAATGTAGTTGCCCGCGGTGCCGAATTGCTTGTTAAGCGCTTCGAGGCGATCGCTGACCTTGCCGTAGTCATCGACCGCGTTCGTGTCGATCGGTTGATAGAACAGCGATTTCGCAAACGCAGATTTCGTTTCTTCCGCTTCATCACTGACGTCAAACAGGTCATTGTCCGCGAAAACTTTCGCCCGAAAGTCGTCGTCTGACAACTTCGTGCGGCTCACTCCCAGCAACGCAAAATTCTTTGGCAACAGGTTGTGTTTGAACAGATCATAAATCGCCGGAATCAACTTGCGGCGCGTCAGATCACCTGACGCGCCGAAAATAACAAAAATAACCGGATCAATTTCTTTGTCTCTCATCGTCGTTCCATCAGTAGTTGAATTTGATTTTGGCGCTCGGGGGCCATTCAACTGAAGCATGACCGCAAAAAATGTTGTCATGACAGCTAAATCATGGCAATTCAGTTGTACGTCGTCGCGAGGCTAGATAACAATTTCGCGTCCAAGTTCTCGACGGACAACAACGAATTGACCGGCGTGCATCATCCAGTGCGAACCGACCATGTTTAGCGCCGCCAAAACGTTGGGGGCGTAAGCTTGCATGTGCTCGGGAGCCGGTTTGGCCAGCTCATCGCCAGACAACGTGGCAACTTTTTCGATAATGGCTTTGCGTTGATTGCGATAAAGATCCATCAATTCCGACTTGGGAATAAATTTGGATGCGTCGTCGCTACTAGCCGTTTCCTTGGAATACTTTTCAGCAAACCCTTCTGGCAACTCTGGCAACGCACCAGGAAAACAGCCGTTGAACATTTGATTGTCCGATTGAATCAAATGTCCGATCTGCCAATTGATATGATTGCAACCTGCATGCGGACGCGTCATTGCTTCTGCATCGGTCAAGTCTTCCAAATAGGCGCCGCAGACCATATCCGCAGTTTCAATGTTATTCTTAATCGCATCTTTAGCTTCCATCATTTTCTCCTGTTTCTAATTGAGCCAATCTCAAATCTCAAATCTTAGATCTGAAAACATCTAAACATTGTACGAAGTCGAACTGGTCGATCCGCCACGCCCGGTCCAATTCGTATGAAAGAATTCACCACGCGGTTTGTCCAACCGTTCATAAGTATGTGCACCGAAATAGTCACGTTGTGCTTGAAGCAAGTTCGCTGGCAGTCGCTCGGTTCGATAGCCGTCAAAATAACACAACGCCGAACTCAACGCCGGCAACGGAATGCCAAGCTTGACTCCTGTTGCGACAACGTTTCGCCAAGCCGACTGGGCTTTTTCAACTGCTTTTTCGAAGAATGGATCAAGCAACAAATTCGTCAGTCCTGGATCTTTTTCAAACGCGTCACGGATATTGTTTAAGAACGCACTGCGAATGATACAACCGCCGCGCCACATCAAAGCAATTCCGCCATAGTTCAAATCCCATCCACGTTCATCCGACACCGCACGCATTAACTGATACCCTTGCGCATAAGAAACAATCTTCGATGCGTACAACGCCTGTTCGAGATCATTAACAAAAGCTTCCTTGTCGCCGTCAAATTTCGCCGAGGGTCCGTCAAGAACTTTTGCTGCTTCGACACGTTCGCTTTTGAGTGCCGACAAACATCGCGCAAACACAGCTTCGCCGATCAACGTCAACGGCTGACCCACATCAAGTGCCGTAATCGCGGTCCATTTTCCAGTTCCTTTTTGACCAGCGGTATCAAGAATTTGATCAACCGTTTCGTTACCGTCTTCGTCTTTGTAGCCAAGAATGTCACGGGTGATTTCCACCAGATAGCTGTCAAGCACACCTTCGTTCCAGCGAGCGAAAACTTTGTGCATTTCCGCGTTGGACATTCCAAGCCCGTCCTTCATCATCTGGTAGGTCTCGCAACACATTTGCATGTCGCCATACTCGATACCATTGTGAACCATTTTCACAAAGTGCCCGGCTCCGCCGTTGCCGACCCAATCGCAACACGGTTCGCCTTTATCTGTTTGCGCCGCAATCGATTGAAAGATTGGCTTCACGTGCGGCCAGGCATCTGGATTTCCACCGGGCATGATCGATGGCCCTTTGAGCGCGCCTTCTTCGCCTCCGGAAACTCCAGTGCCGATATACAAAATTCCTTTTTCTTTCAGCTCTTCGGTGCGGCGAACACTATCGGGGAACTCACTGTTTCCCCCGTCGATCACAATGTCACCTTTGTCGAGATACGGCAACAACGAATCGATCACCATGTCGACCGGCTTGCCGGCTTTAACCATAATCATCACGCGCCGTGGCGACTTTAGTTTGCTGCACAGCTCTTCGGCCGTGTGAGTGCCGATGATCGTCTTGTCTTTCGCCCGACCTTCGACAAAATTATCGACACGCGAAGTCGTCCGATTGTAAACCGCAACGGTATAGCCTTTACTGGCCATGTTAAGGACAAGGTTCTCGCCCATCACGGCAAGGCCAATCAATCCGATATCTGCTTCTGACAAGAGTCTACTCCTGGTTTGATATTAAGTCGATGACCTGAATTTTAACGGTCTACAGCAGATACCGGAATGCGGGGAGCTGGAACAACGGAGGTAGCCAAACAACAACCGTCCGTCATCTCACGCAATCGGTGAAAAACTCTTATACTGCGAACATGAACCATAAAAACTTTGGAACCTTAAACCGACCAGTCAGTGAAATCGGGCTGGGCTGTTGGCAATTTGGCGGCGACTTTGGGCCGATGTCTGACGAGAACGCAGCTGCGATTATGTCGGCGGCTGTTCAGAACGGCATCGACTTTTTTGATACTGCTGATGTTTATGGAGCGGGTCGCAGCGAATCGCTGATTGGCAAATTCCTGCAAACACACACGGGCAACCCGATCAAAGTGGTTACCAAATTCGGACGCGATGGCGGGGTTTACCCGGACAAATATTCTGATTCCGTCTTGCGATCTTACGTCGATGCGTCGCGCGAGCGGTTGGGAGTCGACGCTCTCGATTGTTTGCAATTGCATTGCGTGCCGATGGAAGTCATGAAGCAGGGCGAAATTTTCAACTGGCTGCGAGTCTTAAAAGCGGAAGGCGTAATTCGGGAATTTGGCGCGTCGGTCGAGACGGTTGAAGAAGGATTGCTGTGCGTCAAAGAAGACGGAATCGCATCGCTTCAAGTTATCTTCAACGTCTTTCGGCAAAAGCCCGCCGTCGAACTTTTCCCACTGGCCCTGTCCAACAACGTCAGCATCATTGTCCGACTGCCGTTGGCCAGTGGATTGCTCGCTGGAAAGTACACCACCGAAACAACGTTCACCGAAGGCGACCATCGTAACTACAACTGCGACGGACAAAAATTTAGCGTCGGGGAGACGTTTGCCGGGATCCCATTTCCGACGGGAGTCGGACTTGCAAACGAACTTCGCGAGATGCTGCCATCGGACATCACGATGGCCCAAGCGACTCAGCGCTGGATTCTCGATCACGAAGCGGTCACGACAATCATCACGGGAGCGTCATCGCCTCAACAAGTCATCGACAACGCCGCGACGAGTGACTTGCCTCCGCTAGGCGAGGAAATCCACCAACGTCTGGCTGAATTTTATCAGTCGAAAGTACGCCAACACATCCGCGGCGTCTATTGAGTCTCGCGTTGCCTTATTGGCTTGCGCCTTCTTGCGGACCAAAGGTCCAACCTTTTGCCTAGCCTGCGTCGCAGGCCCACGTGGGTGGTTGAAGAATATCCGAAGGGCCAACGGCCCGGCAGTTTAATTAACGGTCGGGCCGTTAGCCCTTTGATTATTGTGTTTGCATTGGTTCCCGGGGCTTCACCCCGGGCTAGGTAAACGGCTGGGCCTTTGGCCCGCAACGTATACGGTCTAACGACACTGGCTTTCTTATACGACAATCGCTTCCATATACTACCGTGGCCTCTATATACGACAGTGGCCTCCTCATTTATTTGAAACAATTTCTTGAACGCTCCTGCGATTGGAGCCAACAGCCTTTACAATTGGGACTCCTTCTAAGCCAAGTCTCAAATTGGTTTCACGCCAGACGAATCTGATAACTTCCGCAGATTAAACACTTCCGCCGGTCCCCATTTTTGAACGTCCCCGTTTTCAAAACAGGAAAGTGCCATGAAGTCTGTAACCACGGTAACCACAAAGCGCAAAGTTCTTTTTGTGTTTTCTCAATTGATGCTGGCCCTGTTCGCATTGCCCGTACTGGCAATGGCGCAGAACGCAACGACTGCCGGCACACCGACGTCTCCCTTTCCAACCATTGAAAACCTGTCGATCAATTGGCCAATCGCCGGCGACGACAATGAAAACGGAACCGTCGCTGTTCGGTATCGGGACGGTGTTCTCAATCAATGGATCGATGCAGCGCCGTTGATTCGAATTCCCGCCGGCTCAAATACGGGATTCAACTGGCCCAATCATCATGCCGGGAGCTTAATGGGTTTGGAAGCAAACACGAACTACGACATCGAGCTAACCTTGACCGATCCCGACGGAGGAGACACAACACAAATCATCACAGCGACGACGCGGGGTTGGCCTGTCAGTTCGACCACAGGAACGCTAGTCACACCCGCGACCATTGGCGCGGCGCTGGCCAGTTTGTCTCCGGGGACTACGCTGATTTTGGCCGATGGTAACTACGGGCCGCTCAACATTTTTGCTTTCGGGACTGAAGCCAATCCAATCGTGATCCGAGCACAAAACACACACGGCGCAATTGTCCAAGGCGACGTTCGCATGGATACTTTCGCCAACATTCACATTGTTGGACTGAGCGTTGAAGGGCAAATCAAATTCAATAACTCCAGCAACATCGTCATCCGCGAGTGCTTGATCACGACCGATCGTGATGGAGTCGTCTCGTACGGAAACGGAGTTACCAATGCGCTCATTATGGACAACACCATCATCGGGCCGACGGTTTGGAATGAAGCTGCACTTGGAAACAACGGCAACAATCTGGGGGAAGGGATTGTGTTAACCGGTCCTGGCAACGTCATTGCGTTTAATCGTGTCGAGGGTTTTCGCGATGGCATCTCTCTCGTGGAAGACAGTGGAGCGGTCAACCAGCAGTCGATTGACATTTACGGAAACGACATTTATCGCTGCGCCGACGATGGCATCGAAGCCGACTTCTCGATGGGCAATGTAAGGGTTTACCAAAATCGTTTGACCGATTGCTTTATGGGAATCAGTTCCCAACCGTCGCTTGGCGGACCGACTTATATGGTTCGCAACGTGATCTATAACGCGGTGCATCAAGCCTTCAAACTCCAGCGTTCAAGCGTAGGCGACATCGGCATTCATAACACCGTCGTCAAATCGGGTGATGCGTTCAATGTGATCACCGGCGATGTATGGTCGAGAGCCTATTTTCGCAACAACATTTTTATCGGCGGACCCGCGGGAACTTACAATGGTTTCAACAATGGAGCCGGAAGAATCTTGTATCTTCCGTCGTCGGATTCGACTTGTGATTTCAACTTCGACGGGTATGGATCGATTGGCACTGGCGGTGCGTTTATTGGCCAAATCGAATCCACTTCTTTCAACGGACTGGCGCAGCTGCAATCGATGACGACAGAAACGAATTCTGTGCAGTTGGATCTAAGCGTATTCGCAGCCCCGGTTGTCGTTCCGGCTGACCCAACTGCCGAACACAACGCGCCTGACTATTCACTCGCTCCACAAAGCGATGCCGTCGATGTCGGTATTGCTTTGACGGGATTCAACGACGGGTTCACCGGAGTCGCTCCAGATCTTGGCGCGTACGAATTGGACAAAACATTGCCAACGTATGGTCCCGGCGGAAGTCTCGGGGGTGACGACCCACCCATCGTCGGACGATTTACGTTTTACAACAATTCTGATTTCGACGGCGACAACGCAAGCGCCAACGCTGACGATGTTCTGGCAATCGCTACGGACAAGCAACCTTTGTTGTCAGGTCAAACGGCGAGCTTTGAGAATTACACCTCGTTCTCAAAAGGGCTCAATGGAGTCATGTTCGAAATTCACGGCGCATCCCCTACGATCTCACAGGATGATTTCGAGTTTCGCGTTGGCACTGACAACAACTTTGCGGCTTGGCCAATTGCACCTGCTCCGACAAGTATCACTTTCACCGCCGGAAGCGGCGACGAACCTGATCGCGTTACCATCATCTGGGCAGACGCCGCGATGACAAATACATGGCTCCAAGTCACCATGTTGGCAACGCCCGACACCGGTTTGTCAACGAATGACATTTGCTATTTTGGCAACATTGTCGGCGAAACCGGAAACTCGACCACCAACGCAATCGTGAACTTGGTCGATGTTGGTCGCGTTCGTGGCAACCAAACTGGGTTCGGCACCGCTCCAATTGATAACTTGTATGATGTCAATCGTGACGGACGCGTAAATTTGATCGATGTTGGAATCACTCGTGGTAACCAATCGGGCTTTAGTTCGGTACCATTGATCACGCCTTAGCCAACATTTGAATTCGATTGCATCAGCAACTCACCCGTGCCCTATAAATCGTTATGCAGCCCGAAAAGACTACTGCCATTATTCTGCGCGTCGTCGACTTCAGCGAAACAAGCTGCGTTGTGACCATGATGACGCGCAGTCACGGAAAGCTCACGGCGCTGGCCAAGGGAGCACGTCGACCGAAAGGACCATTTGAGGGCGCGTTGGATTTGTTGGCGATTTGCAATGTTGTCTTTATTCATAAAACTTCCGGAGCAATGGACTTGCTCACCGAAGCCAAACTTGATCGCCGATTCAAAAGCGGAGAGAAAGATCTCAATCGTTTGTACGCCGGCTACTACGTTGCCGAGTTGTTGCGAATCTTGACTGACGATGCGGATCCGCATGCCGACGCTTTCGATTTGGCAATTAGGACGCTCGCGCAGATTGAAGACGTCGATTCGAATCAGTCGCTTGCCCAAACTCTGGTGGAATTTGAATTGGCCTTGCTCGATACGCTGGGCCATTCGCCGATGCTTACTCGCTGCGTCAGTTGCGGCCGCGACAAGACGACGATCGAAAGAATAAAATTCGGCTTGAACGATGGCGGTGTGATTTGTTCTGGCTGCCGGCCAGGTAAATCCAATGTTGTCGATTTGAGCCGAAACGCGTTTGAAGTATTGCTTCAGCTCACCGGCTCAGATTTTGCTAGCCAAATCAGCGCGCGACAAAATGGGCAGTCTAAAGAAATTGAAACGGAGTTGTCGGCGAATCAAACGCACGATTCTGAAAAATCTAGTCGCGCGACTGAACCTCGGACTGGATCGCCCGTACTGCTTGAATCCAACGTAAAATCGCTTGCCAACGTGGTAAAGGAAGAGAAACTGCCAGCAGATTTTACAGCGGTCAGCACGTGCGGCAGTGATTTGGCGACGTCGGAAGGATTCGGTGAAGTCCGCCAATTGTTGCAGAAGTATATTTCTCATCTCGTTGGCTATCCACCTCGGCTTCACGCGTACCTGAAAAACCTGTAACGTTCGCCCAAACTAAGACCCGCGAGACAAGGAAGTCAAGCATGCGACCATGGTTCAACCGGCCCGGGTTCGATCAATTTCAGTTCGACCAACCGGCGTTCATCACATCCAAATTTACGACCGCGCTCATTTTGTTGGCTTTGTCAGCAACGATGTTTAGTGGTTGCAAGTCAATGGAAATTGGCGGCAAGAAGTTCGGCGGCTTTCGCAAGAAAGACAACATGCTTGCGCAGGAAGATCTCGCTGAGGAAGCGCTTGATCCGCTGGGCGCGCGAAATTCGAATCGGCTTTTGTGGCATGATCTTGCGCCAAGCCAAATCGGTACGACTTTTCGAGTGCGAACGAACATGAATCCGCAGCAGGAAACGGCTCGCGAAGCGTTCGAAACAGCAAAAGCAAAATTCGCTCAAGGCTCGGCACAATTGAAAAATGCGCCAAACGAAGAAGGTCATATATCAGCGTTTATCGACGCTGCAAATGGATTCCGGATTGCGTCGGCTAACGCGCCAGGATCGTCGCTGGAAGAGGAATCGCTTTACTACGAAGGCGAATCGTATTTTTTCGCCGACCGTTACGTACAATCCAATCGAGCGTTTGAAAAACTGATTGGCCGATACTCGGGATCGCGTTTTCTGGACGATGCCGAACAACGTCGATATTCAATCGCGTTGTATTGGTTGGAACTGGCGAAAGCTGACTCGGCCATTGCGATCTCTGACCCGAAACGACCCCGCGTCAGCTTGGCTCAAGAGGCGCGGCGGATTCTCCATCGCATTCGCATCGATGATCCAACGGGAAAACTTGCCGACGACGCGACTTTCAGTTTGGGCAATGCTTTTCTTGACGCAAAACGATATTACGAAGCGGCGGATAGTTACGAAGATTTGCGACGCAATTATCCGGGAAGCAAACACTTGTTCCCATCCCACATGCTGGAACTGGAAGCCCGGCTGAAGTCTTATCAAGGGCCCAGCTACGACGCGACGCCGCTTGTGAAAGCGGAAGCCTTGGTCAAAACCATTGTCCAACAGTTCCCTGCCGAAGCACAACAAAACATCGACACGCTGGAACAACAGAAGGCACTGGTCGACAATCAGTTGGCTCAACGCGATTTTGAGTTGGGTAGGTACTTTGAAAACCGTGGCGAGAACCTTGCGGCGAAAATGCAGTACGAAGCGGTTGCTCAAAAACACTCCAACACCGTATTCGGCGAAACCATTCAGGAACAAATCGCCAGCGTCGCAGAGAAACCGCCAACTCCTAAACAACACGCAAAGTGGTTAGTTGACATGTTTCCAAACCCAGAAGCTGACAAGCCCGTTATTGCGGCTGGCGATAATGAAACTATCTTCCGCTAAAATTTTCACTCAACGGCATTTCGAAAAGCTTTCGGTGCCTTCGTCGAATGCAAACCAAGACTCGCAACAATTTCGCAACTCAATCTCTCGGGCCCATCGTCCGCGTGTTGACGGCGTCAGTGTTTTTGGGAATCCTGCTGAACCTGACGGGTTGTCGCGGATATCACTTAGGCAACCAGTACATGTTCCGTAGCGACATTCGTTCCGTTCATGTGGCGATCATCGAATCGAATTCTAATCGACGATTCCTCGGACAGCGAATCACCGAAGCAATCACACGGGAAGTAATGCTGAACACACCGTTGACGATCACTGAACCGGAACTTGCCGATAGCTTCATCACAGGCCGCCTGGTTCGTGATCGAAAAAATGTGATGGGTGAGACGATCAGCGATGAACCACGAACGCTCCAAGTCGCTTGGCGTGTGGAAATCTCGTGGACGGACCGGGCTGGTGTTCCGTTGATGCAAAAGCAATCTGCCGTGATCAACTACGACACGGACTTTATTCCCGAAGGCGGGCAGTCGATGTCAACGGCTCAACAAGAGATTATCGAGCGGATCGCTCGTGAGACCATCGGCCAGATGGAAATGAGCTGGTAGGTGCTGGGCGATTTTTTGTTGGCCAGCCACTTTGCTGGTTTAAGTCCATTTGTTGCGGACCAAAGGTCCAACAGTTTGCATAGCCTGGGTCGCAGGCCCAGGTGGTGGTTCAAGAATCTCCGAAGGGCCAACGGCCCGGCAGTTCAATAAAAGGTCAGGCCGTTGGCCCGGAAAGTCTTCGCCTTCGAGTTGAAAGTGGCGCTGCGTTTCTTTTCCAGTTGCGGCACAATAGAGCGATTAACCACACTGCTATTTTCAATGTTGCCATGACAGACGCCACACCCAACAACCCTGTTGATTCGAAGAAAGATCTTGAGATCAAAGACGCCGAAATCATTTTCAATTCGGTTTGGGAGGAACTACAAGACGAATTTGGGCGAGAGAACTTAAGGTTTCCGAAAGAATTGATCTTACTTGGCGGAGCGCCAGGATCGGGTAAAGGAACCCACACTCGGTTCATCATGAAAGCTCGTGGGCTGACCTGTCCGCCAATCGTCGTCAGCGATCTACTCAACACGCCGGAAGCTCAAGCGCTCAAAAACGCCGGCCGAATGGTTGGCGACAAAGAAGTTGTTGGAATCCTGTTCCGACGAATGATGGAGCCCAAATATCGGGATGGTGCCGTACTCGACGGCTTCCCTCGAACGGGCGCTCAAGTCGAATGTTTGAAGATGCTAGTCGATCAACTCGATCTGCTGCATCACGAATTTTCCAACACGGAATTGGCAACTCACTTTCGTCGTCCGATTGTCCATGCGATGGTTTTGTTTGTTGGTGAAAAGACAAGTGTCGACCGTCAGCTCAAACGTGGCGTGGAGATCGCGGCTCACAACAAAGAAGTTCAAGAAACAGCGATTGGCGAATTAAGAGAGTTACGGGAGACCGACCTTGATCCTGTGAAAGCCAGAAAACGCTACCAGGTTTTCAAAGAACTGACTTGGGATGCGCTTCAATCACTTCAAGAGATTTATCATTACCACTTCATCAATGCTGAAGGTTCTGTTCAAGAAGTTGAAGAAAATGTTCTGAAAGAGCTTCAATATCAAAGCTCATTGGAACTGCACCCGCGGACGTTCGATCGATTGCGACCACTGCCACTTGCCGAAGAGATTATTCTTCATGCACGACAAGAACTGGTAAAACGGCTGGACAGCTACGAACTCGAAGACAGCGAGTTGTTTGTCAAAGTCGTAGACTACATTCAAGAAAAATTCATGCCGATTATCGTACGCCATGCATTGTCGGGTCGAGCCACGGTCAATACGGAAGATCTTTTGTTTGAGCAACCCAATGCGTTGACGATGTTGATCGACATTTTTTCAGAGCGCGGCTACGACGCCGTTGTCGACAAAACAATCAAAGAGATTCCTGAGTCGGTCGATTTGACCTCGGGAAAAATCGTTACGGCTCAACGCGCCGTTTATCGGATCAACATTCGATTCAAAGGTTCCCCTATCCGGCGCGGGTAAGTGGATGTCGGTTATCGATGGAAATTGTCGAAACGAAACCAAAAAACACGGTACAACAACGATACTATCGTGGCGAAAATTCTTTCCAATATTCGCGTCAACACGTCGAATACACTGCTGGGACGACTTTTTTCTTGGGGAGGTGCGCATGAACGTTGTAACACTTATTTCTTCTTGGCTCGGTGCTGCCGTTTTATCTGGATCAACTTTGGTTCAAGAAGACGCTGTGGTTGACGAATCCGCTGAAGCGGCTGGTGCGATCGAAAACGCTGCGGCTCAGGTTGCTGAGACAGGCGAAGATTTGCCAGGACAACTTCAAGAGCATGCGCAAGATATTGGCGATACGCTTAACAATAGCGCGACGGTCCAAGATTTTTCTGCCGGAATTCTCGAGCCCATTTATAACTTGGCCGAGTTCATGGATTTCTCCAGCTTTTACTGGTGCGCTTTCGCATTACCGATGGCGGTTTTGACCTCACGTTTGACGAAAGTGCCTGTTAGGTCGCGGTATTGGCCCAACTGGTAGATGGTCGCCGGAGTCGTCAGCTTCGCGGCTCAACTGGTCCTGTCAAAATTCTTCTTGCTGTTTAAGCTTTCCATCAACCTGAAAGAGATTCTTAGTGATGCACTGGGTTTGCTGATCAGCGTTGTTGGTTTGGTGCTAACGACCCAAGCCGCAACACAAAATTCTAACTTCCCGGAAAGCGCCGTCGCAGTTGTCTCGGCGACCGCCGTTGGTGCGGTGGCTGGCCTGGTATTCTATTGGTGGGGACAACAGCAAGAATTCAAAGCGGCACGGCGGATACCGAAACAACAACCGGTTGGACAAATGCGGTAACATCGTTTTGGATGGCGAGCGGCCACAACTACTTTCAATCTTCTCTCAAACAAATTTGGGAGAAGTTTTTTTTGCAATTTCGCGCTTCCGTGCTTCCGCATTTCCAGTGTGCAGTCCGTATTCAAACTGCCTTACCAAAGAAAGACCGCTCCAATTTGCTCAATGGGAACCAAAGCTTCGACGCCAATTGCTCGCTCGCTAAATTGAATTCCCAGCCAACAGAGCTTGTCGTCGTGCGTCTCCTTTATTGCTTTTCGGAAGCCACGATTACTGAAGACCTTCTGAAGACGAAATGTATTGACGAAACCCTGCAGCTGGCCGGTCTTCGATCCATAACCCGTTTTTTCCAAGTGAGTCATCAACAAGCTCGATCCGGCCTTCACATTATTAATCGTTCGAGAAAGTGCTTCCTCATTCGAACCGACCATGAAAACGAAATGTTGGTCGACTTGAACAACTTTAATTTCGTCCCATTTGGGTCCAAACATTGTCGTCATGATTTCAACCGCCGAGGTGACTTCTTCAGGGCTCTTCGCTGCGTCGGGCGTGACCAAAATTGAGTGAACGGGAAATCCAGCCAGCGTTCCAGAGTTTGGCTTCAGTTCCAAACCTGGATTCAGTGTTGTCCAAAATTCAGGATCCAAAACTTCGACCTTCAGCTCGTCAATTTCTTCTAATCGATACTTGATTCTTCGCAACACACGATCCGCACGCCGTTGGGCGTTTTCGGATAGCTGGGATTTAGCTTGAGAAAGCTCATCCATTCCAATTTCACCCGTCAGTCGCAGGCGTGTTTCAGCTCGCGCGGAGACATTCGCGTCATCGGATTCAAGTTCAGCAATCAAACGCTTGACCTCCGCCTGCCTGGCATTGTTTTGTTCTTCCGTGTCGCCGGGGTTCGTCAGCCGCGAAATTTTCGCCAACTCGTCCATGACAATTGCTGGATCCCTGGAGTCAACGACTGAAACGAGTGCCAATTGGCCAACTTTATCCGGCTTATCGTTTTGATAGACCCCGATTCTGGCGGCCGTTAGATCGTTCCAGGAATCTCCGACCAACTCGATCATCAACTTCAACATGTTGCCACGCAGAAACTCGCTTTGCTGAAACACGCCACCCTCCTGTAGCAACACATGTGCGGCCGCTCGTGGCCCAGCGGACGACTTAAACGCATCCAGTTTTACTGCCGCCGTCATCACCAACCCCTTGGGATCAAACCCAAGATCAGAGTCCCAACGCTCATCACTGTGCGCAAGTTTAAACAATTTTCCGAGCGAAACTTTCTTGTCCAAAACGGCCTGTCCACGCAACTCGATAACTTTCTCTTTGTGGTATTTGACTCCCATCAAGGCAGCTTTCGCCGAGTTCGCCGCGACAGCCAGTTGTTGCAACCATTCAGACTCCGCCTCCGTTATGTCTCCGCTGGCTTCCGTTAAAATGCGGTCGAACCCGCCTATCGATTCCGGATCAACGTTGTCACCAAGTGCAATAAACGTGAGCCCAGAACTGTTGATGATTCCGTGACCGATTGGGTTCAACAGAGGGGCCAGCGGTTTCCCTTCACAGACCAGTTCGCCAAGATCTTCCATCCGACTGGATGCGGTAATAAAACGATTCCCAACAATTGTTGCCGTTCCCGTTTGGTTCCCGGTCCAAGAGTCAAACAGCGGGACACCGCTTTCTTCCTTGAGACTTGTCCAAGTCTTGTCTTCAACTTTCACGTTGGGTTGCGGAAGATCGAAAACCGAGTGTAACTTTTCCCGATCAACGACACGAAACTCTCGAACAGGGCTGACGAAGCTGTTTTTCCAATAGACCACACATCCAGCTTGACGAGAAATTCCAACGTCGATGTCGGGTTGAAACCAATCGTCCAAGCCGTCTTCGCTGCCCAAACTAAGATCTTGAAACAGGGCCTCGATGTCAGTTTTGACAACTTCCAGATCATTGACGACGAGTATCTGATCACTCGCCATCGTCACCCGTTCGGACAAGGGAGGCAATATTTCCTGCGCTTGCAATGAGCCAAAAAGGAAAAACTGCAGGAGAACAGAGAGACTCGTCGCCGTCCGCCATCGATTTGAATTCAACAACCGTTTTGATTCCATGACTGGCCCATTTTCAAGAAAACCCTTTAGTTCTCGTTGATGGCGAGTTCGGATTGCAGTCATCGAAACTTTCGGTTTGCACCGGGAGTAAGTTATCGAGACGACGACCAAGCCAGCAGCGACGGTTCGCTATACTTGTCAATCAGTCTAACAGTTTCGTAAAGTCGTTGCGGCACAGAACATTTTCCAAGTCTTTCTCTCACATAAGCTCACAAAGCCAAAGAATGATCAATTGGTACTTTGGATGGACGTCGATATTGCTCGCCTTCGTTACCGGCGCGATCATTGGGCTGTTTTTCTATCAAGAAGACTTTCTTGGCGGATACGATTCATTCCGACGTCGTATCCTTCGGCTTGGACATATCGCGCAAGCTGCTCTTGGAATGATGAACGTTGTGGCGGGCAATAGCCAGATCGCAACCGACGCTGATTTTAACATGATCGCCCAATGGGGATTGATCGTTGGCGGAATTTCGATGCCGGTTGTCTGCTTCCTTAGTGCGTGGAAACCCGGATTTCGTCATTTGTTTTTCATTCCCGTCGTTTCGCTGATTGCAGCAGCCGTCGAAATCCTCAAAGCGGGGCCTGGATGAAAATTGGATTGCTTGCGATGAGCGGACTGCGGGCTCACGACCCTGACTTGCTCAAACTTGGACTAACGCTGCCCGGTGTGATTGAACGAGGTAAAGTCGTTACGTCGATGCCTTGTTTGGGGTTGCTGTGGATGGCCGCTGTGACGCCGCCGGAACATGAAGTTGTATATTTTGAGGCCGACAATGTTGCGGCAATCCCAAAAGACATATTCAACTGCGACTTGATCGCGGTCAGCGCATTGACGGCGCAAGCTTTCGAAGCCTACGAAGCTGCAAAACTTTTTCGCGCTGCCGGAATCAAAACAGCGATCGGCGGATTGCATGCGAGTGTCTGTCCGGACGAAACCGCTGAGCATTTCGATTTCGTGTTTGTCGGCGAAGCAGAAAATACTTGGCCGCTCGCCTTGGCACAGATCGAGGCAGGCACAACGCAAAACATTTGGCGAGCGAAAGACTATCCTGCGCCGGAGCTCGATCAGCTTCCCGTTCCACGTTACGATTTGCTGAAAGACGGTGACTGGAATCGGTTTCCGCTGCAAACGACGCGCGGGTGCCCTTGGCGTTGCGATTTCTGCGCCTCAAGCATCATGCTTGAACGTCCTTATCGAAAGCGGCCAATCGAACATGTGATTCGAGATCTCCACGCGATCAAACAGCTCCGTCGACATCCGTTCATCGAATTCGCCGATGACAATACGTTTGTGGATCACAAGTGGAGCAAAAAATTGTGCGAAGCTTTGATTCCGGAAAAAGTCAAATGGTTTACTGAAACGGACATCACGGTTGCCGATGACGGTGAATTGTTAAAACTTCTTCGGCAAGCCCGTTGTAAGCAGTTGTTGATAGGATTGGAAAGTCCGATCGGAGAAGAGCTTGCTGGCGTTGAAATGAAAACGAATTTCAAACAACGGCGGGCCAGCGACTATGTCGATGCGGTGCACAGAATTCAGGATGCAGGCGTAACAGTGAATGGGTGTTTTGTCTTGGGACTTGATCATCAAGGGCCAGATATTTTTCAGCGCATCTATGATTTCGTGATGTCGATTCCGTTGTTTGAAGTTCAAATCACGGTGATGACGCCGTTTCCAGGCACGCCGCTTTACAAGCGATTGTTGAACGAAGATCGGATTCTCGAACCTGGACGCTGGGAGTTGTGCACACTGTTCGATGTAAACTATCGACCGCTCAACATGAGTGTCGATCAGTTGCGGCAAGGAATGTATTGGCTGGCGGAAAAACTCTATTCACGTGAGTGCATCGCGGAAAGAAGAAGTGCGTTTGTCGAAAAACTGTGGCAGGAGAGATAGTTTTAGACGCACGTTGCGAATGTAGAATTAACTAGCCGTACATCCGCGATTCGGTTTGCAACTGTTCCAGCTTCGCTTCAAGTCGACCGCAAATTTCCATCATCAACGGATCGGACGGCGCGCTTTTGTCACGCTTTGGTGAAACTTCGATCGCCTCGTCGATATCGATGATGACTTTGAGTTGTCCGTGAAGACGAACGTTATCAGTAAGGTCTTCTTCGAATTTTTCAACGGTTTCCAAAATCCGATCGACGGACGCAAACTCAGTTAAGTATTGCTCCGGGTAACAATCGACTTGTTGGGCAAGATAAGTATCTTCCAGTTGTTGCCAACGACGCTTTCTTTCTTCATCGTCAAGTGTTCCTGCTGTTGTCAGGTCTGGAAAAATCTTCATTCGCAGTGCCTTGATCCTCAATGCGATTCCACCCGTGTTTTGCTTGCTCAACCATTCTAGCTCCAAAGGATGCAACAACGCGTTGACGAGATTGTTTTGCCTTTCTTTTAACGTCAATCCTGGTTGCAATTCTACGTTGTGTTGCATCTCCTTGAGCGACAACAACGCGTTGCCAACTTTGACGATTCGATCGATCAAGTTCGCCTGGGGATCGGGCCGCCAAGTCAATTTGTGCTCAATGTCGGTCAACACAATGTCGCATGCCTTTTCCAAATTGCCCTGATAAAGATATTTTAAGCCAACCGGATGAACGACGACTTTGCCACCTTGCTTCGCCCGGCGCTTGGCCGCGGTACGCGCGATGAAGGCTGGTCCGTCCATCAGAGACATCAATTGATCGTTCGTGCGACTGGTCGTCCCTTCTGGAAAAATCAACAGCGGGCGATCAGCATTTTGAAGCGTCTTGATTGCAAACTCGACAGCCGATTTATCGAGCCCCTCTCGGTTAACGGAAAAAGCGCCCATCGATCGAACAATCGTGGTGGTCAGCCAACTTTGATTGAACAAATGCCAACTGGCCATGGTGTAAAAAGGGCAGGGCGTCTCCCGCATGACATGCACCATCGAAATTGGATCGGCAGTCCGCGGATGGTTCGGTGTCACCATCACGCCGTGGCCCGCATCAATGGAAGCTATTAGTCGACCAAGGTTTCGACACTCGTGATCGACGACGCCATGCTTTTTGCGAAGAAGCCGTTTGTGATACCCGGAAGCAGAAAGCAGTTTCAAGGGCCAAGTCGCAGTGATTGGCGGGACGAATTTGTAGGGCTTCTGAATAAGGACAGATTGCATGTGCTATTTCGCGCGGGAGGATCGACCAACTTTCCAGCTGCGAGAATATCGGATGGCGAAGTCTTTCGCAACTTCGCCACCCGATGTTGAGAGTAAGTCTTGGGCACGGTCTCGCTCGGAATCTCAATGAACGATTAAGGGAGTCGCATCACGCTCATCGAATTGACTTTTCCATCCTTGAATTTGAACGACGCATTGCTGCCCGCGACTTCCAAATCGTAAATATAGGATTCACCTTCCTTCCTCGTCGGTTGACCAAGAATCTCAACGACCTCTTCCATTCCATCTCCGATTCGAATGCCGCCTGCATACTGACCCGTGAACTTTTCGTTTCCTCCCATCAGTGAAGCGTTGGTGGCCGCGATGATTACGACGCCATGTGTTGGGTGAACCTGTAGTTGAAATCCCCGAGACTGGTAGAACAAAACATCATTCTCGAAGGGGCCGATATCTTTGCCCACGGAAATTGTGGTTGGCTGACCAAACTGTTCAATCACTTGAGCCATTGTAAAACCAAACTCCACTGGGCCAAGCCCAGCACCTGACTCCATCACAAGTCCAGCGTCATGAATGGGTCCGGGGTCTTCGATGACCTGCAACTCAAAGCCATCTGGAACATTGAATTCAAACAAAGACTCGTCAAACGGTTCGTCAAAAACAAAGTCGCTTACCTCCGCCCGGACATCACCATGTTCCGCACCGACATCGCCAAAGTATTGGACAACTTTTACGGGTCGCGATGTGTCGACTTCGATGAAAATATTGGCGACTGCATCTTCCATTTTGACTTCGTACTCAACAACTTGAATGCCTTCAATGACATGTTCACCAACCCATTGAGCATTCCCCGGATCCTCGCCACGAATCACGGCAAACACAGCACTAATAAAGATTTCTGTCGAATCAGCTCGCCCCAAGGAGTGAACTTTGGCCAATTTTTGCGCGAGACGAAGCTGGAACATTTTTCGTTTTTCAAAATCCAGAATCACAACTAAGTCATCATTCTCTTGTCGAATACAATTTTCTTCATTGGCAAACCCGTGCATCTTTTCCTGCACGGTGCCGTCAGCCAAAACAATTCGTGAGACAAACTCGATCGTTTTTACTTCCGACATTATTTGATTCATGTTGGCGAACAAATTGTTTGCCGAGGCGTTGTTGGAACTGTTCGGCCATAAACTTACCGCCAACAGCGCTGACGCAGCTATGGACGCCGCGACCGCCCAACGCAACAGGCTTCGGCGCGAAGTTCCACGACTCGCGATGTCGATTCGCTGAGAGGTGACGGATTGCTCACTAGATGCCGAATCAATCAGTCGATTTACTGCGTCGGTTGGTGCAGCGAGATTGCTAATTCGCGAAATCGCATCTTCCAACGGAATTGGTAGATCATTCGATGAGGGTTGCTTGGTCATTTCAATTCTCCTGTGGTAATTTCACGGAAGACAACTTTCAGTTTCGATCGGGCTTTTGAAAGTGCAGTCGCCACAGCAGTTCGATCGATCCCAAGTGCTTGTGCGATTTCCTGATTCGACTGTTGCTCAAAACAAGACAAACAAAACACTTGAGACTCCCGATCTGGCAACTTAGAAACCGCTAGACGAAGCCTTTGCTCCAGCTCTTGACCGATAGCCGATTCAACCGGACAGTCTGTGGTCCCGTCATCAACTTCCAAAGTCAGTGGCAGCGAAGTTTTTTTCACGCGTAGCAAATCAATCGATCGACAAACAGACATACGTCTGAGGATGCCGGCCCACTGTTGCTCAGGGGATGCGTTCCATTTGCGAAACGCTTCCGCAAAAACTTCTTGGCTTACGTCTTCTGCGTCTGCCAGGTTTCCCAACACACGATAAGCCGAGTTAAGAACATTGGCTGCGTTGGAGCTAACAATTTCATTCCAATCTGGCACTGGTTGGTGCTCCCAAAAACGAAAACAACAGGGAGGGCCCTCCCCGACAGCTTTAGATCGAGATGAAGAGGACGATGATTACCAGGAAAATGAAGTTTTTTGAACGTCCTACTATTACTGACGGTTATTTCTGCTCGGACTCATATTTCGTTACCAAGTTCTGGGCTTCCTGCAAATGCGCTGTCGATCGAGCGATACAATCACGAGCTTCGTTCATATAACCGTCCGCGCTGGCTGACCAAGCGCGATTGACGAATCGCTCGGCACTGGCGAACTGGGTCATGACTTCCGCATAAGGCTGCATACCGAATCGCTGTACCATCGCATTTCTAGACTCAGCAAAATCTGCAAACGGTTCGATAAGTTGACCGTCAATATAGTCAACAACGCTCTTGGGTGTTTGCGAATCGAAATCCTGGCCAAGCGAACCCACTCTTTCATTTAACATCGCCAGACTTTTTGTGACCGTGTCATAGTCTTCCGCAATACGTCCTTCGTTTGATTCGGCAGCACTGGCTGAAGATCGCAACAACACGACACCAACCAGCCCAACTGCCATCGACAATCCATACCACAGCCACGGGACGGTCGGCCATTTATTCTCAATCAATGTTGTGCGACCTTTTTCAAAGTCAGCATAGGATAGATTTTTGACTTTTTTCTCGGTTTGCGAATCACCTGCTTCTGGCTCAGAGTCCGCCACTTGAGCGTCGGTTTCAGCTTCTGCAGATGATTCGGCTGCCGCTTTGTTTGCTTCTGAAATCGGTCCTACGGCAGCGACGACAGAAGTAAGTTCTTCCAGTGAAAGCTCACTGAATTTTTTAGTCGTGACGGTGGCCAGCTGTTCTGAGTTTAACATCAGATCATTCGGAACCGCAGCCAACTGATCTTTCTCGGCGTCAGGTAGAAAGTCGAATTCTCGCTGACATGTTGCCGCCAGAGCCGCAGAAATAAATCCCGCCCAAAGAAACAGTTGACCTGCTAGTTGTTTACCGTTCATACCAATTCCAAAAAATTCGCTTCATCAAAAACCGCGTCGTACAAAAACCGCAATCGCACGCCAACAAACTCGATCCGGCCATCAACCAAACACCATCACCAGCGCATATCCGACACCAATGAGCGCTTCACCAACAATTAAACCGGCCGCAAAAGGTATCCCAACGTCGTGGCTAAACTTCTTGCCAAACACTGAATCGCTGATGACGCGCAGAATGTTACCAATCGTATAGGTCAACACGATATTGAACGGCATGTAGAAACCAAGTCCAACCAGCACGCCGATGCCGCCCAATCCGCTGAACGCCAACAACAATCCCAATCCACCACCTGCCGCATAACGATATGATGGCACGTCGTCACTCATAATCCCGTCGATGACGGACGCAAGTGCTGTGGCTTGAGGAGCCGGAAGCTTGTCGCTGCCCATTTCGTATTGTTGATGGAGAACCATCATCAACACCAACACAATCACTGGACCAAGCCACATGCCGATATATTGGGCGAACTGTTGACGCCTCGGAATCGCGCCGACGAGATAACCTGACTTGAGGTCAAGCATCATGTCACTGGCTTGAGAAACGGCAAGACAAATCGCCACGCCAACGACCATCGAACTGATCACAGCCGCCGGATCCGACATTCCCGATTTGGCAATCAACACAACAATCGTCACGGCGATCAATGTCATTCCTGACAACGGTGACCAGTTTGTTCGCCCCACACACTCGGAAACAATCACTCCAGCAACCCAAACCCACAAGGTTCCAAGGACGGCCATCAGAACTGCTCTGCCAATGGTCATCTCGGATGAAGACAGAAACGCAATCACGATCATCGCGATCGCGCCGCCGACTATGGCAAGATATAGCAGCTTAATGGGCATCTCATCACTCTTTGATGCGATGTCGTCGTTAACTTTTTTGCTCGCCGAATGCATCGACTTAATGGCGCTTTTGATTAAGGGAAACGCGGCAATGATGCCGCCGATCGCAGCTCCAATCAACATTCCAATACCTGTTGGACGATAGAGCTGTAGCCGCATTGCGTTGGGATGATTCACCAACGCCTGAACGCTATCGGTGCCAAAATATTGAAGCAAAGGTGACAGGACGAAGTAGCAAAGAAAACCTCCCGCCCCAAACCAGAATCCGCCTTTGCCGGACAGGAACCCAACCCCGATCGTCATGATCGAAAGATAAAACACGATGTTGAACATTTCCGGTATTTGCGGGAACGTACTGGCGGCTTCCCAATCTTCGGTGCCCAGCATCGTCAGCACATACAAATGGACGGCGGCAGAAATCAACGCTCCGACAAGCAGCAACACAGCTTTCTTGATTCCCGCCCCTGGTGATTTCAAAATCGTAGCAACGGCAATCCCACCAGGGTAAGCCAGTCGGTCGAAATCAATCATCTGCTTACGCAACGGAATCACAAAAGCCAAACCTAAAATACAACCAGTGATCGACGCGAAAACTAGCAGCGCGATAAAGGACAGACTAAAGTCGTCGACCGTTTCCAAGCCTTCCGTTTTGGCGAGAATATACAACGCCGGAACCGTAAACATGATTCCCGACGACGCTCCGTTAACTGACGAAGCAATTGTCTGATTGATATTATTTTCGAGGATGCTTGTCCGCCGCATCACGCCGCGCAAAACTCCCCAGCCAAGAATCGCCGCGAGCTCTGAACCCTCAATCGAAAAACCGAGAATCAATGCCGCATATGCGATTGATATCGCAATCAATGCGCCAATGGCCCAGCCGACGATCACCGCAACCCAAGTCAATTCGGGATAGGGACCGTCTTTAATTGTGACGTCACCAAACTCAGAGTTACTACTTGTCATTTGCTGCCTCGAATGATAGATGCAAATAGTGTAAACGAATCTGAATGAGCAATAAACTACCGGCCAAAACAACCACGCTTCACCCCGCCCGCTGGTTGGGCTGGCCGATGGCTGGCGTTATACTGGAACCATCGCACTCACAGACGGGTAAGCGATTCAAATTTTTCAGCAGGAACGTTGGATGTCGGACAAAGAATCAGACAATGTCATTGATCGATCGGAGATCGCCAAGAGTTGGCTGCCCCGGTACACCGGCATGCCCATTGAGGCCTTTGGCGAATACATCCTGCTGACCAACTTCACCTACTATGTGGAGCAGTTTTCGAAAAAGTATGACTGCAAGATTTATGGACAAGGCAAACCGATGCAAGCCGCGTCCAATAAAGACGGTTTGACGATCGTCAATTTTGGAATTGGATCTGCAAATGCAGCAACCATCATGGATCTGCTCAGCGCGAGAATGCCGGAAGGCGTTTTGTTTCTCGGCAAGTGCGGCGGCTTAAAAGACTCAACCGAAATTGGAAACTTCATTTTGCCAATCGCGGCAGTTCGCGGCGAAGGAACCAGCCACGACTACTTCCCGCCAGAAGTCCCGGCACTGCCTTCGTTTAAGTTGCACAAGTTCGTTTCTGATTGCCTGGTCGAGCGAGACCTGGAGTATCGAACGGGCGTGATTTACACAACCAACCGAAGGCTTTGGGAGCATGACAATGAGTTTCGAAAAAAGCTCGATACACTGACTTGCATTGGCATCGATATGGAGACGGCAACGCTATTTGTGGTTGGTCACTACAACTCCATCTCGCGCGGCGCGTTGTTGCTCGTCTCCGATGTTCCGACAACGCCTGAAGGAGTGAAGACGGAACAATCGGACGAGATGGTCACCGATCGCTGGGTTGATTTGCATCTGGAGATTGGCATCGAAGCCATGACCGACATCGGTGAACGGGGTGAACAGATTCGCCATTTCAGATATTGATAAGCGACTTGGATCGCTCACAACGCTACCTGGAATCTTCCACCGATGCATGCACAGCCTTGATCGCTCGCACAAGTTCCAAGTCGATCAGCCTTAGCTCACGTTGCGACATACATCCGTTTTTTCGCGCCCGTTTCACTTGAGCCAAATGAAATACGTCCAATGGAAACCACCGACTCGACAGTTGGTCCACTAATTCTGACCAGACTATGAGCTCAGGATACGCTTCACGCATGGATCGCACCCACGGTTCGATTGAATCTAAATTGAACAAATGAGCCGACGAAAAAAGTAGCGAGCGCAAATCGTCAGCATATCTTTTCTCCGCGGCAAACTGATCATCATGCGCTAAATCGAAGTCAAACCAAGTCGCAATCTCGAGTCGTTCGTCATAAATTACATTCATAATCGATGCGTCACCATGGCTAAGCAGACAATCGCCGACACCGCGAACATTGAGTTCGTGCTTGTGAAACGTTCGCAATGCTTTGGCAGCCACGACGAGCAACTGTTGTTTCCGAGAAAAAGGGTCATCCTGACACAGTATTGACGCCAATGGCTCTCCAGGAATTTTCTCGGTAATCAACTCAACGCCCAAAATCCCTTGGCCGCGAACGCAGACTTCTTCACCACGTATTTTCGCTTTGATCGACCGGACTCTTTGCACCCACGCGTGGCGCAACAAAACGCTGACCGGAACGCGACGGCATCGGAACACGCCTCGGCTGAGAACAACAAGAACCCAATCCCCAGCGATTCGACGTTTACACACTTTCTCATTGTTGGAATCGCTGTGAAACGAAACCCGATTAACACTTATCATCGCGACGAATTGCGAAAACCAATCGAGTAAAAATTGAGCAAGTCTTATCACTAAACGTCCGCCCAAAATTCTTGCAGCGACGAGAATTTCTTACGCATGGAACTCACACCAAAGGACACGTTGGTGAATTTGTCATTCAAATTTGAAGCCGGTTTTGAGGTTTGAAATATAGATCGTGAATGGTTAACAACTCTTCGCATTTGGATTGAAATTGAAAAACGGATCAGCCAAAAAACTGCCGAAAACTGCAATCCAAAATCTACCTGATTTCCAAAGTCACCTGTGTGTCCAGTCGTTCTTTTCTGGCCAGTTTTTGGCTGAATGCTATCTCGCATTGCCGGCCAACGACGGAAGTATTGATGTCAGATAGCTTGGAAAATAGCCTGAAAAATCATATTAGAATTTTTGACAAATTGTCCCCGAAGAAACTTGGGAATAAAACAATTTACTTTTTGATTGGCCAAGTAAAATAGTGATTGTTATTTTGATTCCTTGATTCTACTTCTTAAGCTTTTCTGATTTGAATTGAGCTTGCTCATTCAAACTTCTTGAAACCTCAAACAATTTCTAAATCGTTTTTATTTATCGATTTTTATTTAGAGATTGCTGCAAAGGACCCCTTTATGTCAACCAAAGAGATCAATCTTGAAACTGATACGCGGCTTCCCAGTGGAGAGTGGAACGGTTTTTATGTTGAGAGTCACCAACCGCGACGCGGATGGATGAATTTATATATGAGTTTTGCCAACGGCATCATTGAAGGCGAAGGCACCGATTACGTTGGGCCTTGGGTTGCCACAGGCGACTACGATCTTCAAACCGGAATTTGTTCGTGGGTCAAACAATACCTGGGAAAGCATCGCGTTGTTTACTCGGGACGAATTTCTGAAAACGGAATCCAGGGGCAATGGGAGATCTCATACATCACAGGTGAATTTCACATCTGGCCCAAGGGTATGAACCACTTCAATGAGCGTTACCTCAAAGAAGAGCTAGACGTTCCTGGACCGCCAAAATACCTGGATCCGTTTGAGATCGAGCAACCGGAAACGGAAACCGCGATCGCTTAGTCGGTAAATTGACCCTCCGGCCGATCAGCTCTCTTCAAAAATCGAATCCCGCAGCCAATTCAATTCCGCGATATAGGAATCGGCGAGGTCTTCCGGAATCGATTCGTGATGATCGGCATTCGGGATCGTGAACACGCGCTTGGGCCCATGAAAGGCGTCATGGACTTGTGCCTGGAACCGTGGCGGTACGACTCGATCACGAGCGGACATGACGAACAATGCTGGAACTGAGACGAGTCGGCTGTTGTCAACGGCATTAAGTTCAGCGGGAATCTGCCGAGCAACAAATCGGCTTAAGCCCAAACTCGGCCAAGCGTAACGAGGCCGAGAGGCGATGAGCTGATGAATCGGCACGCAGTTTCTCAAATACAATCCTTCGACTTGATGTCGGGCAGCCATTGCAATCGCGGACAAAGTCCCCAAACTGTTGCCGTAAACGATCAACTTGTGGTCAGGGAATCGCTTTCTGATTTCAGCGTAGACCGCGTCGACCATTCGCGGAAAGCTTTGCATGCTTGCTGGACCCTCTGAACCGCCGTATCCAAAAGGATTGATCGTCCAGATCTCCGCAGCGACATCTTCCCATAGGTGACACGGGCTCAACGACGAACGTTCGGCTCTTCCACCAGTTCCGGGAAATTTGACCATGAAGATATTGCGTTTCGCGTTGGCAGCGTTCGTGTTTCCGGACCAGGCTTCGAGAGTTTGGCCTCCGACATCGATCGTTTCCCGTCTAAACTCTCCCGGATCGATCGGATGAGTCGTTGGGTTGAGCACCAGTCGATCAGCTAGGCGAGCCAGAATATTCACTACAATCTTTCAAAGATCAATCGATTGACGCTTACCGTACCAATGCGTCCACCATAACAAGATGATAAAACAGTACCAGCCAAGCCGATGATGCGGCATTTCCAACATCTCATCGGCTTTGGTAGTAGCTTTTTAAGCAAAGATTCACCAACGACAACAGCAATTTTCCCAAACCGCTGTTGCTCGTACTACCATAGACACCATTCAATCCGAAAACCGAGACCCGGAAAAAAATGAACAAGGTTCCAACACATGTGCGCAACTTCTGGCTGAGAAATAGGAAACCGATTATCGCGATCCTTTTCATCGTCACGGCATTTGCAGGATATCTTTTTTACGACCGGATGAACCCGCCAGTCGCTGAGGCTACAGTCGACCCCGTTGCCGAGGCGAAAAAAGATACAGAGGCCAAACTCGATGAGTTAAATCTAGTTTTTTCCAACGTAACATTTACCAGCAAAGACGCGCAGCTCAAGCGTCTTGGCACCGCGTCGCGTTTGGTCGACGAGATTCTAGCATCCGACAACGTTGACGAAGATGATCGCAACGTCATCGAATATAAAGCTCTCGACATAAAAGGAGAACACGCAATGACGGCTCTCTCGTATCAATCGGCAAACGCCGATGAGTTGGAGTCACATTGGATCGATTTTGCTCAACAAACCATGAACAGCCCGATCGAAGCAAACGCCTCGCGAGCGCATTCGAATTTGTGTGCCTACTACATCATCAGCTTCATTCACGATTCGTCTGCAGCTAGATTCTCCAGATTGCAACAACAGCTTCGCACCTCGCTACCGTTGTTGCTGGAAAAGCAACACGACTTGGGGCGGCTGACCAGTCAAATCGTAGGACTAGGTGCAAAGGTTGAATCGGAAAGAGAAACAGTCCCCGGCTTTCTGATTGAAGTTGGAGACATGTACAAAGCTACTGGCAACCGCACCGACTGGCTCTATGGATCGTCGATTCACGACCAATTGGTCTTACGAGGTCGTGACATTGATTCTGCCTGCACCAAGGTCGAAATCAACGCCAAGGAGGAGATTGCCACGGTGCAATCGTATATGCAAGAGGTCACCGAAGCCCAAATCCCTAGTGAGCGACTGTACTCCCTTGTATTCTCGGGCCTCGAAGCGTTTTCGCGGTTGAATTCCAGCACTGATCTAACCGGCGCCGTCAAAGAAATTCAATCGTCAATCCAAAAGATCGAATCTCCAGCGGTCAAGGAGAAAGTCAGTCAACAACTCGACAATTACCTTCTGCGGACTTCGGGATTGATTGGACAATCGATCGATTTTACTTTTCTGGATTCGAACCCAAACTTTAACCAAGGTGACAAAGTTTTCAGCGAAGGAATCGCAGGGAAGAAAGTCGTCATTTTCTTCGGTGACAACTCGGAACGTGCGAACAACCTTGGACAGGCGTTAGTGGCGTTTCGCGCTCGAAACACAGTAGACAAAGATGAGGAGTACGTTTACATCGAGATGAGTGAAAAAGACTTCAATCAAGTGATTGCGCCGACAAAACCAATCGACAAGATGTCCTTTTTCAATCTGGTTCGAGGGAGCTTGGGCAAAACTCATGTTCTACGAGGTGGAGGCGAGGCAAAACTATTGAAGCAGATTCCGGTTGAACACGCACCTTTTGTCGTGGTCCTTGATAGCCAACATCGAGTTTCCATAACCAATGCCCAACCGGCGTTCCTGGCGAAATATCTTCAAGATGCAGAATGAGTACTAAGATGCGATCCGATATCATTGTTTTTGTTGATAAAGTCCGTTGGCTTCTTTACCGCGCCTGGGTGATCAACAAAAAGTTCATTGCTGCGTTCATTGTTATCGCAGTCGCTGCGATGCTGTTATTCTTCTTCAATTTCGAATCGGACAACAAAGGAGACCAGGCATCCGTAGAGCAAACTTTAAAACTGAATGAGTTTTATGATTTGTGTCAGCAGGACCAATCGAACAAATTGCTTGACGTCATCTTTCAACTTCAATCTGCCCTCGACCTCGCAGATGAAATCGAAGCGTCCAACTCGCTAACTGCAGAAACGTCACCAAAATTCAATTCGGCAAAATTGGCAGCAATGAGAAGGCTTTGCGCACTCGGGCGAAAAATCGACCTGCCCGAAACCGCAGAGTTTGATTCCAACTTTGAAAAATTTCTGGCGTCGATCATCGATGGACAAAAGCAAACAACACCCGAGTTATCGGCAACCGCCCATTCCGCGATAGTGCTAAACCTGGTGTCTCGCTATCTCGACAATCCAGATATCAAAATACGTGAAAGGCTCAAGCAACGAGTTGCTATCTCGGTTCCTGAGCTGCTCGAAAAAAAGACGCGACTGGATTTCCTCACTTTCCATCTTCAAAGGCTTGCGGGCGATCAAAGTGAGTTCAAAACAGAGTCGTTTCAACTGCTTGACGACATCGGCGCTCAGTACAAATCAACTGGCAATGAAATAGGCCGGCGATACGGTTCGGTCATTCATGACCAACTCGTCTTACGGGGTCGCGATATTGAGGAATTGTGTTTTCTCGTTTCAATCAACGACTCAGACGCGATCGAGGAATTAAAGGCACTGGTTTCGGAAATTGCTTCGGCCAAACATCGCAGCCCAACACTTTATTGGACTGCAATCAAGGTGATAGAAAAGTTCGACCAGTGCGACCTGCCAGACATCGCCCGTGAAATGAAACAGGAAATCGAACAATCGATCGACTCGATTGATTCCGACTCGTTGGCAGAACAGGCAAAATCGTTGGTCGCTGATTACGACAAGCGATCAAGCTTGGAATCCAAGAAAATTGACTTGTCCGTTTTGGCGGGCGTCGATGGTCGATTCGAAGTTGATGAAAAATTCAACAACAAGCACGTCGTCGTCTTTTTTCACGACGCATCGGCCCGGTCCAAATCGGAAGCGCGAGCCATTCATTTGCTGCAACAATCAGCGTTCGAGTTAGTGCCGGTCGAGTTTCTGGTCATCTCGATCCCCGAAAACGTCGATGGAAAACCTTGGAGTGTTCTGGTCGAGAATTTGAGCATTCATCGGGAACGTGAACAAAAATTCGATACCCGACTGCGGACGATGAAGCCATTGGAAAATACGTTCGTCGTGCCGGCGTCCCAGTCCGACGTTTTGAGTGGCCAAATCCCAATCCTTAGTGCGCCGTACGCGATTGTCCTCGACGCGGAACATAAAGTGCTTGCGGCGAATTTGCCTGTCGATCAGATCAGAAACTTGTTGAAAAAGCCCAAATAGTAGCCATCTGTAGATTCGCAGCCCATTTTGCGAGATTTCGCTTAGTTTTTCCGGCAACCGTTCCGAAAAGCCCTTTAAATAAGGCGGATTTGCCTTTAGAATCCGCGATTCAAATATTCATCCGAACCGGGCCTGCCGATGGCTGTCTGGTTGATGTACCGCTTGCCTCAGGCGTGGCGTGACATCTTATAAGACTAAGTAGAGACGGCGAAAATGACTGCCAATAAAATGAAGACCCATAAGGGCACCAAGAAACGATTCCGCATTACCGCGACTGGCAAAGTCATGCACCGCGCGTCCGGCACCAGCCACCGTAACGTTCGTGTCAGCCAAAAACGCAAGCGAAACCTTCGCGGTACTCGCGCTTTGGCAAACGTGATGGTCAAGTCAGTCACTAAGGCTTTGGGCAAGTACAGCTACTAAGCCGTTCGATCGACTCGAGTTCCTTCACAGGAATCATCAAATCAATCGGCGAGTTCACAAACTCGCAACCACTAGCGAGAACACAATTCTCGCAACCTACTAGCGAGACCTCTCGCGTGCTCTGACGGGGCAATCAACTTCGCCACCAATTGGCGGGGCCTCTCTGGCAAAACAAAGGAAAAAGAAATGCGTACCAGAAAGGGCTCAGCTCGAGCCAAGGCTAAACGCCGTATATTCAAACGAGCCAAAGGTTATCGCGGTGGTCGCGGAAACATGCTGCGAACGGTCAAAGAGACCCTCATTCGCGCCGGCGTGTTCGCGTTCCGCGATCGACGTGTCAAGAAGCGTTCGTTCCGCCGACTTTGGATCGTTCGCATCAGCGCTGCCTGCCGCATGCGTGGAATCAACTATAGTCAGTTTATTAACGGTCTTCAAAAGGCCGGTATCGAACTTGACCGTAAATCGCTTTCGGAGATCGCCATCTGCGATCCAAAAGGTTTCGACTCGATTGTCGAAGCCGCGAAAGAATCGTTGGCTGCGTAGCTTTGACGGCAACTTTGAGTTGCATCAACTTCCAGCATCGACGAAATACGACAAACATCGGGAAAGACCGGCCATTTGCGCTGGTCTTTCCTTTTTTCATAGGCACAAAAATCAACGCTTTCCGATACAATCGTTTTCAACCAGTCTTATTCGGTATGAATCCATGTCCCCAGCCGCCGCCATGTCATTAGAGCAATTCACAAACGAACTTAACGAGCTAGTCAACGCGGCTAACGCTTCGTTCGCCGCTGCCAGCAACGCTGAAGAACTTGATGCAGCTCGCGTTGAATTCCTTGGTGCTAAAAACGGTCGCCTCAAAACCGTGCAAAAATCTCTGGGCTCGATCAGCAAAGAAGACAAACCTGCCGCAGGTAAAGCTTTGAACGCGACGAAGAAGTCGATAACCGACGGATTCGAAGCCGCCAAAGAGCGACTCGGTGGAGACGAGACAGCAGACCAGGTCGATCCAACTTTCGATCCCACACTGCCCGGCACAAAAGTCAGCGTCGGTCGCCTGCATCCTATTACGCAAACGATCAACGAACTTAAAGACATCATGGGGCGACTTGGTTTTACAACCGCCGAAGGTCCCGAAGTAGAAGACGACTATCACAACTTTCAAGCACTCAACATTCCGAGATCCCATCCCGCTCGTGATCCGCTGGACAACTTTTACTTGAGCGTCGCACAGTCTCAAGCACAACACGTCAGCCTCAGTGACGACAACCCATTGTTGCTGCGAACGCAAACCAGCACCGTTCAAATCCGCGTGATGGAAAATCGTAAGCCGCCCATCCGGATCGTTTCGCTGGGCCGAGTTTATCGTCCCGACACCGCCGACTGGTCGCACTATCCGATGTTTCATCAAATGGAAGGCCTGATGATTGACGAAAACGTCACGCTGGCTGACTTGAAAACCGTGTTGAAACTATTTGCAACCAGCTACCTCGGTGGCGACGTGCCGATTCGCATTCGACCTTCGTTCTTTCCATTCACCGAGCCCAGTGTGGAAGCCGATTATTTCTGGGACGGTAAATGGGTCGAATTCGGCGGCGCCGGAATCGTCGATCCCAATGTGCTTTCGGCGGTCGGATACGATCCCGAAAAAGTCAGTGGGTTCGCGTTCGGACTTGGCGTCGAGCGTCTGTGCATGATCCGACATCAGATCACCGACATTCGATATCTGTTCACCAATGATGTCCGATTCCTGCGGCAGTTTTAATCGAACAAGTTCCCGTTCTCGGGCTTCGAATTCAAACTCAACACTAAAGTTAACCAACTTAAAATCCCATGATCGTTTCTCTCAACTGGCTTTGCGAATACCTCGACGGCGCTGCCCACGCTGCGCTTGCCAAGCGTCACGATGAGTTGGTCGACCGGCTAACGATGTCCGGCTTGAACCACGAAGGCACCGAGCCCGTCGGCGACGACCAAGCCATTGACCTGGAAGTCACTAGCAATCGGGCTGACTGTCTTGGTCACATCGGTGTCGCTCGCGAAGTCAGTGTGCTTCTCGATATTCCACTTTCAGTTCCTGATCCTCAACCGGTCACCGGCACTGAAGCGATCGACAAACTCTGCAACGTCGAAATCAATTCGGACAAATGTTTCCGCTATACGGCTCGGCTCGTCAAAGGTGTGAAAATTGGCCCCAGTCCCGACTGGATGGTCAATCGATTGGCGGCACTGGGCATCGAGTCCATTAACAATGTTGTCGATATCACGAACTATGTCATGTTCGAATGTGGCCAGCCGTTGCATGCTTACGACTTCGCGAAACTCGATGGCGGAAAAATTATCGTTCGCAATGCCAACGAGAAAGAAGAGTTTCTCGCGATCGATCACAAAACGTATCCGCTTGATCCCGCAATGTGCGTGATTGCCGATGCAAAAAATGCAGTTGCCATCGGCGGCGTGATGGGCGGCGCCGATTCAGAAATCTCCGACGCAACGACAGACGTTTTGGTTGAAGCCGCTTACTTCGACCAACTTTCGGTTCGCAAGACGGCGCGACAGTTGAACTTGCACAGCCCATCGTCATTTCGGTTTGAGCGGGACGTCGATTCGGCGCAGCTTGACTGGGCCAGTCGCCGTTGCTGTGAATTGATCCTAGAACTTGCTGGTGGAACGTTGTGCGAAGGCATGATCGATGTCGGTCAGCCTCCCGCCAAACTACCCGACGTCACGCTAAGGTTCGCGCAACTGAAAAGAGTTCTCGGTATCGAAATCCCTGCCGACGTTGCAACCGAAATCCTGTCCAACCTTGGGCTGTCAATCATTTCGTCGGACAAAGAAAGCGTGACGGCAACTGCACCAAGTTGGCGTAAAGACTTAACACGCGAAGTTGACTTGGTCGAAGAAGTTGGCCGAATCTATGGGTTCGACAAAGTCCCCGACGATGCACTCGTTCCGATGGCGGCTTCGATGCGGCCGAAAACCGATCGAGTTGTCGACAAAATTCGCAACGTAATGACATCCGCCGGATTCGACGAAGCCATGACGGCGACGATGGTTCCAGAAAAATGGGCGACTGCGTTCAGCCCCTGGACAGATCAACAACCGATCATCAGCAGTCAGCCAATGTTGGGCGTGCTGGAAAAAGCATCGCGTAACATCGGCGCTGTCAGCATGTTGCGACGCAGCCTCGTCCCGAGCTTGATTGAAGCCCGTCGCATCAATGAGTTCCGCGGCAACGATGACATCAACTTGTTCGAAACGGCAAAAGTCTATTTGCACAACCCAAAGTCGCATTTACCGGATCAACCGACCAAACTTGCGATCGTTTCCGGAATGGATTTCTTTGCCATTAAAGGAATCGTCGAGACGATTGTCGCGCAGCTTTCTCCTAAATCGAAAGTAGTCGCCGAGCCATGTAGCGATCCGCTATTTGACCCTAGTCAATCCGCAAACCTGTCCGTTGATGGAAAACGGCTTGGCTTGGTCGGCAAAGTCTCTGCTTCTGCCCAAAGCGACTTCCGTCTTCGCTCGCCCGCCACGGTGGCCGAAATCGATATCGCCGTTCTTGAATCGTTAGCCGTTTTGATTCCGATTCACAAGAATCAAAGTCAGTTTCAACCAATGTCTCGAGATTTCAATTTCATTGTTGAAAACGAAATCCATTGGTCAGACTTGGAGAATACGATCCTTGAAAACGGTGGACAACTGATTGAGTCGATTGACTATCGAGAGACGTTTCGAGACCCCAAAAAGGACGGAGAGAACAAGAAGCGTCTGCTGCTTTCGATTGTCCTTCGGTCGGCAACCGCAACGCTTACTGGCGAAGAAGCCGAAGTCGTTTGCAAAAAGATCATCGGCGCCTGCGAGAAAAGTCACGGAGCGGTTTTGCTGGGTTAGTGGGGCGGACCGATCGAGGATAGAATAGCGACATACATTTCTTGAATGGGAGTTCGGAGATCGGAATATCAAACTCGGAATCACCACCGCTCGAATTTAACTTTCGACTTCCGCCTCCGACCTCGAATCAACCATGACTCAACCGCCACATATTGTCTATCTATCCGCTGGCGCGGGCGGCATGTTTTGCGGGAGTTGCATGCACGACAATGCGCTCTCGAAAGCGCTCAGCGAAGCTGGCTGGCGAGTCCAATTGGTACCGACTTACACGCCGATTCGAACCGACGAACAGGACGTTTCGATCGACCAGGTATTGTTCGGTGGCATCAATGTTTATCTACAGCAAAAGATCCCGCTGTTCCGATATCTACCTCCGGCGCTCGATCGGTTTTTGAACAACCCCAGATTGATTCGTCGAGTGACGGCAAAAGCGATGGACACCGACGCCAAAACCTTAGGCAAACTTTCTGTTTCGATGTTAAAAGGAATGGACGGGAATCAGCGGAAAGAAGTTCGCCTGATTTGTAAATGGATCAGCAAGACGAATCCGCAGATCTTGATCTTTTCCAATGTGTTGATCGGCGGATGCATTGAGGAGATCAAGCGAGTTTTGGGATTACCAATTCTGGTTACTTTGCAAGGCGACGATGTCTTTCTGGATTCACTAAATGAACCGTACAAAACCCAAGCGATCAATCGGATCAAGGAAATCGTGAAACATGTTGATGGCTTTATCGTGCACACGGAATTTTTCAAAGCTTACATGAGCCAGTACTTCGATATTCCACTGGAGAAATTCTTTGTCACGCCGCTGGGAATTGAGCTGAGCGACTTTGAGTCGTTTCGCAATCTCCGCGATTTAACACAAAAGGCAAATGCAACTGCAGATCGTCCGCGCACCATTGGCTATCTTGCTAGGCTGGCGCCCGAGAAAGGTTTGCACTTGTTGGTTGAGGCGTTCATCAAACTCAAACAAACACCTGGCCACGAAAAAGTCAAACTCAAAGTCGCCGGCTGGCTGAGTCCGCAAAATAATGATTACGTCGAGACTCAATGGCAACGGTTGCGTGATGCCAGGCTGGAAAATGAGTTCGAGTACCTCGGTTCGATCGAGCGCGAATCAAAACTTGAATTCCTGCGTACGACAGATATTTTCTCGGTACCTTCAGATTACCTCGAACCCAAAGGGTTGTATGCGATTGAAGCACTTGCCGCCGGCGTCCCGGTGATCGCACCCAGCCACGGCGCGTTCCCAGAACTTGCCGATGACACCAAAGGCATTCGCTTGTTCCCGGCAGGTGACTCGTCGGCGCTGGCTCAAGCGTTCGACGTTTTGCTAAACAATGAACCTTTGCGATTCCGATTGGGTCAACAAGGACAAGATTCAGTGTTCGCCCGCCGCACTGCAAGTCATATGGCAAAATCGACCGGCGACGTCGTCGTGCAAATACTGGAAGGCTGATCTAAAATTTTGTTTGGCTGACACAAGTCTGTTCAGTTGACATAATTCCGTGAGGACTCTGCCTGGGTCCTGGACATTCTGATGTTGGCAGCACCATCAACACAAAACGAAACTCTCCGTGTCATCCTTTCCAAACGAATCCGAATTCCGAAAAACACTTCCGCAGACGATGCTGCGCGATCAGTTCTGGCTGCGTTCGAATTTTGGACGACTCAAAGCAGATGCCAAAAAGCTTGAACAAGATCGCGGCAAGCAATTCGACAGCAAACTAAAAGCATTTCTTGAACGATTTGAAAAGTCGAAACAACGACACGCTGCACGGCTCGCTTCTCTGCCACAGCCTAAGCTTGACGAAAGCTTACCGATTGCCGAACGCGAAGCGGAAATTGCGGAAGCCATTCGCAACCATCAAGTTGTCGTCATCAGCGGAGAAACGGGAAGCGGTAAATCGACACAGCTTCCGCTGATCGCACTCAAATGTGGGTTTGGTGTCAGCGGTACGATCGGCCATACACAACCTCGACGTATTGCCGCCCGTAGTGTTGCGGCGCGAGTCGCGGACCAAATCGGATCGCCGCTCGGCCAGGACGTAGGATTCAAAATTCGGTTTACCGATCAGTCCAACGAAAAAACGTTCGTGAAACTGATGACCGACGGAATCATGTTAGCCGAAACACAATCCGATCGCTTTCTTGACCAATACGATTTGATCATTATCGATGAAGCCCATGAACGATCACTGAACATTGACTTCCTTTTGGGCAGCATCAAAAGGATTTTGGAAAAAAGAAAAAACTTGCGCTTGATCATTACATCAGCGACCATCAACACGCAACGATTCGCTGATCACTTCACGACCGACCCGGAAAATCCAGTCCCTGTTATCAATGTCGAGGGACGGACCTATCCGGTTGAGATTCGTTATCAACCACCCCAGGGCGAAGGGAACGAATCGCAATCCGATACCGCGAATGAAGTCGTGAAAACAGTTCGCGAACTATCTCGCGACGAAGGCGACATGTTGATTTTCTTGCCAACAGAAGCCGACATTCGTGACGTCAGTAAAAAACTCAAAGGCGCCAATCTTTCTGGACCAAAGACCGAAGTCTTGCCTCTCTACGCAAGGCTTTCCACCGATCAGCAAAACACGATCTTCAAACCGGGCAAAGCACGTCGGATTGTGTTGGCCACCAATGTTGCTGAGTCGTCGATCACCGTTCCGAGAATCCGCTTTGTCATCGACACAGGTACTGCGAGGATCAGTCGTTACGCGGCGAAAAGCAAAGTCCAACGGTTGCCCATCGAGGCGATTTCGCAAGCATCAGCTAAGCAAAGGGCAGGGCGGTGCGGTCGGATTGGACCAGGTATCTGCATTCGACTTTATGACGAAGAAGACTTTGAGACTCGCAGCAAATTCACGACACCGGAAATTCGCCGCACGAATCTCGCCTCCGTCATCCTGCAAACCCTATCACTGAAACTTGGCGCAATCGATGAGTTTCCTTTTATTGACCCGCCGTTGCCGGAATCGATTCGCGACGGCTTTAAAACACTTTTCGAAGTCGGCGCTGTGGACGACCATCGGAGGCTTACACCGGAAGGACGCAAGCTGGCGAGACTGCCCGTTGACCCTCGAATCGGCAAGATGATTTATTCTGCCGACCAGGAAAACTGCCTCGCTGAAATTTTGATCATCGCGTCAGCGCTCGAACTTCAGAATCCGCGCGTAAGGCCTGCGGAACGACGAAAAGCTGCTGACGAAGCTCACAAAAAATTCGCCCACGAAAAATCAGACTTCCTCTCGATCCTCAACGTTTGGGACTTCTTTCATGAGTTGAAGAGTGAGTTATCAAAAAGCAAACTTCGCAAAGCGTGTGAACAAAACTTCCTGTCTTTCAGTTTGATGAAACAATGGCAAGACATCCACCGACAGCTCAAATCGATGGTATCGTCTGAGAAACTTCACATCGGTTCACGGAAAAACGACTACAACGCAATCCATCGGAGCTTGATGACCGGATTATTGTCGGGCGTTGCGATGCTGGGAGACCGCCACGAATATACCGGCGCTGGTGGAATCAAATTTCATTTGTGGCCAGGCTCAGACATTTTTGAGTCGAAGCCAAAATGGATTATCGCGGCAGAGATTGTCGAAACGACGCGGCGATACGGAAGAACGGTCGCAAAGATTTCTCCAGACTGGGTCGAGCGACTTGCATCGCACCTGGTGACTCGCCGTCACACAGACATGCGCTGGAGCAAGAAAAAACAATCGGTTGTCGCGTCAGAGCATGTCGCTTTGTTTGGACTACCGATCGTCGTCGGGCGCCAAATCAACTACGGGCCGATCGACGCTGTCGCCGCCAGGGAGATTTTTATTGAACGCGGGTTGTGCGGAGATGAGTATGAAGGCAATCAGGATTTCTTCACGCACAATCAATGGTTGGTTGACGAACTGACGCTGGAAGCCGCGAAAACTCGTGATCGAGATCTGGTTGTCGATCCTTATGCGTTGCAAGCGTTCTACGAAAAGACAATTCCGGAACAAGTTTTCGATTTGCGGAGTTTAGATCAGGCGCTGAAGAAAGACCAATCGCTTGATCAAACATTGCGCATGACCCGCGCCGACGTTTTGCCCGATTCGGAGATCGGTGATACCAAAGAGCTTTTTCCTGACGAAGTGCAAATAGGTTCGATGCAAATTCCCATCGAATACAAATTTGCACCCGGCGATACCGACGATGGAGCAACGGTAAAACTTCCGATCGCAGGAATCGGGCAACTGGACGACGTGCAAGCGGGCTGGCTGATTCCAGGTTTGCTGGAGTCGCGTATCGTCGAACTGATTCGCAGTCTTCCCAAACCGATTCGACGCCTAGTTGTACCGGCACCGGAGACTGCCCAAAAAATTGCCGAGGAAATTGAATTCGGCAAAGGCTCCTTTCGCGAATCCGTTGCGATGCACTTGAGCCAAATCGCTGGCCAACCAATTCGTGCCGAGTCATTCAAACTGGAAAAACTTTCGCCGCATCTAAACGTCAACGTTCAAGTCGTCGATGACGACGGATCGGTGCTGGCCGAAGGGCGTTCGGTTTCCGAATTGCGACAACAGCTTGGCCCGGGCCATGTTTCGACTATCGTTGAAGTCGAAGACGCCGCCTGGAAGCAGGACGGCCTGCGCGAATGGAACTGGGGTGACTTGCCAACCGAAGTCACCATCGCGCGTGGCGGCACGCAGCTTTCAGCTTACCCCGCGATCGTTGACCAAGGCGATGCGGTCGGGTTACGGTTGACTGATTCGCGAGTTTCGGCCGACGCAACGACACGGCAAGGCTTGGTGCGTCTGTTTCAAATTGTGAATCGGAAGAATTTGAAATCACAAGTTAACTGGCTTCCCGATTTGGACCAACACGCCGTCGCACTTCAACGGATTTGCAATTCGAAACAGCTACGGTCAGAACTGGCTGACTTGATTACGCACATCGCATTTGTTCATGGCGAAAAGATCCCACGAACCGAATCCGATTTTCAATCTCAAGCCTCCAACAAAACGGAACGAGTTTCGATTGCAACGCAAGACATTGCCAAGTGGCTACCCCGTTTTGCGAAATCAGTGCAAGCGACTTTTTTAGCGATTGAGAATGTTCCTGCAAATCGTGGCACAACCAAGGGAGACATCAAACTGCAAATCGCAAATCTGACACGAGAAGGATATTTGTCAAAGACCTCCTGGATTTGGCTGAAGGAATATCCAAGATTTTTCGACGCGATCGCCAAGAGAATTGACAAATTGAGCACGATGACGCCGGAGAAAGATCGCTCATTTTCCGATGAGGTCGGTCGATTTTGGCAACAGTATGAACAGATGCGCGAGCAACATGAGATTCAGGCAATCGTTGATCCTGAGTTGGAGCATTTTCGATGGATGGTTGAAGAGTACCGCGTCTCACTTTTTGCTCAAGGACTTGGAACAAGCATTTCCGTTTCGTCGAACCGGTTGGAAAACCAGTGGAAGAAAGTGCGAAAGGTCTAGAGCACATTTCAAATCCACGTGACATGCGCCTAGGTGACATGCGCCTAGTTAACCAGACTTGTTTTTAACGCTGTCTCGACGCTTGGCGACCAGGGGATCTCACAACTCTCTGGTGCTGTTTTCGCTTCACCACGTTCGAACTGGATTTGGCCGTATTTATGGTTGTGGTAGTGGTAAAATTCTTTCCAATTCTCACGAGAGATTCGCTGAACAGCCTGGCCGGCTCTCTGTGATACTTCTGCCAGGAATTCCATGTGAGACTCGATCGTCTCAAGCATATCCGCATGACCAATCAAATTGATGTAGTAGCCATTTTTCTCTCGTGAATAAGGCTTACAAAACGGGGGACAGTTTCCGGTTCCAATCATCGATCCGTCCTCCAGGAAACTAATCAATTCGCAATAAAGGGTGTCAATAACCACACCAATTTCTGCGAAGCAAGTCAGGTCTTCATTGAGAAAGATCCTCGCCTTACTGTTGTATGGCTCACCTTTAAGCCAGTAGTCGCCCAACATCTCAAACTTCATTCCAGTCGCCGCTGGGAGATGTTCTTCGATGTAAACAGCCAAGTCTTCTGGGACGTTCGAGACATGAAGTGGCTCAAGCGACATCTCAAGGTGATAACCATATTTCTCTTCGTGCTCTACTCTCGCAGCGCGATAACACTTGATCAAAAAGTAGACCATTACTGGCAAGGCAAAAGGTGCCGCGATTGCCATCATCAAACAGCAGACTGCGTAGAAACGAAACTTTTGGAATGGCGACAACTTGGAAATGTCGCATACAGAAGTAAGCGATTCACTCTTGGGATCGAAGGAGCTCCAGATCCAGCAAAAGAAAACCAGTTCCGCAACCACACAATAGATAAACAGGATTTGCCAAATCATGATCTTCCCAATGATTCACTCGAAGATAGAAAAAAAGCTGCTGAACAGTAGCTTTTTGACCGGAGTTAGCAGAAACAATTCCGTCTTTTCAATCAGGCACTAGACGTCAAAGGCGCGAATTCCGGAACAACCGGACCTGGGACAGCAACATGGACCGCACAACGGACGAGATGCGTGAATCTAAACTACTGAATGAAAGATACTCAGCCGTTCTTTTGAGCGGCGAACGGTCGGTCAGGCAGTATCGGTTGTGCGAAATATGAATGGACACTAAATCGCCCCGTTTTCGGAAAACATATAGCGAAGCCTACAAGGCAACCTACTTTTGCATGGAGGCTTTGCGGCTGGCTTTGCTTAAAGTCAGGCAAATCCAATTTTTTAAAACGTCCTTTCTGAATCATCCAATGTCATCGGCCAATAGTAATTCAAACGACATTCAACTTGCAAATAGTTTTGCGCCTGTCGTGGTATGCGCAAAACCAAGGGCGCTTGTCGTCGATGACGAAAAAACCAATCGCGCCGTTCTGAGTTATTTGCTACAGAAGCAAGGATATGAGACTCTCGAATCGGCCAGTGGAGAAGACGCGTTAATTATGATCGAGGCGTCGGATATTGATCTTGTCTTGCTTGATATCCAAATGGACAACATGGACGGATTTGCTGTACTTGAAGAGATTCGAAAAAATTACTCGGCAAACGAAATGCCGGTCATCATGGTGACTGCAAATTCAGAATCAGAGCATGTTGTCAGAGCGTTCGAATCTGGCGCCAACGACTATATACATAAGCCAATTGATCCAGCCGTGACGATGGCGCGTATCGACATGCAAATCCAGTTCATGGAATCACGTAAAGCACTTAAAAAAAGTGAAGAGCGTTATTCACTGGTTGCTCAGGGAACGAACGATGGGTTGTGGGACTGGGACATTGCAACCGACGAAGTCTTCTACTCGACTCGCTGGTTGACCATGCTAGAAGTTGGTGAAAAGGAGAATACAAGAACGCCAGACGTTTGGCTGAGCCGCATTCATGCGGAAGATCGTGATCGTGTCATCGCCGAGTTGGAAAATCATAAGGCTGGATTGACACCACATTTCGAAACCGAAATGAGGATGCGACACCAAAACGGAAGTTTCCGATGGACGTTGTGTCGTGGCTTGGCCGTGCGAAACAAACAAAACCAAGCCGTGCGAATGGCTGGCTCATTGACAGACATTACCGAAGGTAAAGTTGCCGACGCATTAACAGGACTTCCGAATCGAGTTCTTTTTGGCGAACGACTTAATCGTTGCTTTGAACGTAGTGCTCGAGACAATAGTTTTAAGTTCTCACTGTTCTATTTGGATCTGGATAACTTCAAATTAGTCAACGACAGCCTGGGGCACGATGCGGGCGACCGGTTGCTGGTTTCGATCGCTCGACGATTAGAAAGCTCGCTCCGCAAGTCAGATTCTTTTCTCTGTCGTCTTGGCGGAGACGAGTTCGCGATCCTGATCGAAGGCATTGAATCCAACGACGAGCCAGTAGAGGTTGCGAAACGAATTATTTCTGGTACCAGCGCGCCAATCTCTTTAGGCGGTGGACGGGAAGTTTTCGCTTCGGTCAGTGTTGGCATCAGCAATTCGACTGACAATCACACCGACTCAAAAGAGATGCTGCAAGCTGCCGACACGGCGATGTACCGAGCGAAGGCCCAAGGGAAATCCTGTTATCGTGTTTTTGATCCGGTGATGAAGGAAGAATCAACCAATCGCTTGGACATTGAAAACGAACTGAGACATGCTGTCGAGCGGAAAGATCTATTCGTTCACTACCAGCCGATCGTTGATTTGCGGACAACCCGCGTGGTTGGTTTCGAAGCACTTGTGCGCTGGTCGCACGAGAGAATCGGCATGATCTCGCCGGCCAAATTTATTCCCATCGCTGAAGAAACGGGTTTAATTGCAGAAATCAGTCAACAAGTTCTCCTTGAGTCATGCCGACAAATGGCAGAATGGAAAGCGGCCGATCCAAGATTCGAGCCTTTGCAAGTCAGTGTCAACCTTTCCAACCGTCAACTATGTAACAACGATGTTGTTAAGGAAGTCATCGATGTCCTTAAGTTAACTGGATTGAAACCAGGTGATCTGCGACTGGAAGTCACCGAAAGCACCATCATGAAAAACCCAGAACAGGGTGCTAAAACGCTTTCGATGCTGCGTGAACAAGGGGTAAAAGTTGCGATCGATGACTTTGGAACAGGTTACTCATCATTGGCTTACATTCACGAACTTTCTCCAGATGTCGTGAAGATTGATCGCTCGTTCATTAACCAAATCACAATGTCCGCGGACAAAGAGACGATCGTTACAGCGATTATCGCGCTGGCTGATGGACTTTCTCTTGATGTTGTTGCTGAGGGAGTGGAGACAGAGGTTCAGCGAGCTCTCTTGGCATCGATGGGCTGCGGCTACGCTCAAGGGTTTATGTTTTCGCGTCCGCTCGCTGCTGACCAAGTCCTTGACTTCGTAACCGATAATTTCACTGGCCTCGACGCCGACACCGTCGCAACAAAGTAAACTTTGTTTGGCCAATAGAAATTTTGTTCTTTGTTAGACATCGCGATGCGTTGGTTGATAAACTGGGGCATGACCCAATTTTTCAAAATCATCAATCGCCATTGGCGTAAAATCGCTGTCGCATTTCTGCTCACTTTCGCCAACACTGCCCTCCAGGTACGCGTCGAAGCTCAAGTCACCGGCGCAGAGACCGGATCTCCATCGATCGAATCGACGGAGTTGCCGGAATCAAGGATCTACATTGCACCTGATGACCACACCGATTATTTCTGGACCGCAGACGACGTAACGTATCGCGCTGCGTTTCTGGAGATGATCGATTACTACCTTGATCAAGCTGACCGGACCCAAGACGCACCGCCAGAATTTCAATCACGGTGGAATTGTGACGGTAGCCTGTGGCTTTGGGAATATGAGAAAAACAAACCTGCTCCCGAGTTCAATCGCTTGATTGAAAGGGTTCGCAGCGGACATATTTCTGCACCGATGACCGCGTTGGCCAACACGTACGGAGCTCAGCCCGCCGAAGCCGTGTTGCGCGGAATGTATTATGCGGGAACGCTCGAACGAAAATACGATTTGAAGTTTCCGATGGCAGTCTCGATGGAGAATCAGACATTGCCATTGGGGTTGGGAGCTTTGTGGGCGGGATCGGGCGCCAAATATTCGTGGCGCGGCATATGCGCCTGCGCGACAAAGATGGAATACAAGAACTTTCAACAACGAGATCACGAAATCTATTGGTGGCAAGGAATCGATGGCAGTCGCGTTCTGATGAAGTGGTATTCGCTGGGCAACAATAATGCTTCCATTGGTGGTTACGCCGAAGCCCGCAAGCCCCGGGAAGCAATCGATTGGGTTCGCAACAACGAAGGGTTCAAGAAGCGACACAAGTTTGGAACGATTGGACTTTTTGGTCAGGGCTGGGACGATTTGAAGACGCTGTCTGATGAATTCCCAAACGTGGCCAGAGAGAAATCAACGGCAAATCAAAAAGTCATCGTCTCCAACGAAGAAGACTTCTTTCGAGACTTTGAAAAACACTACGGTCCACGGTTGCCCAATGAAAGTCTGGCTTACGGTAACGAATGGGATCTGTACTGCATGTCAATGGCTGAGCAAACTGCGCGGGTCCGACGAGCGGTTGAAAAATTGCGAACGGCAGAAGCGTTGGCGGCTATTGTCTCGATGGACGATCCAAAATTCTGGAATGAACGGCAAGCCGCGCGCGAACAAGCCAACATGAATCTTGGTTTGTATTGGGAACACGATTGGACGGCTGATGCAAGTGAAGAAATGCGAACCAAGCGAGGTAACTGGCAACGCAAACTGGCCGATGAAATTTCCGCTTACGTTGACGAACTGCAGGACTCGGCTCTCGAAAAATTGGCTAAAAACGTTTCCAGCGAGAAAGGACGACACCGGTTTGTCATTTTCAATCCGCTTGGCTGGGAACGTGATGGACTGGTTGACTTGCCCTTGGCACTCTTGCCGACGCTCGATCCTGGCGGGCGTTGGAAAGCCATTGATGTTCGAGACCAGTTTGAATTGGCGATTTCCCAAAGCACCGAAAGCGTGCTGGCGAAAGTGCCAAGAGTTCCGCCGGTGGGCTATCGCGTGATCGAGTTTCTGCCGGTCGCAGGCGGCATTCAGGAAGACACGACAGTTGTCGATTTTGAATTGGAGAACGAATCCATCCTCGTGAAGGTTTCAAACTTGGGAACGATCACAAGTTTGGTCGACAAAAAATCTGGGCGTGAACTAGCCGGGCCCGCTGGGTTGAATGTGCTCCGCGGAAAAAACTTGCTTCCGGCTGGAAATCTCGCGACTTCTGTTGAGCAAACTTCCAACCCACTTCAAGCATCAATTTCAATCAAGATAAATTCTGGACTGCCACGTTCGACAACGATATCGTTGCCTGCCGAAGCTGATTGGATTGAAATTGAAAACACAATCCGCGGTAACTTCTCAGACGTATACCAATGGGAGTTCGATTTCGCCGTGGACGATCCGGACGTCCATCACGAAGAAGTTGGTGCAATCCTACGCGCACGATTGGCCACAGGCGATGCGACTGGTGGGCACTACGCAACAAAGAACGCGAGATACGACTGGTTGTCGCTGGGCCATTTCTTGAATGTGCAGAACTTGTCAACCGATGGCAAGGCTGACTTGGGAGCTACGTTGGCGAATTACGATTGCGCTTTTTTTAGACTTGGCGAAAGCACTCCGGCTCACCTTGATTCTGATTCTGCCAAAATATCCGTTTTGGCAGGGGGGCAAGTCGATGGCCCCAAGCTCGGGATTCGCGATCAGGGAGGCGACACTAAATTCACGCAGCGCTTTTCCATCAAGGTCAACGAAGCAAAATTCGACCCGGTTGAGTCAATGCGATGGTCCGTCGAAAGACAAAACCCTTTGGCTGTCGCCCCAATCCCTAATTCAAAAACAATTAAGAAAACGCTTTCTGGTTCAACTTACTCGCTGCTTAACTGTGGCGAAGAATCCAGTGTGTTGCTTTGGGCGGTGAAGCCAAGTGAAGAAGGGATCGAAAATGGAATCATTGCCAGAGCGTGGAACGTATCCAACGAATCGACGAACGTAGCGCTATCGATGAAAGGGCTTGAATCGGCCGTTCATTCCAGCCACATTGAAACCGATGGTGAAGAGTTGTCGGTTTCTGGCGAGCGCGTAGAATTGAATTTTCGCCCACAACAAATAAAAACCGTACGGCTCAACCAGCAACAAAAATGAAAGTACGCGAACAATTGTTGCAAGAGAACTCTCGCGCCAATGCCGATCGCGTGTTGGCCATGATTGATGATGACCTGGAACTGGTTGTTGAGTTGATGGGGTGCTTTCTTTCTGATGAAGTCGTCGTTGCGCAAAGAGCCTCGCAGGTGTTCGGTGATCTTGGACGACGTGCGCCGGATTTACTTTTGCCATGGCTCAATAAAATTGTCGACGCAATCGAAGAACCAATCCACCAGGCGATTCGTCGAAACGGGGTTCGATTTTTCAGTGAGTTGGACGAACCTATTCCACCAAAATTGGAAGCGAGATTGATTAGCATGTGCGGAGGTTTCGTTGCCGACCGAAACGTCGATGTGGCAATTGGTGCTTTTTCGATGAGCTTTGTGGCCGATCGGTGCGATCAGTATCCCGAAGCGGCGAAAAAACTTTGTGATGACTTGCGTGATCGAATGCCCGACGCCAGTTCTGGATTTGCTAATCGGGCCAGAAAAGTGATCAAGCAGCTTGAAGGTTGACGCAGTGTCGGTTCAGATATTGTCAACTCAACGACAAGTCGAGCGCACAGAAAACGTCGCCGGAACCCGGTTTTTCATGACACTGGCAACACTGTTAGTTGACGATTGAGCGGCTTTGTCCGACACTTCATTTGTATAACCGTTGAACAACTGCGTCAGACACGAAACTGGCAATCAATGTCACTACCTTGGCAACTTTACGCTCAAAGCTTTCTACCTTTTTACGAAATCGAACTATGAACTCAAAACCTAAACCCAAAAAACGTCGTCGGTTGAAAGTTCCGGATTTCCTGAAGATGAAAAAGGAAGGAAAGAAGATTACGATGCTGACCGCGTACGATTATCCAATGGCAAAGCTGTTAGACGAATCAGGCGTGGACATGCTGCTCGTTGGTGATTCGTTGGCGATGGTGGTGCAAGGACACGAGAATACTTTGCCGGTCACATTGGACGAGATGATCTACCATGCAGAAATGGTGGGGCGTGCTGCGAAAAGTGCATTCGTTGTTGTTGATATTCCGTTCCCGGTAAATCATCACGGCGTTCGCGACTGTGTCAAAGCCGCTGGTCGGATCTTGAAAGAGACACGATGCCAGGCAGTAAAGCTTGAAGGAGGCGCCGAACAAGCAGAAGTAATTGCGGCGTTGGTCGCTGCCGGAATTCCGGTCGTCGCTCATGTAGGGCTTCGACCTCAAGCCGTCCACGCGATGGGCGGATACAAGGTTCAACGTGATGAAGAAGTCTTGTTGTCCGATGCGATTGCATGCCAAAACGCCGGAGCGTTCGCGGTCGTCGTCGAATGCGTTCCCGCGGAGATTGGAAAAAAGTTGAGCGAGCAACTGAACATTCCGACAATCGGGATCGGCGCAGGTGCAGGTTGTGATGGACAAGTCCTGGTAACTCACGACATGCTTGGTTTCAACAGCGGATACGTGCCCAGTTTTTCCAAAGCCTTTGCAGATCTCAAAACGACCATTCGTGATGCCGCGGCGCAGTGGAGTGCTGAAGTCGTTGGCGGAAAATTTCCTGGCGATGAACATTCGTTTTGATCGGCTTCGAAGTGATCCCAATCGATCACGTACGATACTGATTGTTTTCGCTGCGATCCCTTCAAGATCGATGAATTCGCAACGTATTCCGGTGTTGTCACTGCGCTCCAACACCGGCTAATCGCTTAAATCTCTCCGGGATGGCGCTGACTATTCCCCAGCCAAGTGGAATAGTCCTACAATTTGGATCGGATTTCCTCGCAATTATCAACTTAGATAGCCTGAATTGTCGAAAAGGATATCAGGTAGGTGACGATGATTTAGGCTAAGAGTAAAGAGCTGGCCTTTACTAGAGGGTATTTCAAAACCTGTAGTGGACTTCGCCAGAAGTCCCAGCTCGCTTTCAAAACAAAGGGAATTCTGGCGAATCCCACTACGATGATCGCACGATTTTAGGTTTTGAAATGTCCTCTAGAGATTTGCAGGAATTGCTTCCAAAGGAATCACTATGAGAAAACGACTCCGCGAAGTTCACCAAAGTTACAACTGTCTTGAGAAACGAAATCTATTGGCTACCGTCACTCACGGCAGTGACTTCATCAACGTAGTCGGCGACAACACGGCCGATGTGGTTGACTTCTCTGTTTCAGACACCGCCGTCGCCTATTCGGTCAACGGAGTTGATACGGGTGAAATTAGTTACGACCCCAGCTTAATTGATTTCTTCATTATCAAAATCCAGGGACTGGGTGGAGATGATCGGTTCAACGTAGCGGGCAATTGGATCGAGGATATCCCGCTTTACATTCGCGCTTTTGGTGACAACGGAAATGACAGGCTAACGGTACGAATCGCAGGGACGGACAGCCTCGCTATCGAAACAGTTCGTGTTTTGGGGATCGGTGGCGACGGAGATGATACCTTCAAAATTCAAGACACACTCGTACCATTTAATTTCTTTGGGCATGTACGGCTGTATGGCAATGACGGAGCCGACATCCTTGAAGGCGGTAGTGGTGCCGACTTGCTGGACGGTGGAGATGGCGACGACACGGTTGTCGGAAACGGTGGCAACGACAACCTCTTCGGCGGCGACGGCACAGATTTTCTTGACGGAAGCTCTGGAAACGACCGACTAAGCGGAGGCGACGGAAACGATACGCTGGCCGGCGGAGCGGCTGAGACCTCTGACGACGGCAGTGTGATTCCTGGTGGAAATGACATTCTACTCGGCGGTCCGGGCAACGACGTATTGATCGGCCAGGACGGCAACGACCGAATAGTTGGTGGATTGGGAGTTGACACAATCAACGGTGGTTCTGGAGATGACTTCATCTTAGGTGGCGAGGACAACGACACGATCGACGGGGGAGACGGAGACGATATCGCTTACGGCCAGCAAGGCGATGATTTCGTCGACGGTGGATTTGGAGATGATGTCCTTGGTGGCAATGACGGCGATGACTCGATCTTTGGGCTCGACGGCATGGACCGACTTTTTGGCAACAACGGAAATGATCGTCTTGTCGGTGGCAACGACGACGACCGCCTTGTCGGCGGGCTTGGCAATGATCGACTAGCCGGAGGACTCGGAGACGACGCGTTACTGGGTCTGGCAGGCAACGACGTGCTGCTTGGCAACGGCGGAGTCGACCTCTTGGTGGGTGGGATCGGTGATGACGATCTCGATGGCGGCGTTGGCGATGATGTATTGCTGGGCCAAGGTGGAATCGACACGCTTAAAGGTTGGCTGGGAGTCGACTTCCTTTCTGGTGGCGGCGGAAGTGACGTCCTTCGAGGTGGACCCGATGGCGATTCGGATATTGACCGGATTCGCGGCGATGGCGCAGCCGATTTTTTCTTCAACTCCGCTGGCGATATCCTGATCGACTTTGACGATACTGAAGATGTGTTGTCTTAGTACGACAAACTCGATGGCGTCCAAGGAGTTTCGTCACGAAGTCGTTCAGTCGGCGAACTATCATCAACTCGCAACGGTCAGACTTTCTGGATCCCATGTCGGTTGGCCGCACTCGGTTGCGATCTGATTGAACTCTTCAATTTCCGCTTTACTAAACAACAAGCCATTGTTGCTTGCCGATCTCGCAGCGGCTTGAGCTTCTAACTGACCGGGCAGCAAGCACTTGTCGTTTCCGTGACCACAAACGTCTTCGACAACCGCCTTGATGTTTTCAGCCTGAGATCGGCCTTTGGCAAAACTGTTGCCGCTAACGGCATCCGGGTGAATCACCTGAAAGTAAAACGCGCAAGTGTGTTTTTCCTGACTATCGTTTGCCCAGCGTGATCGCAACGTCGGCAACGAGCCTCCAATGAAACCGGCCATCAATTCGTTAATCAAAGACAAACCATAACCTTTGTGGCGTCCAAACGTCGTCAATGCGTTGACTTGATTCGGATCGGTTGTCTCGTTGCCTTCTGCATCGACAGCCGCGCCCGGCGGAAGCGTCTTTCCTTCTCGTTTTAGTTGTTGGACACGGCCCATCGCAACGACCGACGTTGCCCAATCGATCACGACGGGATACCCGACCGCATCGGTTGTCGGAAATCCCCACGAGTGCGGATTCGTGCCAAGCGTCGGAAAGCTGCCCATAAACGGAACGACTTCTGCCAGCGCAGCGGTGCAATTCGTATAAGCAATGTATCCTCGCTGAGCCGCATCCATCACGTATCCGCCTCCCCAGAGATAGTGAAACGCGTTGTCAACAGAAACCTGGCCGATGCCATATTTGTCCGCCAGTGCGATCGCTTCTTCGATCGCTTCGTAAGCCGTTGCCTGGCCCAGCTTTTTGTTCGCGTTCCAAATTTTCGAGGCTTCGAATTTCGTGTCACGTTTTTCAATCGTTGCGTTGGGCACACAGCCTTGAGACTTGGACCCAAACAACTCATCGAGGTGCAGCGCCTTCAACGCATTGTGCGTGCGGATTCCATGTCGGCTGGCGTAAGCTGAAAACCTGGCCGCCGCTTGCGATTCGGCTTCGTCAAAGTTTCGATGCAAGTAAGCCGCTGCAACCAATGAGTTGTGTTGCTCTTCTGGAACGACGTAGAACGTTTCTGACATGAATGACTTTTCTGTTTAACGGATTTGTGTTTTTGTTTTAGTGGGATTCGATGCGTTGAAAGTAAAGCGGTCAGATTAGATCAAAGCCACGGGAATTGGTGCGTCGTTGACCTGAGCCAGTGGCGATTCCCCTTTGAGACAGTTGATCAGGTTCTGGGTCGCCATCACGGCTTGGCGTTCAACCGATTCGTAGGTTCGAGAGCCGATGTGCGGAGTGATCACGCAGTTGGGCGCCGACAGCAACGGGTGGTCCGCTGGCGGAGGCTCTTGATCAAGCACATCAGTTCCGTAGCCACCAACTTGACCTGACTCAAGTGCTGCGACCATGTCGGCTGTGTTGACTAACTCGCCGCGTGCGCAGTTGAGAATCATGACACCTTTTTTCATGGACGCGATCGACGCAGCGGAAATCATTCCATGCGTTTGATCGGTCAAATTCGTGTGCAACGAAATAATGTCGCAGCGACTGAAAATCTCTTCCAAAGATTCGGCTCTTGGAACGCCAAACTGTTTTGCAAAATCTTCGGGCCAGTAGAGGTCGTACCCGATCACCGGCATCTCGAAAGCTTTCGCTCGCTTGGCGACTTCTTTTCCGATCCGCCCCAGTCCAACGACTCCAATGGTTTTGCCCATCAACTCGTTGCCCGTCAGCCGCGTCCAATTGCCCGAGCGTACAAAGTTGACTTCTTCGACGAACTTTCTCGACAAAGACAACATTAGCGCAAAGGTGTGCTCGGCAACGGTCGTATGATTAACACCTGGACAAAAAGTTAGCGGGATGCCTTTTTCGGTGCAGTAGTTCACATCGATTTTGTCGACACCAATCCCATATTTTGAAATGATCTTTAAACGAGGAAGCGACTTGTCGATCACTGCCTTTGTGATCTGATCATCACCACACAGGAACGCATCGAATTCGCCAGCCAGCTCCAACATTTTCGCTTCCGGGAGAGGACCTCGTTCGCAGTGAACGTCGAGATTGTGATCCTTGAGCAGCTGATGGTGCGGGCCCGGCGTGTCTTGATAGGACGTTGTTGTCAGCAGAATTCTGGCCATGATCGCATCTTGTAAATGACGTTTTAAAGCGCTCCAGTCTATTCAAAACACCATTAAGAACGAGCCCCAATCAAGTTTTCTCCGCTAGTTCTTTTTCTAGCTAGAGCCATTTCATCGGCAGGCCAAAGCCATGTTCAGCAACAACATACGGCTGCCTAAGTGGATTTGAGTTGGTGGCCTGTTTCACGTTACCGTTGTCCGTCACAATGGTAGGCGCGAAGAGTACAGGTTTTGATTTGTATGGATTTTCTTGATGAATGTTGCTCAATTAATTGCCGCCAAACGGGACGGAAAAGTCCTTACCGCAGAAGACATCGACAAACTGGTGACAGGATATGCCAAAGGCGACGTGCCCGATTACCAAATGGCTGCGTTTGCGATGGCCGTTTACTTTCAATCAATGACGCCCGAGGAAACACAATCGCTAACCGAATCGATGGTCAATTCCGGCGAGCGAATGGAGTGGACTTCTGGCAAGCCGACTGTAGACAAACATTCAACTGGAGGGATTGGTGACAAGATTTCAATTCCTCTCGCGCCGATGTTGGCGTGTTGTGATGTTGTCGTTCCCATGATCTCGGGACGGGGGCTTGGGGCAACGGGAGGAACTCTTGATAAGCTCGAATCGATTCCTGGTTACCGAACGGATCTTTCACCTGACGAGTTTCGCGGCGTGATCAATTGGAACGGTTGTTCCATCGCCAGCGCAACGTCAACGTTGGCGCCGGCCGACAAAAAATTCTACGCATTGAGGGACGTCACTGCGACGGTCCCTTCCATCCCGCTGATCACTGCCAGCATCCTCAGCAAGAAAGTCGCCGAAGGCGTTGACGCGTTGGTGCTGGATGTAAAGTGGGGAAGTGGCGCGTTCATGAAGACACTGGAAAACGCGCAAGAATTAGCCAAGTCGCTGGTCAGAGTCGGTAACGCACTGGGAGTCAAAACTACGGCAGTCATAACCGACATGAACCAACCGTTGGGCCGAATGATTGGCAACGCGAATGAGATCGATGAGTCCGTTGCAATTTTGAACGATGAAGGCCCAGACGATGTTCGCCAGTTGACCGTTGAACTTGGAGCCCGATTGTTGGTCAGCGTAGGAACTGAGAGCGACCTCGACAGCGCTCGAGGCAGACTGGAAGATACGATTCGAACGGGCGCCGCGTTAAAACGTCTGGAAGAGATGGTCAAGAATCACGGAGGCGATTTGAATGCTCCAAGAAAGATGCAATTTCCTCGGGCTATCAAATCCATGGAGTCCGGATTCGTGAGCCGCGTGAATGCGGAACGACTGGGATTGGCAGTGATTGAAATGGGAGGCGGACGGAAAAAGATCGGCGACCCAATTGATCATTCAACCGGGATCGAATGGCTTGTTCGCATCGGTGACAAAATCGAAAAAGACCAAATCATTGCCAATGTCTTTTGCGATGAAGGGGCGTCCGATTATGTTGCCAACCTTGTGGGAGCATCAATAGGTATCAGCCCGACCGAAGTCCCCGCTCCACAGCTCATTGTTGAAACGTTTTTGACCTCTTGACGCGACCAGCGCCGGCCACGAGTTCTGATTCAAATCGCAAACGGTACACGAAAACTTAATGAACAAAAAAATTCTCCTTGCCGAGATCATTGCCGTGGGCGATGAGATGACCAGCGGACAGCGTTTGGATACCAATTCGCAATGGATTGCCTCGCAATTTAATGATCTCGGAATTCGCGTTGCGTTTCATTCGACCGTTGGCGATGTCTTGGCCCAGCAAACCGACGTCGTTCGAATCGCAATCGCGCGAGCCGACGTTGTCGTGATCACGGGTGGTCTGGGACCGACCAAAGATGATTTGACACGCCAAGCCGTCGCCGATGCGGCGGGGCTTGAGCTTCAATTCGAGCCTGAAGTCCTGGTGCACATCCAGAAAATGTTCGACAGGTTTCAACGAAAAATGTCGGATGCCAATCGCGTTCAAGCATACTTCCCAATTGGATCATCGATTATCGACAACCCGGAAGGGACCGCTCCAGGTATCGACTTGGCCGTTGATGCGCCCAGTCCGTGTCGGCTGTTCGCACTGCCTGGCGTTCCAGCGGAAATGAAGCAGATGTGGGCGTCACATGTCGAACCGGCGATTGGAAATGGGAAGTACTCGGGTCAGAGAATCTTTCATCACACGCTGCGATGTTTCGGAATTGGAGAAAGCGAAGCCGAATCGTTGTTACCAAATTTAATGAAACGCGACCGCGAACCTCGGGTTGGAATTACGGCTAGCGCTGCAACGATTTCATTTCGAATCGCTGCCCATGCGAACGACGAATCCGACTTTCTAAAACAGATTGAACCAACGATCGCCGAGATCAAGGAAACACTGGGCGATATTGTTTTCGGTAGCGGTGACGACCGCCTGCAAGATGTTGTCACCCGATCACTGATCGAACGAGAACTTTCTGTCGCGATCGCTGATTTTGAGTTCGGTGGAAATTCTGCGAGGCTCCTTCAATCGGCGAACGAAAAAGAAAAAGGCTTTCCACTGGTTGGCCACTACTCATTTAACCATCTTGAGCCAATCGATTTGGTGGATAGTTCAGATAGCCAAAGCAATGAAGGCGACAACGAACCTAACTCGACGGCCGCGCTGCTGGAGGCGGCTCGTCAAATTCGACAAACGTTTTTGTCAAACATCGGAATTGCGATCGGGCCGCTGGCCGCTGACGACGAAAGCCGTGAAGCAGGCAGCTACCACGCGGTGATCGTGTGGGACGATGAAGATGATTCAGAGGGGATCGCGACAAACGAGTTTCGGTATGGTGGCCATTCGTCGATGCGGGAGACTCGCTCAGCAAAACAAGTTTTGAACTTTTTGCGACATGTTTTGCGAGCCGAAACAGCATGACGGTGCCGGATGCGCGAACAAGGTATTCCTGTACTCCGATTTACTTGCGCCCAAGTTGAACATGAGACTCACGCTGTCATCGCTAGAATTGATGAGACGCTACTGGATGAAGCATAAAGCCCCTCACCCCCGGCCATTCTCCCCGTGAATTCGGGTTACGTTTGACTAGAGGGTATTTCAAAACCTGTAGTGGACTTCGCCAGAAGTCCCAGCTCGCTTTCAAAACAAAGGGAATTCTGGCGAATCCCACTACGATGATCGCACGATTTTAGGTTTTGAAATGTCCTCTAGTTGGCAACGCCTATAGATCCGAATTCACGGGGAGAGGGGAGTTTTTTTCGTAATCGGAACGTCACTCGCAACCAGACTGCCACTCGATTGAACAGTACTGCTAAACTCGGTGATGCAAACGACACTTTTGAAATGGGCTTTACACTGTTACCGAGTGAACGGCGCAAAAAATCTTCGCCTGCCCTGCGCGCTGTAAGTATTTGACGAACCCAATACACGTCGAGCGCGCGAGATTGAACTTCCGTGCTTGATGCTGCCGCCGTTTCCGCGTCGAAAATACCGAACAGCGGCTCGTACCGATGCCGGAGAGGAATTTTTTGCCGCCCAAATATCTGCTTCCCACTCGGCTTGGCGGACCGGGACACCGCGACCAAAGTGGTTCAGTCGCACATGGGCATGCTCATGCGCTCGGAAAAAGGAACACAGGTCAGGCCCCAAGCGCCGGCAAGTCCTTGGATTGTAGTAGATATTGTGTCCACCCCTTTTGTTTTTCCCGACTTTGGCAATGCCGCGAAGCCCTCGAACTGGGATCTCTCGAATCTGCGCCGACGAACTGGCCGGCCCAATCCCAGTGGACAATGAAGCAACAAAAATCGTTAACAAGCCCGCGAATACCTTCAATCTGTTCATGACATTCCTTAAACAAAAACGCATTAGTCAGTAATTAAGCTGTGCACTTTTTCTTGGTAGCGCGGCGAGACTAAGTCGCATAGAAGCGAGGCGTTTACGAAAAGGAGAAACGAAGACAAAGAACTACTTGCTTAGTGCGTCAAATTATTGGCATCACTTTTTCGGAGTCGAGCCAACCAATTCATCTGCTAAAAGAGTTACGTCGAATTCAAAAACGAAAGTTCGATCGTAAGTTGTTCTGCTGTAACGCGCTAGTTTTTTTCAGACACTTCGCCGTCAAATTTTTTGAAAGATCAAAAGAGCAATAGACAGTTTGCTCACATGACCATTTCGCCAGCAACATTGACCAGACTGTCGCCCCGACTGTCCGTCGCGCAAACGTAGGGCAAAGTTAGGCAAACGTTGCGCAAAGTATGACATTGGTAGCGTCGTCAACTTCATCCAACGACGGAGGGTCGATCGTTTCGGTTTGTCTCGGACACGTGCGTAAAAAACCACACCGAGAAAGTGAATGGTGTTAAAGTTTGTCGTTTAAGGGAGTTCTACTGAAGATTCGGACTATGACTATCCGAAAGCAGATGACAGTGCCTTCGTTTTGTGGACGAATGGTACTTCGTGCTAGCGGTTTAATAACAATTCCAGCCGATCGAGCGCACCGCGTTCGAGAAACAGCTTACCTGATTCAACGGAGTCATCCATGTTGATGGACATTGACCTACTCACTGCATTCTTTCTCGTCTTTGCCGGAATGCTAGTCGGATACGTTTTGTTCTTTCGCGATCGTACCCAAGACGTCACAGAGCGCCGCAATCTGACTCGTGAAAACGACGAGTTACGATCGTCGCTGAACGCTGTGAACGGTTCGTACGAAACTTTGGAAGACAAATTTAGCCGCCAACGAGGGCAGCTTAACGTGCTCCAACAGTTGTGTGACGATTGGTCTGGCAGTCGCGAATCAGCGGAACGAGAACGGCTTCAGCTTGAATCGGAAGTCGGAGACCGCAAAAAGAAGGTCGAAGAGACCGAAGCTGAATTGCGCAAGGAAAAAAAGTTGCGGATCGAAGCCGAAGACAAGCTCCACACGCAAACGCAAGAGTCACTAAAGAAAGTCACGACGCTTGAAGACACTTGGAAAAAGAAGCATTCCAAGGCCGATTCGCGAGTGATACAGCTTACCGCTGAACTCAAAGCAGCCCAACTTTCAGGCAGCCAATACACTGAAACATCTCAGAAGTACAAAGAGCTCGATAAACAGTACGCGTTACTGCAGCAGGAAACGGCTTCACTTCGCGAAAAATTGACCGGCATCGATTCGTACGAGCAACAAATTGAATCGCTGAAACAGTCGCTCGCCAACTCGGAACAGCAGCTGACCAAGGTCTCTGAACAACGTGACGCTGCACTTGCGGCTGAGAAATCAACAGCTTCGATTTCGAATGGATTGCAGAGTCGGATCGACAACCAGGAGTCGACGATCCATATGCTGCGTCAAAATCAAGACGACGCGCTTGAGAACCTTAAGCATGAACTCAATTCTCGCGCCGAGATGGAATCCAAACTAGATTCGCGTGTCAAAGAGCTACGAGATCAGTTCGCCGAGCAGCGTGCGGACTACGAGAAACAAATCGAATCATTCCGTGAGCAAATCGAGAAACAGTCCAGTCAGTACGCCTCACATTCAAAAGACTTGCGTGAGCAATTGTCACTTCGCAAGACGGAACTGGAGCAGGAAAAGCTTCGCTGGACGACTCAATCGGATTCGTTGACTTTACAGTATCGCGAGAAGAAGTCAGACCTTAGCAAGCAGCTTGAATCGTTGCGAGCCAAAGCAGATGACTACTCACTATCTATTGTCAAGCTTAGCGCTCAACGCGATCAACTCGAAGCCGATCTAAAGCAGACTCGTCACGAGATGCATGGCCAGCTTAAGCAAGACAGTGAAACGATTGGAAAGTTGCAACTTGAACGGGAAGAGCTTCGCGAAGAGTTGGACAAACTACGCACACAACTGGCTGAGTCGCAAGAGAAAGCTAACAGCTACCAACTTGACTCAGCGCGATTGACAGAAGAAGCACAACAACTGGCTGCCATGCGTTTGCGAGTCAGTGAGCTGGAAAGCAAACTGGCTGGTTACGACTCGAAAACGAAACGGCTTCTAGCAGAATCCGCAGAGTTGGCTCGACTACGAGACGATTATGCGGTCGCCACAACACGTCAGCAGCAATTGCAGAATCAGTTGGATGACATCCGCTCACATCAGTCGCAAGATCAAACTTCTCGTGAACAGTTCGACGCCCAACTTGAGGACTACGAACAGCGGCTAACCCGCACACAAGCAAGACTTGACGCAAGCGAAGAAACCATTCGCAATCTGCGACGCGAACGTGCTGGTGTGCTTGCTCGACTGGCCAACTATCGCCAGATTGCTGATCCAGAAACGACCGTCATTTCTTTCACGCATGCAATTGAACAACAAAACAATTCCAAATACGAAACCGAATACGGCGGACGAGTGCGTCATGATGAAGTTCGCGGCGTTGTCTTTACTGAACGACCCGAAAAACGGGATGATCTGAAACGCATTTCAGGAATCGCTGAAGTCCTGGAAGAGAGATTGAACGATTTTGGAATTTTCACTTTCAAACAAGTCATGGAGTGGAAGCCGGAAGCGATCGAAGAGTTTTCTCGTTTGCTTGCTTTCCGTGATCGCATTGAGCGAGATGACTGGCAAGGGCAAGCTCGTTTTTTCTACAACCAGAAGTACAAGCAACCAGTCTCAGCAGCGGCTTAGTTGCGCAGCAGCGGCTTAGTTGCGAAGCAACGGCTGCTTAAGATGCTTGGCAGTGGTGTAGTTTCGTCGTTTCGAAATAGTTGCGCAGTCATTCATCCTGGGGCTTCACCCCCGGCTAGGCAAATGGCTCGGCCTTTAGCCCGCACATCGGCTTGAGCCCAACATGCTCGCGCTTCGCGTGATGCACGGCACCCATTGAATTAACGGCACCCATTTGAATTGCCTGAACCCGGACGTCCGATTCCAGGCGACCCGACTTCTTTTGCGTGGCACGTAAAAGCCGCCTTACGCCAACAGATTCTCTCGTGGTTCCTTCACGAAGAGTCCCATAAACGATTCGACCTTCAACGAGTCGATCGACTCCTCAGCAACGAAGTCTTTGCGAATCTGCTCACACTGTTCTGGCGGAAAGACGCGATCGAGGCTGTTTGAGAATTTCTCTTTCAGAACTGGAATTCCTTCGTCCCGACGAACGCGATGACCGATTGGAAACTGGACTTCGATTCGATCTGTACTGGATCCATCCGCGAAGAAGACTTGGATACTGTTTCCAATCGCTCGCTTTTCCAAATCGTAGTAGTCAGTCGTGAACGACTCATTTTCCTGGACGACCATTTTTTCCCTGAGCTTGTCGATTCGAGGATCCTTCGCAGTTGCATCGGTATAGTGATCGGCCGTCAGTTCACCAAAGATCAAACCAATGGCAACCATGTATTGCAGGCAGTGATCGCGGTCGGCAAAATTGTCCAGCGGTCCTGTCTTATCGATGATGCGCACGCCCGGCTCCTGCGTCTCCATCTCGACTCGATCAATTTCATCAAGTCGATCCTTAATCTGCGGGTGCAAAGTCAAAGCACATTCGACAGCCGTTTGTGCATGAAACTCTGCCGGAAACGAAATTTTAAACAGCACATTTTCCATCACGTAACTGCCCAAGGGTCGAGCCAATGTGATCGGCTTGCCAGACATCAACACGTCACTGAATCCCCAGTTCGGTGCGGACAACGCGGTGTCGTACCCCATTTCGCCCGCCTGCGCGATCAAGGCCAGCCGAACAGCGCGACTGGTTGCGTCACCAGCGGCCCAACTTTTTCTGGATCCGGTATTGGGAGCATGGCGATATGTTCGTAGCGCGCCTCCATCGATCCAAGCATTGGAAACAGCATTGAGCGTTTGTTCGTAAGTGTTGCCCAACAGTTTGCTGGCTACGGCAGTGCTCGCAATACGAACCAATAATACGTGATCAAGCCCAACTCGATTGAAAGAGTTATCAAGCGCGAGGATTCCCTGAATCTCATGCGCTTTGATCATCGCGGTGAGAATGTCGCGAACCGACAGATCAATGCCTTTGACTCGGTTTTGATACTCAGCAACCGCCAAAATCGCGCCAAGGTTATCCGATGGGTGGCCCCACTCAGCCGCCAACCAGGTATCGTTAAAATCCAACCAGCGAATCAGAGCACCAATATCGAAAGCGGCTTTGACGGGATCAAGCTCAATATTGGTTCCCGGCACGCGACAGGCACCAGGCATTTCAGCACCCGGCACGACTGGGCCCAGCATCTTTCTGCACTGAGGATGGGCCAGCGCAAGAAAGCCACAACCAAGACTATCCATTAAACAATGGCGAGCGGTCTCATACGCCAGTTCGCTTTTGATTTCGTAATTGTGAACGTAGTCAGCAATGTCGACGATAGTGGAGTCCATGGTTCTTCTTAGTGTTCAGAAAGGAGTGTTCAGTGAAGTAAAATTGTTTTCGTGCGCAAAATCACTAGTAGCATTTCAAAAATTGCTTTCGAATCCGCGGCTAAGCTTTCTCAATGACCATAGCGACCGCGTTGCCACCGCCGAGGCAGAGACTGGCAACGCCGATTTTTTTGTCTTGCTTGGTTAACGCGTTCATCAACGTTACCAAGACGCGAGTGCCACTGGCGCCGATGGGGTGGCCTAAAGAAATTCCGCCGCCCCAAATGTTGACTTTCGATTGATCAAGCTTCAACTCTTTCAAACAAGCGACCATCTGGCTGGCGAAAGCTTCATTGATTTCGAACAAATCAACGTCGTCAGTCGACAGTCCAGCTTTGCTCAACGCACCACGTACGGCTTCGACCGGTGCGATAAACAGGTCTTTCGGGTCGGTGCCAGAAGTAAACGACGCGAGGATTTTGAATTTCGTTTTCGCACTTGCGGCGGTTGCTTCGTCGACGACCACAACGGCGGCGGCTCCGTCGGACAACGTCGAAGCGTTACCGGCAGTAACAGATCCTTCTTTATCGAACACGGTTCGTAGCTTTGCCAATCCTTCAGCCGTCGTTTCTGGACGCGGGCACTCATCCTTCTCGACAACGGTGTCACCTTTTCGATGGGCAACCGTTACCGAAACAATTTCGTCGGCCAGCATTCCCGATTCCATCGCCGCCGCAGCCCGTTTCTGGCTTTCAAGCGAAAACGCATCCTGGTCATCACGAGTGACGTCAAATTTTTTGGCAATGTGTTCAGCATGCATCCCCATGTGGCAGCCTTCGAACGAACAAGTCAGCCCGTCGTAAACCATCGCATCCACAAGTTTGCCATCACCAAGCTTGACGCCGGATCGCAAATTGTTGAGCAAGTGCGGCGCGGCTGACATATTTTCCATTCCCCCAGCCACAATTCTTGCCGCGTCGCCGCAACGAATCGCCTGGTCGGCCAACATGACGGACTTGAGACCCGAGCCACAAACTTTGTTGATCGTCAGCGCCGCGATCGTCGTCGGAAATCCAGCTGCCAATGCGGCCTGTCGCGCGGGGGCTTGACCGACACCCGCTCCGATCACGTTGCCCATGATGACTTCATCGAAATCATTAACGCTGATGCCCGATCGTTCGACGGCACCAGCAATCGCCAAACCGCCTAGTTTCGGGGCGGCAAGCGAACTTAGTCCGCCTTGAAACGCTCCAATTGGTGTACGAGCTCCACTAACAATATATGAATGAGACATGCTGGGTTCCGCCTGATTAGTCTGATCGTCTGATGGTTAATTTTCTTTTCGATCATGATAATAAATTGAGTCGATTTGAATAACCCGCGAGAGCGACAGGAATAGCAGGATTTAGCAATTGATCCACTCGGTCAGCCGACTCAGCACTTACCTCAAATGAATCGGTCTAGATTGCGCAGTTCACGTTATTGCTTGACTTGCCTGACATCCTCCGACAGTCCCGTTCCGATTCAAAGCAAACCGAATACAATTTGAGAAATAGTTTTTTTTATGGACAACGATCGATGGAAATTTTAGGCGGACCCATTTTCGGAGTGGCGGGAGCTGGTGAATCTCACGGACCCGGAATTTCGACGATCACTTTTGGCTGTCCGGCTGGGACATGGATCGAACGAGCTCAAATCCAATCGTACCTCAACCGTCGTCGTCCCGGTTCGAACAAACATGGAACGCCTCGCAACGAAGCCGACCAGGTTATCCTGACCGCTGGCGTGTTTGACGACCGTGACCATGAAGCCATGTTGAGCGGCCCCGAAATCATGTTGCCAAGCCTTAATGGATCTTCACCAGCGACCGTCACGAAAACATACTCCGCCGGATTTGCGACAGGCGAACCGATTGCCGCGTTCGTCGGATCGGCTTCTTCCAAATCACATCACTACCGCCAGTTCGCCGGTCCCAAAGGCGAGGTCCGTCCAGGACATACGGACTTGGTGAAGCACCATCAATCGAGTGGCTTTGTCGATTATCGAGGTGGCGGGAGATCAAGTTATCGAAGCGCGATCAGTGATGTCATTGGCGGGTCGATCGCGAGAGCTTTTTTGGAAGGCGCTTTTCAAACTTACTTCATGAGCTCGATCGTTCAAGTTGGCAAACTCAAGGCAAAGAAAACGCTCGGCGATGTCTTCAATGACGACACGGTCTCAAAAGAACAACTTGAAAAAACCGAAGCCGCCATGAACGAATCGGTCATCTACTCGATCGACAATGACTTTGCCAACGCGGCGGCTGATTTAATCATGGAAACTCGCAAGGCCGGTGACTCCCTCGGCGGTGTCGTCGAGGTCATGGCCGTCAATGTTCCACCTCTCATTGGCCAGCCGCTTTACAACAGTTTGAAACTTCGCTTGATGGGAACACTCGGTGGATTGCATGCTGTTCGCGGCGTCGAAATCGGCGCGGGTAACGAAGTTGTGATCCGAAAAGGCAGCCAGAACAACGACGCCATTCGTTCAAAGGGTTACCAGTCTAACAATCACGGCGGAATGCTTGGCGGAATCACTACGGGTAAGCCGCTGATGGCAAGAGTTTCATTTAAACCAACGTCCACCATTACAACTCCACAAAAAAGCGTTCGCAAAGACCTTTCCGAGATAGACTATGAGCTTGAAAAAGGACGACACGATCCTTGTGTCGCAGTTCGAGCTGGCGTGGCACTTGAATCAAGGATGGCGATCGAAGTCGCTAACGCAGTATTGATGCATCAGGCTGGCCACGTTCACGAAAGTGATTTTCGTTTGTTTTGAATTGAACTATTAGCTCGCGACATCGTTGAAAACGAAAAAAAGAAAAAGGAGGCCGAGTGTTAACTCAGCCTCCTTTCTCGCGCTAGACTTGCCTCTCATCAGCGCGTCGGATAGCTCATTGTTTGCCTATGTTTGAAATTCGATCGTAGTTTTCGGATATTGTTCTTGCAGCTCGGAAACTTCCTCTGGGCTCAAACGAGTGCCCGTTAAATCAATCCAGTCAAGTAAAACCTTGCTTAGCAAGTCTTCGACTGAATCTAAACCAACATCTGTGTTTTCAATTTTGAGCATCTTAAGCTCGGCGAGCTTACTGAGCTTCGCCAATCCGTCATCATTGATCTTCGTGTTCGAAAGGTCGAGCCGTTCCAATGTCGAACACCTGGCGATCCGGCAACAGCTTTCGTTAGTCAATTCGTTGTTGGGAACTCGAAGGCAAACGAGTCCGCGAATCGAATCAACTTTTGGAAAGTTGGCATCGGCGACTTGCGATCCTGTTAAATCGATTGTGACTTTGCTATGAAGATACGTCATCCAGTCAAATAGAAATTCAGGTTGCGTAAGGACTTCTCCTTGCTCCAACGCCTGATTAAAAGCGCGCTTGGAACGACGAACTCGTTGCCAGAACAGGACTCCACCGCCCGTTGCCAATCCGAATACACAAACGAACAGCGGCACTGCGTTGATCTCGCTCACTTTATCGATCCAGCCGGGTTGAGTTGGCTCCGCGGGCTGATTCACGTCCAGGTTGGGCGCGAGGGCGGTTCTTACTGGCATCAATGGCTTTGCGCAAACGAATCCCATGGTCGAGACAACAAAGGCCACGACAAGAATTCGGATCGTCAACAGGAGCCAAGATTTCATAAACTTCGGTGGTAAACAGCAACTTGTTTGTTATCTAAAACGTAGCTTTTTTTCCTAGGCTCTGACGGATCCGAGAGCCCAGTGGCAAAGAATGGTGATGGCTCACTGGATCCAGCGGTACGATTGTGCGGATCGTTTCGATTATCGGCAGCGATCAACCGCAGGGAAACTGGCGGCAGTATTCATAGACCGCCATCGTGGTCGCCGTCACCACGTTGTAGCTGTATGGAAGGCTGTAAACTGGGATCTCGATGCAATCGTCTGTAACCGCCAGCTCCTCATCTAGAATTCCATGCCGCTCGTGACCAATCAGCAAGGCGGTTTTTCGATGATATTGATACTGAAAGATCAAATGCGAGTTATCCGTTTGCTCCAAACCAACAATGCGATAGCCATCCGACTTAAGCTCTTTCAAAACGGGGAGCAACGTTCGCTTGCGCACGATCTCGATGTTTTCGGCTCCGTCACGTGCAATTTTGGGATCCACTTTTGTTGACCCAGTCGTAATGATTTTGGTGACGCCGGCACAAGAAGCCAATCGAACGATCCGCGCGAGATTGACTTGACTCTTTAACGCTGGGCAAACCAAAAGAAGCTCTCGAGGACGATCAAGCGGCGTGAATTCTTTGTGACGAACATGCTGAGTCATGTTAAATTTCGTTTTGGGGTTTCGCGCAACGCGTCGCTGCAAACGTGTCAATTTTTTTACTGAGCTGGTCGCTGCCGCCCCAACCGTCTTGATAAAAATCGATCAACCGAAAACCGGCACGCAGTTGTCCGCCAATGAGTTGGTCGAGTGAATGTCCAAATTCACGTGGGCGATCTGGCCCCAGCAGCTTTTCTCGCTCGTCGTCGTCAAGATCGAAGTCGGAATACGGAATCTTGTGACGGACTTTAAGTTTTCCTTTGTCCATTTTTGCAGCGTCGAAAACGTAGTAGATCGGATCGATAAAGCCTGTCACAAAGTGCCCGCCGGGTCGAAGTACACGGAAGGCTTCTTGCCAAATCGGTTCGACGTCCGGACAAAAACAGACGCTACACGGGTTAAGCACCAGATCAAACGCAGCGTCAGCAAAAATTGAAAGGTTTGCCATGTCTCCGGCGACGGTACAGATGTCGAGCCCTTCACGGGCAGCAACTTCCTGGTCGCGTTCAAGTTGCAACTCACTCAAATCGAACACCGTAACATCTGCGCCAAGCGCTGCCAAAATCGGAGACTGCTGACCGCCACCACCGCCAAGCAACAAAACTTCTTTGCCTGCCAAAGGCTCGAGCCAATCGCGTGGAACCGGTTTTGTAGGCGTGATACGAATTCGCCACTCACCGTTGCGTGCGGCAGCAATTTGCTCAGGCGTCATCGCGTGATAAAGCTTGTCACCGGCCTCTGCGACTTGATCCCAGGCACGTCGATTAAAATCAACAACGCCGGCCTCCTGATGTTCCGCGTTGGTTTTAGATTTGTGATTCATGAAGGTCGGATTTTTTTCGTAGGCGTTATTTCTTCGCTCGTCTTACACGATGCGACATGCTCATTGTATTTCATTTGACGTGAGCGAGAAACGTCATAAGATGATGCTCGCCTCGAGTGACGGAAACGCTCGGAGTCAACTACCGCTCGGGATCAACAACCGCTTGGGATCAACAACACTTCAAATCGATAAATCATGGCGAAACTCTATTTCTACTACTCGGCAATGAATGCCGGTAAAAGCACGACGCTTCTTCAAGCTGCACACAACTACGAAGAGCAGGGGATGAAAGTCTTGTTGTTCACGCCGAAGATCGACGACAGGTCAGGGGTTGGCGTGATTTCTTCTCGGATCGGTTTGGAGCGAGACGCGTTCGCTTTTGAGAGCAACTTCGATTTGTACGCACACGTTTTGGAACAGAGTTTGAGCGAGAAAGTCAGTTGTGTCTTTATCGACGAAGCTCAATTCTTGACGGACAAGCAAGTCTTGCAAACGGCTTTGATCTGCGATCAGCTGAACATCCCGGTGCTGTGCTATGGTCTTCGAACCGATTTCCGCGGCGAGCCATTTGAAGGAAGCAAATACCTGCTGGCGTGGGCAGATGAGCTGGGCGAAATCAAAACGATTTGCCAAAGCGGGAAAAAAGCCACGATGAACGCGAGAATGGACGCGGCAGGAAACCGGGTTCTGGAAGGCGAACAAATCGCAATCGGATTGAACTATGTTGCGATGAGTCGCAAAGAATTCCAATTGGAGAAAGTCTCGCCGATCGATTACGATCCGCCCATCAATCACTCGGAATCTTCTGGCTCGAATTCAAGTTCGAGTTCTGGCAATTCGAGCAAATCAACATCCGAATCGTCGCTGTCTGACTGAGGCGTCGGCGGAGCAGCATCCAGCTCTTTAATGGTACCTTCGGACGCTTGTGGCAGTTCCTCTGTAGCATAGACTTCCGAGTAGTCCGTTTGCACCGTGTTGCCGATGTATTGGTCAAGCCGTGGAGCTGCTTGGTTGAAAGGACCTTGGCTGACCGCAACACTGTCAACGCAACATGGCTCGCCAGTCGTTTCCATGCGACCTGCTTTTTGAATGGCTCGCGTTTGAGCCGAATCCGACCAAGCGTCTTCGGTCAGGCGAATGTTGTATCGGCTAAGCAACGTGCCTGATGCGTAAGTGAAGTTCAACAACGCAAGGTTGTAGTCGGCGACGGATCGATGAACTGCGCTTTCAGCGGTTGCCGTTCGCTGTTGAGCATCCAACAGGAAGAAGACCTGGTCTTGCCCTTCGTTCACGCGTTTACGTTTTGGCTCAAGCTCGTCAAAGGCGGCGACCCGTGCGTTGAAGTTGGTTTTCATTGCCTGAAGTGCGCGATCGACTTCTGTAAACTGTGCGTTCAGATCGTGCAGGATTTGTCGCTGCTGTTCCTTAAAGATCGCACGTTCGCGAACCAGGTTGAGCTCCGCGTTACGAATCGCGAGATGGCCCGTTCGGTTGCCAATCGCACCACCAAACTCGACGCCTAGTTGCCAATCATCAAGATCGCCACTGGTTAGATCTTCGACGGCACTTCCGTTGATCCGATCGCGTGAACCGAAGAGGTTGTCGCCGAATCCACGCCAGCCATAGTTACCGACCAGATCGAATTGCCACTTGTTCAGTTGTTTCGCAGCGACCAGCTCTAGTTCGCGTTGTCGAATCTGCCACTGTTGACGACGAAGTTCGACGCGCCGGTTGAGTGCTTCACGTTGAGTTTGATTCCAATCGAATACGATTGGAGCGACTGCAGGTTCCGTGATTGGACGAATAAGCTTTCCGTCGCTTGAAACCAGCCCCATCAATCGTCGCAAGTTTCTTTCTGATCCAAGTACGCCGCCTTGACCGCCGACTCCTGTAAGCGCATTTTGGGCTTGAGCTTGGAAGCTGTAATATTGCTGACGAGATTGAGCTTCGTCATCCGGGCGTCCAACGCCGTTTTCGTATCGCAGCTTTCTGTTTTCCCAAGTCTCACGAGAGGCTTCACGGGCTTCCAGCTTGGTGTCCAAGTCGCGGTACGCAAAGTACAACTCCCAGTAGTTCGTTTCGACGTCGCGAACCAGATCACGAACGGCAGATTCGAAATCGGCAAGCGATACGTCGCTGCGAATTCGACTGATCAGAACGCCGTTGTATTGACCGGGGGTAGCGTTGGGACCGGCGATTCGGTTAATCAATGTGCCTTTGCCAAGCGCAACCGGCTGACGAAAGTTAAGCGAGTTGACGACGTCATAAACAGAACCGAACGAGTTTGCCGGCGAACTGTTACGATTATAGAGCGTTAGATTGCTGAGACCGAACGTGGCACCGGTCGCCGTTTGTTTTGTGATTCCAAAATTAAAGTTGGAAGAGTTGGTGATGTTTGCAGCAGCACCGCCACCAATAAACGGATTGTTAAAAACCCGTTCTGATCGGTTGTAAGTGAAACCGCCCTGGACTTGAGCGTCAAACGCGGAGAGCGCCCGCTCAACACTCGCAAGCCCTGTCTCTTGGAGCGCCTGATCATAAAGGGTTGATGCGGCGGCCGGTGAGTTAACAATCACGCCACCAAGCTTTTGCATAATCTTACTGTTGGCCAGTGCCAGCTCAACGCATTGATCAAGCGTTAGCTCCCACGGAACTGCGTCCTGGAAGTTGCTAATGGTCAGCGGAGGGCCAGTGATCAATTCATCGCCACTACCATTTTGGTCTTCAAGCAAGTTTGGGTATTCGATCTTTTGCAACAAGTCGGCACAGGGAGTTCCGCTGGGCCCACAGGAGTCGAACGTCATCGCGTTTCGGTTTTGAGAACATCCAGCCATCCAAACAGTGAAAAAGCTAAGCGAAAATATTGCCAGCATCTGGAATACGAATCTAGCGTCCGAGAATCTCGAAGCCTGACTCGCTGTGCGTGGCGTATTTGGCTGGCGTTTTTGAATCATTTTTTCATCACGTATTTCGAAACCGATTTATCCTCATCATCGGAAAAACTTACCTCTCGAACCATGATGTTCGTTAGACACAGTTAACTTGAGCTAACCGCAAACGATCGCGGAATCAGCGCGGATTTCGTAACCGTCAAAGTTTGACAGGAGGCGGCGCGACGCCCCGCAAGAAAATGCCGAATTGTGTGGGAACGCAGCATGCGGAGCGCCAGTCGCGACCTCAAATCTCAAGTCTCAGATTCCGAGTCTCAGATGAGATCAAAGAGGGGATCGAATGTGGAAGCAATCAGCTTTCAGGCTCAACTTCCAGCGCAAAATTTTGGCCGACACACGGTTATTGCTTGCTAAATTTCTCTGATTCCGGCCCGCTCATTCTCCTACGTCATCATCAGCAATGAACGGCAACGACCATTTTTTCCAAAACGAATAGAGGCGAAACACCACGATGAAGATGATGGCAAGTGGTGCGGCGAATCCACTCAGCGCCGGGACCAGAGTCAAGCCAATGTAGATCCATGAACCTACAAATGAACATGTGGCATACAACGGAGTCGAAGGTCGGAACAGACGTGGTATCCGATTGCAAATAACGTCGCCCATCACTCCGCCAAACGTTCCGGTGATGACGCCAAGCATCGCCGCAATAAACAAAGGAGTCTGCAAGTCCAAGGCTGCTGACGTTCCGGCAACGCTGAACAAACCCAGAGCCAACGCGTCGGGCACACTCAAATAGTCTTCTGTTTTCTTCGGGAATTGGGGGACGAAAAAGACTGCGATCGAAACCAGGAATACAACAATCGTGTAATGGCTTTCCCGAATCCAAAACAATGGGTGGCGATCAAGAAACAGGTCACGCAAGGTTCCTCCGCCAAATGACACGATGAGTGCCAAACTAAACACACCAACGAAATCCATCTTGTGTTGCCGTGCAAGAAGCACGCCATAAATGGAGCCGGTGATGACTGCCAAGAGTTCTATAAACTGTTCCATTTAGAAACCCAATAGCGAGCCGGCGGAGTGTATTGGCTTTCAGCAAGAGCTACGAAATAACGCCCACGGTCATGACTGTCACGTAGATCGACAACACCACGACACTGATCGCAATTGCGTTGAATTTCCGCCAGCTTATCGGCTGAAGAAATGGATCTGTTTCACGCAGCTAGTTTGACTGCCTGGCCGGCAGAAACCCAAAGGACCATCGCAACTTCCTGGAGCGTCGATTGTCATGGCGTAGGGCAGGGCGACAGCAGACTTCACAAATCGAGCGGCTGATTTAATTGATTGCCGGTAAGCACCCTGAGTTTGCCCGTACCGCTCAAGGGCGATGTCTTCAAAGTAAAGCGGTTGATAGCGAATGTTGGGAGCGGTCCAAGCAAAAACTTTGTTTGACGAAGCCCAAGTGGTAACAGCCGAATTGGTCAATTGACCCGACTGATCTGCTGGAGCGGTTGCGCTGTACTCTTGAATGTTAACGCGGACTTCACGAATCGATTTTTTTGGCCACATCCCAAACGGTTGGCTGCGAGGCTTACGAACATCTTCCTCTGAATCATCCAAATCATCGTTTTCCATGTCGCGCTTCAACGCTTCCAATTCCGCCTCGAGATCATCATTGTCTTTTTGCGAATCGTCTGTATCCGCAGCGTCTTCATCTGCAGCGTCTTCATCTCCATTTTCTTGATTCTCACTTCCCGGCGTGACTTCTTCCTGAACCCGAAAGCCGGAAGAAACGAGCCTCGCTGACCGGTTAGCATGCTCCTCGGACCACGCCGCGGTTGGCCGCTGAGCCGGAATCACGAGCAACGGCTCATATTCGGTTTCCGACTCAGCCTGACTGGGCGTCGTCGATTGGGCCTGGGCTGAAATCAGATGAGCAGTCGTAAGCGCCAAGACGGCAGCCACGAGCAATGAAACTTTTACCTTGTTCATCCCAAACTTCTCCAGCCAATACGAGTCCATTCGTCTTCTGATTATCGGGACGGGCAACAGAATATATTGATAGAATGCTTAGAATCGACGGGGTTTGCCTAACCGGAAAACTCAATCGATGAAGTGGTGACGGGTAACTGGAGTTGGCTTCAAGGTCCCTCAAACGACTGGGCGGCCGCGCCTCATCCGAATTCTCGAATGAAAAGCCGGACTTCTCAGTCGAAAAGTTCGATGGAGACCTTAACAAAAGTCCGCAAAAGCAAGAAAAGGACCTTGTTAAACTTGCGCCTTCCCGCAATATTGGTGCTTCGTTTTTCCGGCCTCGCTTTGAGCAACGCTCGAAGTTTGAGAGCCAAATTGGGCGGCAGTCGCCACTCAATACACACACCACAGCTTTATGGAGCTATGAAGATGGCACGTTACACCGGCCCGAAAGGCCGTATCAATCGTCGTTTGCAAACACTGATCTACGAAAACTCAGGCGCTGCAAAAGCTCTCGACAAACGCGGTAGCCAACCGCCAGGAATGCACACACGTTTCCGCCGCCCATCCAACTACGGAATGGCGTTGATGGAAAAGCAAAAGATCAAGCACTACTTCGGACTCGGCGAACGCCAGCTCCGTCGTTACTTTGATAAAGCGACCGCACAAAAAGGTAACACCGGTGAAAACCTCTTGTTGATCTGTGAGCAACGTTTGGACAACGTCGTTCGTCGCATTGGATTCTGCAAAACCCGTCCACAAGCACGCCAAGGCGTCGCCCACGGCCACTTCTTGGTCAACGGAACCAAAGTCGATCGCCCTTCGTATCAGGTTCGCGTCGGCGACGTGATCAGCTTGCGTCCTCGCAACAACGTGTTGAAAATGTACCAGGCAATCCGCGAGCAGGGCATCGAAGGCGAAGGCCTTGAGTGGGTTTCGTTTGATTCAGAAACTTTGACAGCCACTGTTCAAGGCAAACCAAGCGGCAGCGATATTAGTTTGCCAGTGGACGCGAACACAGTGGTCGAATTCTTGTCTCGATAGTTAGAGACAAATCAAATTGCCTCCCGAGGCACTCTACGAATTTTCGTCGATTATCAGGCGGCGAGTCATTTGATGGCTTGCCGCTTTTTTTAAGGAAACCAATATGCAAACGCAACTTGTCGTCATCGGCGGAGGCCCGGGCGGTTACGCAGCAGCTTTTCTGGCTGCTGACGAAGGCATGGAAGTTGTTTTGATCGAATCAGAAGGCAAACTCGGCGGAACGTGTCTGCTTCGAGGATGCATTCCATCCAAAGCTTTGCTCCACGTCGCACGCGTCATTTCCGAAGCCGAAGAAATGAACCACGATTGGGGCGTGACGTTTGGCAGCCCGAAAATCGAAATCGACAAACTGCGGGCTCGCAAAGAGAAAGTCATCAGCAATTTGACGAGCGGGCTCGGCGGACTGGCAAAAAAACGCAACGTCACCGTTGTTAAAGCTCACGCGAAATTCACGAGCCCGACAACGATTTCCCTGGAAGGCGATGACGCCTCGATTCCTGCCGGCAAACAAATCACTTTCCAACATGCGATTGTTGCCACCGGCAGCGTTCCAGCGATGCCCGGCGCTTTCAATATCGGGTCCGATCGCGTCATGGACTCAACCGGAGCGCTCAACCTCGTCGACATTCCAGAAACAATGTTGGTGATCGGTGGTGGCTACATTGGGCTGGAGATGGGAACGGTTTACGCCAACCTGGGAACCAAGGTCAGCGTTGTCGAACTTCAAGACGGTTTGCTGATGGGCGCCGATCGCGATCTTGTTCGCCCGCTGGCCAAAAAACTGAAAACACTTTTCGAAGATCGGATTTTTCTCAACACGAAAGTCGGCAGCGTTGCGCTTAGCGGAGACAAAGTCGATGTGACGTTTGAAGGTCCGGAAAAATTTGGAACCGAAAAATACGATCGCGTTTTGGTTTCCGTTGGGCGATGGCCAAACACGAAAAACCTAGGCTTGGAAAACACTGCCGTCCAAACCGACAAACGTGGCTTCCTGATTCACGACGGGACTTTGCGAACCACAGAGCCAAACATTTTTGTGATCGGTGATGCGGCCGGCGAACCCATGCTGGCTCACAAAGCCAATCACGAAGGTCGTCACGCTGTCGAAGTCATTTTGAATCATGCTTCCGAATTCGATCGCCGTTCAATCCCGGCGGTTGTATTTACCGACCCGGAAATCGCCTGGACCGGCATCACAGTTGACGAAGCGAAACGTGATGGAGTTGCTCACGAAGTCGTGACTTATCCTTGGGCGGCCAGTGGTCGCGCACAAGCCCTCGGCCGAACCGAAGGGCTGACCAAATGGTTAGTCGATCCAGAAACCGAGCAAGTGCTTGGCTGCGGCATCGTCGGACCGGGCGCTGGCGAGTTAATTGCTGAAGCTGCGTTGGCAATCGAAATGGGCTGCGAAGTCCGCGACATCACCGAAACGATCCACGCGCATCCAACGTTAAGCGAAACGATGATGAACGCCGCAGAAGTCTTTTACGGAACCGCGACGGAAGTTTACAAGCCAAAGAAGAAGTCTTAGAACTTTGTGAACGGATCGACTTCGGTTTGAACGCAACTCCGGTTTGACCGTGCGGCGACAAAGTGCTGAGCAAAAATCCAACGACAACAGTGAACGATTACAGTCCATGGATAACCAATTTCAATTTGTCCTTCGTTCTCGCCGCGAAATCAAGAAGATGCGCGCCGCTGGGCTCATTGTCTGGCAAGCCCACCAAGCGGGAGCGAAGTTGATTCGTCCCGGCGTTACGACCGCCGAGATCGATGTGGCTTATGTTGAAACGTTTCGGAACTACGATGCGAAACCACTTTTCCTGAATTATGGCGGTACAGGTTCGCGGCCGCCTTTTCCTGCGGTGACATGCATCTCGACCAATGAAGAAGTCGTTCACGGAATTCCAGGCTCCAGAAAACTGGTTGATGGCGATATCGTCAGCGTCGATACCGGCTGCAAAATTTCCGGCTGGTGCGGTGACGCCGCCGTGACTCATCCAGTCGGCAACATTTCCGATGAAAACAAACGGCTCCTCAAGAGCACCCATGAAACGCTGGATTTGGCAATCCGCTTGATGGGCGAATGTTCGAAATGGAGCGAGGTCGCCAAAGAGATGCAGGGCCATGTTGAGAATGCTGGATTCTCAGTTGTCCGTGAAATGGTCGGACACGGAATTGGCCAGGAGCTTCATGAGCCACCGCAAGTTCCCAACTACTTTAGCGAATCAAATGCAGACGGCGACTTTGAATTGAAACCGGGGGTCGTACTGGCCGTTGAACCGATGGTCAACGCGGGCACTCGGCACTTGGAAGAAGGGGATGACGGCTGGACAATCACCACGTCTGATCGCAAACCGAGTGCCCATTTCGAACACACGATTGCGATCACCGCCGATGGCCCGATGCGGCTAACAGGACCACCAACCGACGAAGAGCTGGAATTGGTCCCGGAAGAGTTTCGCGATTCAAACCAATGGGTCAATTGGTAATCAGTCGATCTTAATCGGCGACATAAACTGCGATTGCTTTTTGCGGCAACGTGTAACTGCCGTTGGCCGGAAGGTTAGGTCCGTCGAGATCGGGATAGATATCGTTCGGCGTGACAATCGACGTGTCAAGGAACAGTCGCCACTTTTTCGATTTCGCGATTGTCGGAATCATGAACCGGCAACCCATCACCGTCGAATTGATCATCAGCAACACATCGCGTCCAAGCTGACTTGGATCTTCTTCATCGGTCGGTGCTGCGAGCAAACAGATAATCGGAAGCTCGTTTGAATGCCAGTCGACAGCTGTTCCCAATGGGCTGTACCAGCTCACGTCGGACCAACCATCTTTACTGTTTGGAACACCCGTCAAAAACGTCTTTCGGCGAACGGTCGGTTGGTTCAAGCGAAACTGGATCAGACTGCGGCTGAATCGAATCAGATCGCTGTTACTTTTTTGAGCTTCCCAGTCGATCCAGGAGACTTCGTTATCCTGACAGTAGGCGTTGTTGTTTCCGTTTTGAGTGCGGCGGAACTCGTCGCCCGCAACCAGCATCGGAACACCTTGGCTTAACATCAGTGTCGCCATCATGTTTTTGATTTGCCGTAAACGGAGGGCATCGATGATTGGCTGATCGGTTGGGCCTTCAACACCAAAATTCTCGCTGAAATTATTGTTGTCGCCGTCACGGTTTTCTTCGCCGTTGGCCAGATTATGTTTTTGCTCGTAGCTGACCAAGTCATTCATCGTGAATCCGTCATGCGAAGTCACGAAGTTGATACTCGCACAAGGCGGGCGGCCACCCGGTTGGTACAAATCAGCCGAACCGGAAAGTCGCGTTGCCAAGGCGCCGCGAGAACCTGAATCGCCCCGCCAATAGCGGCGAATGTCATCGCGATAACGTCCATTCCATTCCGCCCAGCGATCATCGCCAAACGAACCAACTTGATAAGCACCTGCTGCGTCCCAAGCTTCGGCAATAATTTTTGTGTCTGCCAACAAAGGATCTTCGCCAATCGCTTCGACCAACGGAGGATTCGGCACAAGGTTGCCGCCGCGGTCGCGACTGAGGATCGACGCCAGATCAAATCGAAATCCATCGACGTGATAGTTGTGAACCCAGTGACGCAGGCAATGAAAGATCATTTCGCGAACGATCGGATGATTGCCGTTAATGGTGTTGCCACAGCCAGAATAATTTTTGTAGTACCGAGGATCATTCTCGAGCATGTAGTAGACAGAATTCTCGAGTCCCTTAAAGCTCAGGTTCGGTCCACGCTCATTGCCTTCACACGTGTGATTGAAGACGACGTCAAGGATGACTTCGATGCCCGCTTCGTGAAGCGCTTTGACCATTTGCTTGAACTCAACGACTTGAGCACCTGGCGTTTGATCTGCAGCATATCCTCGATGAGGTGCGAAGAACGCAAGCGGATCGTATCCCCAATAGTTCGGACGCGTAAGTTCGGTTCCGTTGTAGTCGTGGATTGGAAACTCATGAACCGGCATCAGCTCAACAGCCGTCACACCCAACGATTTCAAATAAGGAATCTTCTCGATGACTCCGAGATAAGATCCCGGATGTTCCACACCGCTTGATTCGTGATTTGTGAATCCGCGCACGTGCATTTCATAAATGACGGATTCGGAAATGTCGCGTCGTAAGTGTCGGTCGCCAGCCCAGTCAAAACTGTCATCGACGACCACGCATTTCGGTGGACGGATAATCCCGTCGTCGGAAGATTGAAATCGTCCCGCGAGCGCTTTCGCGTAAGGGTCAATCAATCGAGCGTTCGGGTTGAATCGCAATCCTCGGCTCGGATCATGCGGGCCTGAAGCCTGGAATTGATACATCTGTCCCGTCGAGACACCGGGCAGGAACATGCTCCAGATATCACCCCAACGATTGAGGTTTGGGTCGAAGTTCAGGATCTCAGTTGGCTCACGGTCGTTAACATCATCGAAAAGCAACAATCGCATTTCGGTTGCGTGTCGACTAAAAACGACGAACTGGACGCCCTGGTCGTGAATCACAGCACCGTAAGGCAGCGTGTGATTGAATTGAAGTTCTGGTTGGGTGTATCGCATATCCATTAACATTCGTCGAAATCCTCAAATTTTACAATCCCGCTAACAGCAATCCCTGCTAACAGCGAAAACGTACACTCCAATTTTCGGCCTGGTGACTCGAATTCGCCAATAGATCTGCGATTGGCCGAGCGTTTAGCGAACCAATTGAGAATTTCAAAGCCAATCGGATTATCGCCAGTGTTCAAGTAACTGTTACCGACGTCCGGAATCGTTAAAGCTTCCGACATTGCGAACCAATAATGTCCGTTAGATCCCGATAGTGTTTTACGCGTAGCGGTTGCTTTCAAAGGTGGGATAAGAGAAACTGATCGGCTTAATTCTGAAAACCGCCGCGGCTTACCCTATCGCGCGAACTGAGTTTCAACACCTTAAGCATCGACATATGAGCGGAGTTTCCTACAAAGATTCAGGCGTCGATTTGGATGTCTACAACGAGGCAATGAAACGTTTGCCAAAGTTGATGCATCGAACGTTTTCTCCGCGAGTCAATCGACTAGACGGCGGATTCGCGGGCCTGTTTCAGCTTGACTTTGACAATCCGCTGTTCAAACGCAACTACGAACAGCCGATGATGATCGCGTGCACCGATGGCGTGGGGACAAAGCTAAAACTTGCCCAGATGCTTGATCGACATAGCACCGTTGGAATCGATCTCGTCGCGATGTGTGTTAACGATGCCATTTGCTGCGGAGCCGAACCACTGTTCTTTCTCGATTACGTGGCGATGTCGCATGACGATCCTGTTCGCCTGGAGCAAATCGTCCAAGGCATTAGTGACGGTTGTCTCGCTTCCGACTCAGCACTGTTGGGTGGTGAAACAGCCATCATGCCGGACTTGTATGAGCACGGCGAATATGATCTGGCTGGCTTTTGCGTCGGCGTGGTGGAAAAGAAACATCTGATCGACGGCAAGTCGATTGCCGATGGTGACGTTGTGATTGGCATCGCTTCGAGCGGAGTCCATTCAAACGGATTCAGTTTGGTAAGAAAAATCGTGTTCGATGTCGCCGGCCTAAAGCCAGAAGATCCATTCCCCGGCTCGGATCAGACCATCGCTGATGTGTTGATCGAGCCAACGACGATTTACACCAAAGCAATTCGTGAAATCCTGTCACACTATAAAGTCAAAAATGTGGTACACGGAATCGCACACATTACCGGTGGTGGGCTGGCTGAAAACATTGAACGAATCACGCCTGCCGGCATCAACATTCAAATCGACGGTCAATCGTGGGAACGACCTCCTGTATTTGAATGGTTGCAAAAACTTGGCAACGTCGAGACTGACGAAATGTTTCGTGTGTTCAACATGGGCGTTGGAATAGCCATGATTGTCAGCCCTTACTTCGCCGACTCGATCGTGCGAATGTTGTCCCAAGCCGGTCACCAATGTTCGGTCATCGGTACCGTTACGGCAAATTCCGATTCCAAGAAGAAATCGGTAGTCGTCAATGACATGGACGCCAAGTAACCCATCAGTCTGGCTCGCCGTTTGTCTCATCGGAATTCAAAGCAGGTGGTTTCACTGTTTTGGTTGGCTTCTTGGATTTACTTCGGCCTTTTGATTCGTCGATTTCTGCTCGAACTTCGTCGATAAACTCGAGGCCCTGCACGAACGAGTCCAAATCTTCTGGCAGATCTTCCCTGTCGCAATCTTCGTGTTCTGAAGGTTTTTTCGGCATCTTCTTTCCATAGATTTTCGTTTGGTGAACCTGAAGCGCAGGCCCAACTCAACAGTCAACAAATTCGCGAACACGCTAACGGACACACCCATGCGTAAAATCACTACCTGCTTATTAAGAACCGAAACGAGGCCGAAACCGGTCGGAAAAAAAAATATTTCCTTGCAGCCGGGAAACGTGCCGCAATTCTGCTGTAAATTGCCTGCTTCCCAAAATCTGTTAGAGGACATTTCAAAACCTAAAATCGTGCGATCATCGTAGTGGGATTCGCC
>CAZPBE010000003.1:180003-205160 GCA_964584615.1 uncultured Pirellulaceae bacterium | reverse complement strand
AATCTAGGCCAATTTTCTTGGCCGTCCTCTTGGTCGCAATGTAAGTTCAAGTCCTTGCTCATTTGCAGTTTGGTTGACCCATGTTTCAGTTCCAAATGGGCAACCACGATTGATACAGTTCTTCAAAGCTTTGGTTTCTTTGGAAGTCATCGACTGATTAACACGTTGGATCCAATTGGGAAGTCGTTTTACCGGCCAAGGTGAAAGCTTGACAACCGAATCGCCACCGCACCAATTCCATAGACTCCCCCAACGATAGTCTTCGGCTTGCTTGACAATCTTAGCTGTTAAAGCATTCCGCTCGACATATCGGCAGACCGTATGGAAATGAGCATCATCCTGAACCGGAAAACTCTTGTAACGTCCTTGATAAACGTGACCGTAACCAGTCGTCTTGTTGTGTGCGTGATATCGTTGGGTATGGGTCATTGTTACCCAGCCAAGAAACGAGGACATCGCCTTGTCCTTTTGTGGCGAGAGAACCATGTGCCAGTGGTTGCTCATCCATTGATAGGCGATCAAATCAACGGGGTATTTTTCCAGGCCTTCGCTGATTACTCGCTCAAAGGCTTCAAAGTCTGCTTGTTTAAAGAAAATATCATTGCGAGCGTTTCCGCGATTCAGGGCATGGTAAATTTCACCCGCGCAATCAGAACGAAGTGGGCTACTGCAAGAGCAAGTCAGCAACGGTCGTAGTACACCTGGCGAACCAGTATCCAACGATCGCCAAGTCGCGTTACCTTCGAACTAACGCATTTCAATTTTCATGTTCGACAACTGGCCGGTGGTTTTCGATGCCTGCCAGGTATCCGTTAGCCCGGAGGGCGACACACAAAACTGAACGACCGGTCAATCCAAGATGTGCCGCCTTCCAGGCCAATTCGGCCGATGTATGCAGTAATCGGCTTTGGCCAGAATCGAACTCCCGCGCTTTTAACACCAAAAACACCAAAACGAGGTACTGCAAGCGACATGGTTGGCATTGGTCCCTAACTAATCTCTCGATTCCCTATCGATCATTCATTGTTTTCAAACCGTTTTTTGTTGAGAGAATTGATCTTTGTTACACTATTACATGGTGAAGAGAAGTTTGTTCAGAAACGAAGGTTCATTCACAAAGTCAGAACGAGGCAAAGCTGATGATCAGAAAAACAAAAAATCGGACCCGAAGAAGACCCGCCACTGAAACATCGCATCATTTTGAAAAACTGGAGCCACGCAATTTGCTTGCTGCGGTCTTCTCAAGTTTTTCAGTTGCTGATGGATCGCTTGATGACACTGCCAATACAACTTTTGAGTCGTCGTCGTTGACTTTGGATTACGACGTCGATGTGACGGGCACAAGCCTGAACAACGTTCAGGTCTTTGCTAATCAAGGAACCGATACGGTAAAAATTGGTGAATACTCTGCGCTTGATTTGTCAGGCGGAATTATCAGCCTCGACGGTTTCTCAAACCTTGCCGGGACTCAAAACATTTTTGCCGTCGCCTCGACGACTGATGGATATACGGCGACCTCTGATCCTGTTTCGATAGACGTGCTTCCAACAACTTCCTTGTTCGGTAACTTCACGGCCGACACGTTCAACTACACAGCAGGAGCCGACTCAGCGTACGTTTACCATGGACATGGTGGCACTGATACACTTTCTCTGAATGTGAACCAGTCGTCAGTCACTGGAATTAATGGCGCAGCACTAAGTGCTTATGACCGGGATGCGTTTGTGACTTCACAGGCATTTTATGAAGGATCTGTCTACGACTATTTGACGTTGGACAACGGCAGCGAAATTTATCTACAAGGAATTGAGCGACTGGAATTCAATGGTGGTTCCGTCGTCGATCTAACAACGCGGCCCAATGATCCTTTTTATCCAAACCAGTGGGAACACGCGATTGGCGATGTGCCGGATGCCTGGAAATTTACCCGCGGATCTGAAGAGGTCCTCATCGTTTCATTGGACACTGGAACGCAAACGATTAATGGAACTCCCGTTTATTCCAGCGACCTCGATCCGACACGGTATGAGTTTGAATTGCCTAATGACAACAAAAGTCTTAGCAATGGAACTCATGGTCACGCTTGCGTCTCGATTATGTCTTCCGCGGCAGACAATGGACTTGGCATTGCGGGAATCAATCTCGAAAGCGATGTACTGGTAACAGATGTTTACAGTGGGCTCTCGGCGTTTTCAATCAACGATGCAATTCAGATCGCGCTCGACAAAATTGACAACACGGTCGTCAAGCGAGTTGTCTTTCAAGGAGGAATCCAAGGCGAGTATTGGTTGCAACCTGATAGTCTGGATCAAACATTGCTGGCCAACAATCAAGAGTCTTTGCTGTTTGCGGTCGCAGCAGGAAATGGTGGTCAAGATATATCGTTGACTACTAATTCGACTTTTTCGGGCGGTGTTGCCCGATTGGAAGGAACGTTTGAAAACGTGATGGCAATCGGCGCGCTTACAGCGTCGCAAACGTTTACGCATGGAATCGCCAATGCTACAGGTGTCGCGTTGGCTGGCTATTCGAACTTCGGCCCGAACCTGACGTTTGCCGTTTCAACCAATACACCTTACATCGGCATCGACGACAGTATTGGAACGTTTGGTGGAACTTCAAACGCGAATCCAGTGATGGCCGCTTTCTCATCGTTGGTTTGGAGCGTCAATTCGGATTTGTCAGCGGGTGAAGTTCGCGAAATTTTTGCTGATACCGTGATGGATTTGGGGACAGCAGGCCGCGACGACACCTTTGGTTGGGGGACACCAGATACTGGCCGCGCTGTACGTCGAGCTTGGGCGCTGAACCAAAATCCTGAACTTGCTAATCTGTCACGAAACGCATTCGCGGGTACTGGAACCGGAGTCACTTCGGTAGTTGATTCCGATTCAAGCGCCAACACCGTCGCGGAGGATGCTGTCGTTGGTGCAACCGTTGGCATCTTGGCGGATGCAAACGATCCTGACTCTGGAGATTCGGTGACGTATGCGTTGCTCGATGACGCCGGCGGATTGTTTAGTATCAATGTTTCGACTGGTGTTGTAACCGTGGCCGGCGCACTTGATTTTGAGACAGCGACCAGCCACGCGATTTCTGTTCAAGCCGAAAGTACCGACGGTAGCTCTTCGATGGAGAGCTTCTCGATCAACGTTACCGACGTCAGCGAGGCGACATTGGTCAGTCGCGAGATTTATTATCGCGGTTCGGTTTTTGATGACGGAGCGTCCGGCGCGCTTGCGTCCGACAAATCAGTTTTGCTTCCAGGCGAGACAGCGACCTTCGACAATTACACCAGCTATTATTTGGGCATCAACGGCTTTGTGATCGATGTTCAAGGGTTCAGTCAAACACCAACATTGGCAACCGTCGGTAACTTTTTTGAGTTCAGCGTCGGCAACGATGACAATGCCGCGGGCTGGGCAAGTGCTCCAGCTCCAACAGGATTGACTTACCAGACGAATGTCAATGGAACTGGTAGCGATCGCATCGTCCTTGAGTGGGCTGACAACGCGATCCAAAACACCTGGCTCGAAATCAAAGCTCTCGCGAATGCTTCGACTGGTCTGGCCACTGAGGATGTTTTCTATATCGGCAATGCAATTGGTGAGACAGGCAATGACCCAGCCAACGCCCGAGTCAATCTTGCTGACGTCGGATTGGCACGTGGGAATCAAACTGGCCTTACCTTGACGGACATTTTGAACGTCTATGATATCAACCGCGACCGGCGAGTGAACTTGATCGACGTTGGACTTATTCGAGGCAATCAAACCGGGTTCAGTCCATTGGAACTGATTACGCCAGCAGCAAATCGTAGCGCCGCTGGTGTCACTGGTTCCGATTCAAGTGGCGCGCAAGCTAACGATGGTCGGTTCGTCTCAGTTGAAGCAACCGGCGCCCGATTCCAATTTGATTTTGCATCCTTGGTGACTCAATCTGAAGAGCCTACGCCGGCGCAAAATTTTGGTTCGCTTGTTGAAGGGTTGGATCGTGTCATGGTTAATGGATTCGCAACCAACGATTTGGTGTTAATTCCGGCCAATGAACGGTACACGAACACCAAGCTCGACGTTGGCGAGATTGATTTGGCGGAAGTTGATTTCGATCGATTGAAGCAACTTGATTCAGCTTTTTCAGTTGGGACAATCTAAGTCTCCCTAAGACAAATTGACGCCCAGAAATGTTGTTGCATTCGGCATAAAGCCTTCGTTCTTGCGAGGGCTTTTTGTTTGTCTATTCGGGTTGTTACAATTTTTTCGAATTGCAATAGCCCGCCATCGAGGTGTTTTTGGTGACGGTCGGTTGGCAATCGTAAAAACGGCTGATGATTCAGGATTAATAGGGGCCAACACGAATTCATGAAGCGTCTTCCGTCGACCGTCCGATACCGAAATAAGCGTCAGTTTGCTCCGAGCAACGGGCGCGCACGTCGCTTATCGAATTTTCTGGTTTCCCGGTACCGCGTACAATAGATCCAGGCACAATGCCTCCACAAGAATTGCGTGGATCGCTTCGACGATTTCGAACTAGATTCGATGGCGTAGTCGTTGCCGTATCAGTTGCATACCATACTGAAAAAACAGCGCAGCAACGAACTTGGAAGTAAGAACGCCAAGGATGTAAGAACGCCAAGATGTCAAAGCAAGATGTCGAAGCAAGATCGGACTAATCACAACCATGAAATTTGAAAACTATCACGTTAAAGACGATTGCTTTGACGAAACATTTTCAGCACCCGGGAGCCCACGAGAAAGCTGTTTGGCTTTTGCCAAGCGGTTGCAAAGTTTGTCAGACGCTGAGTTAACAGCTCGACAGGAATCGGCTGAGTATTTGCTGCGCGATTTGGGGATCACCTTTACCGTTTACGGTCACGAAGCCGGAACGGAAAAAATCTGGCCGTTCGATTTGGTGCCGCGCATTGTTGATGGGAAAGAATGGGGGCCGATTGAACAAGGCCTCAAGCAGCGCATCGAAGCGTTGAATCTTTTCGTCGATGACATCTATAACGATCAGAAGATTATCAAGGATGGCGTTGTTCCTGAAGCGTTGCTCAAGACATCGACAACGTATCGGGAACAGATGGTAGGCTTTCATGCACCCCAAGGCGCATGGTGTCACATCTCAGGTGTCGATCTGGTTCGAGGTGGCGACGGGCAGTTTTATGTTCTTGAAGATAATCTCCGTTGTCCTTCAGGCGTCTCTTACGTATTGGAAAACCGCGAAGTACTAAAGCGGTCGCTTGCCCATTTGTTTGATGGCATGCATGTCGAGCCAATCAATGATTATCCCGAACGGTTGCTGGATACGCTGCTCAGTTGCGCACCGTCGGACGTGGATGACCCGACCGCAGTGTTGCTGACTCCTGGGATTTATAACTCGGCCTATTTCGAGCATACGTTCCTGGCGCAAAAAATGGGAATCAAACTTGTCCAGGGATCGGACTTGACGATTCGCGACAATCGTGTCTACATGTGCACGACGCGCGGGCTAAAACAAGTCGATGTGATTTACCGTCGAATTGATGACGACTATCTGGATCCCACATGTTTTAATCCTGGTTCCACACTAGGTGTAGCTGGATTGATGGACGTCTATCGATCGGGCAACGTGACGTTGGCCAACGCACCCGGAACGGGCGTGGCAGATGACAAGGCTGTTTACACCTTTGTTCCTGAGATTATCAAATACTATCTCGGCCAGGATTCAATTCTCAACAACGTTCCAACGTACTTATGTTCGGATCCGAAGCAGCGACAACATGTGCTGGCCAATCCGGAAAAGTTTGTAATCAAACCAGTCAATGAATCCGGTGGTTACGGGATCGTAATGGGACCGCAGGCTTCCAAAGCCGAGCTTGCCGAAGTTCGCGAGCTGGTTAAAAGCAATCCGCGAAACTATATCGCACAGCCGATGTTGCAACTTTCAACCGTGCCGACGCTGGTCAATGGTGAACTGCAACCGCGACATGTCGATTTGCGGCCGTTTGTCTTGTCCGGCAAAGAGACTTATGTGATGCCAGGTGGTTTGACGCGAGTTGCGTTGGCGGAAGGATCGATGATTGTGAACTCTTCGCAAGGCGGCGGTAGCAAGGATACCTGGGTCCTCAAAGCGAGTACTTTGGCAAACGAATCATCTGTGGTTGGTCGTCCAAAGTTTGCCGGCAGTCCAAAAAATGGGTGTCTGGAGGTCGACAATGCTTAGTCGAGTTGCCGAGTCGGTCTATTGGATGAGCCGCTACATTGAACGGGCTGAGAGTGTCGCCCGGTTTGTCGACGTTAATTACAATTTGACGCTGGGTGATTCTTCGTCGCTGGCCGAACAATGGTCGCCGTTGATTTACACAACCGGTGATCAAGAAGACTTTCAGATTCGTTACGGCACAGCCAACCGAGAGAAAGCGCTGAAGTTCTTACTCTTCGACGCTGAGAATCCGAATTCGATTTTGAGTTGCGTTTCGCGGGCACGTGAGTCAGCGAGAACGGTCAGAGAAGTTTTGCCTTCTTCGTTTTGGGAACAACTCAATCGGTTTCGAATGTTGGTTGTCGATGCGTCTGAATCTGGAGATGCTTGTTCGCAGCCCTATGATTTTTGTGCAGCAGTTCGCACGGCGAGTCAACTTCTTACCGGGATCGCAAGCTCATCGATGCTTCATGACGAAGCCTGGTCGTTCAAGGTAATGGGCCGATTCATGGAACGCGCTGACAAGACATCACGGATCGTTGACGTTCAGTATTTTTTGTTGTTGCCAAAAGTTGAAGACGTTGGAAGCTCGATTGACGTTATTCGCTGGTCCAGTTTGCTCAGGTCAGCCGACGCGCTGGAGATGTATCGCAGAACGCATGGACGGATTGTGCCTGAGAAAGTCGCCGAATTTCTGATCCTTGATCCAATTTTCCCTCGGTCGATACGGTTTTGTGCCAATCAGGTGGAAAAGTGTTTGGGCGACATGCGTCAATCAGACCCCCAGCGAGAAGAGCTGCCTTCAGAAAAATTAACGAGGCAACTTACTTCTCGCCTGAATACGGTCAGAATCGAAGAGATCATCGATCAGGGAATGCATGCGTTTATTGATCAGTTCCAAGGAGCCATTAATGCACTTGGCAACGTCGTGTATGCCGACTTTTTCAATACCGAAAATCAGGCCAAGCGATTTGTTGATCAACGGCAAAGACGGATTCTTCAACGGCAAAAGATGGGCAACAGGGTGCAGCGGCAATCGTAGACATGTTGATCAATCAGTGGATGAATCACAGTTGCCAATTAATGACGAATACGGAAACGGGCGTTTCCTCAGTTGGAACCATGAGACGATAAAACCAAAATGAGTATCAAGGTTGCACTTCATCATCATACGAGCTACCGCTACGATCGGCCGGTTGACGTTGGGCCCCATGTCATTCGACTTCGCCCGGCTCCCCACTGTCGGACTTCCGTCGAAAGTTACTCGCTTCGCGTGACGCCGGAAAATCACTTTATCAACTGGCAGCAGGACCCGTTTGGAAACTTTCTCGCGCGAATCGTCTTTCCAGAGAAGATCACTCATCTGACGATCGACGTGGATTTGGTTGCCGACCTGTCAGTGATCAATCCGTTTGATTTCTTTGTCGAAGCGTATGCTGAAGCGCATCCGTTTGCTTACAATCCGGATGAACTGGAAGAACTGAAGCCTTATCTGGCTGTTGAACCGGCAGGTAAGCACCTCTTGGCGTTTCTTGAAACCGTAGATCGCCGTCATTCTCGCACGATTGACTTTCTGGTTAGCCTTAATCAGCAATTGGAACAACATATTGAATATAAAGTTCGCATGGAGCCTGGTGTACAGTCCTGCGACGAGACGTTGGAAAAACGAGTTGGCTCGTGTCGTGATTCAGCATGGTTGCTGGTCCAAGTGTTGCGGCATTTCGGACTCGCTGCCAGGTTTACGTCTGGCTATTTGATCCAGTTGAAGCCCGATGTAAAATCGCTTGACGGACCGACTGGAGCGGATGTTGACTTTACCGACCTTCATGCTTGGACAGAAGTTTACTTGCCTGGAGCAGGTTGGATTGGGCTGGACCCGACAAGTGGAATGTTGACTGGTGAAGGACATTTGCCTCTTGCTTCAACACCAAAATTTACGAGTGCCGCCGCGATCACCGGCACTGTCGCAGAATGCAAAACGGAATTCGACTTTGGTGTGACGATTATGCGGATTCATGAAGATCCGCGAGTTACGAAACCATATAGCGATGAGCAATGGTCAGCGATTGACCGGTTGGGATATCAGGTTGACGAACGATTGCAAGCTGCGGATGTTCGATTGACGATGGGCAGTCAGCCCACATTTGTTTCGATTGACAATTCGGCTGATCCGCAATGGCAGACCAAAGCGGTCGGTGACGAAAAGAATCAACTGGCGAATGATTTGATGTCGCGGATGAAAAACCGTTTCGGCGAGAAAGTTCTGTTGCATCATGGGCAGGGAAAGTGGCATCCCGGCGAGCCGGTTTCACGTTGGACGAAAACCTGTTACGCACGAAAAGACGGATTGCCGATTTGGAAGAACGAAAATCTGCTCGCAGCTGAAGGAGTCCAGCATGGACACTCGACCGACGATGAAAAGATTTTTGCGGAGCGCATCGCCGATCGGCTTGCCGTTAGAAATCAGAACGTTTCGGTCGTTTTCGAGGACTCGCTTAATCCGGTTGCCCCGCCCGGTGTTTTGCCGAAACCGGCGATGTTGCAAAATCAACACCGGCTCCAACACGCGAATCCGATGAAAGGTGACTCAGGTCGTGGCCATGGCGGTGCTGCAGATGCAGCAATGGCTGCTGAAACGAAAAAGCAAACTGGCACGCCCACGTTGCATGAAGGTGGTCCGAATTCGCTCCACGGAAATTCCGGATCCAATGTTGCCGGCAATGCGAGTGAGGAAAATGGCTCTAATGTTTTAACTGGCGACGCGAACTCGTTTGCGATTAGTGTTGAAGCACGCAATGGAACGTTGCATGTATTTATGCCGCTGACGGATCGGCTGGAGCAATACCTTGAACTCCTTTCAGTGGTCGAGGACACGGCTGGCGAGCTGAACATGCCAGTCGTCGTTGAAGGACATAAGCCCCGGAAAGACCATCGTATTCACAGTTTCAGTATTACTCCCGATCCTGGGGCGATCAAAGCCAATGTTCAACCCATTGAGAGGTGGGATGAACTCAAGGAAGTCACCGAGGGGCTTTACGATGATGCCTACCAATGTCGGTTGACGGCTGAGAAGTTTGAGTTGGATGGAACCCATGCTGGAACGGGTGGCGGAAACCATGTCATTCTTGGCGGGCCAACTCCGCTCGAGAGTCCGTTTTTGCGCCGTCCGGATCTGTTGCGATCGCTGGTCGGTTTCTGGCAAAACCATCCGTCGCTGTCGTATTTGTTTTCCCGTCGTTTTGTTGGGCCAACCAGCCAAGCTCCGCGAGTCGACGAAGGTCGAAGCGATGCATTGTATGAATTGCAAATTGCATTTGACGAGCTTGATCGACAATTGGCAGGCTCCGAAGGATGCTCGCCGGAATTGGCCGATCGCATTTTTCGAAACTTGCTGGTCGACGGGACCGGCAATACGAATCGCGCGGAATTCTGTATTGATAGACTTTATCCGTCAGACAGTGCAACAAGCAGGTTGGGATTGCTTGAGTTTCGTGGATTCGAAATGCTGCCGCACCATCAGATGTGTTTGACTCAACAATTGTTGATCCGAGCGTTAGTCGCTCAGTTTTGGGACAAGCCTTATGTGCAACCGCTGGTCGATTGGAAGACCAGACTCCACGATCAATTTATGCTTCCAAGTTTTGTCTGGCGAGATTTCTGCGACGTGGCGGCGACTAGTCAGGCAGCGGGCTTCAAGGTTGAATCGGATTGGTTTATGCCGCATTTTGAATTCCGTTTTCCTTACATCGGCGGCTTTCAATACAACACCGTTAACGTTGAATTGCGACAGGCGATCGAGCCGTGGAAAGTTTTGGGCGGAGAATCAACGGGGGAAGAAAAATCGCGGTACGTTGATTCGTCGGTCGAGCGAATAGAAGTCAAAGTTTCCGGGTATGTCGACCAGCGGTACGAGGTCACTTGCAACGGACGCAAGCTGCCATTCCGTCCAACCGAAACTCAGGGCGAGTACGTTGCTGGAATTCGATATCGGGCTTGGCAACCGCCGAGCTGTCTTCATCCGACGATCCCAGTTGATGGACCGTTGACGTTTGATCTTTTTGACAATTGGCTGGGGCGTGCAGTGGACGGATGCCGTTATCATGTTGGACATCCCGGTGGTCTCAATCCAACGACGCTTCCGGTCAATAGTTACGAAGCCGAAAGCCGAAGGGCTGCTCGGTTTTCGCGAATCGGACATAGCGGCTCGAGCCTCAAGCCGCTTGCTGCGTCCGTCAATCCAGACTTTCCGATGACGTTAGATTTAAGAAGAGACCGAAGTTGAGCAACGAATCTGACAACCAACCAGAGCCTAAGAAAGATCCGCCACGGGTCGATCCGCTGCAACCCGAAACACCGCCTGTCCAGCCGCGGCAAGATCAACCGCGCACCAGCCAATCCGGGTCGCAAAGTCAGCAACAGAACCAGCAACAACAAAACCAGTTCGAGCAACAACAACAGCAGTTTCTTGCCGCGCAGCCGATCCAGTCGCCCGCGCAATTTCAGGACTTGCTCGATCTTAACTTTTTCGGCGGGTACCAGTCGCCGGCCGGTGTTTACGATGAGATTTTTGGCACGGTGAATCACTCGAGTGGCTTAGATGATTTGCGACCCCATTGGCGTGTTTTGTCAGAAGGGTTTGGGCAAATCGGTGCCGCCGGCATGGAGCGTCGTTCGAAGCAAATTCGGCGGATGGTTCACCAAAACGGAATTGCTTATAGCGCTTACGGAGACCCGGCAGTTCGAGATCAGCATTTGCAACTCGATCCGTTACCACAATTGATTTCGACTGAGGAATGGAAGTTAATTGATGCGGCCCTGAAGCAACGTGCTGAGTTGTTTAACTTGATGCTGGATGATCTATACGGTCCGCGGACGTTGATTACCCATGGCGTACTACCGGCTGATATGTTGATCAATCACCCGCACTATCATTTGCCATTCCACAATTTGCCGACACCGGGCGGAAAACATCTACATTTTTATGCGGCCGAAATTATTCGCTCACCACAGGGCAATTGGTGGGTCAAGGCGGACCGCACGGGTTCGCCAGGGGGCAGCGGGTTTGCTCTTGAAAACCGAATGGCTGTTTCGCGAGCCTTTCCAAACGAGTTTCGCAGCTGCAACGTCCAGCGGATTGCGCCATTCTATGATGCTCTGCGCGAACATCTTGCGAGTTTGGCCAAACAAAATCACGAGAATCCCCACATCGCGATCTTGAGCGCTGGAGCGGGAAGCAAAAGTTATTTTGAAGATTCGTTTCTGGCGAAGTATCTTGGATTCACAATCGTAGAAACAAACGATCTTGTCGTTCGATCTGGCAACGTCATGCTAAAAACGTTGGCTGGATTGTTGCCAATTGACGTTATCTTACGACGACAGTCAGCCAGTTCTTTGGATCCACTGGAATTGGGCGGAGGAGCTCGAGGGATTCCGGGAATCCTGCAAGTAATTCGAGACGGCAACGTTGTGATTGCCAACGCACCTGGAAGCGGTTTGGTCGAGTCACCCATCTTCATGGCGTTCATGCCGCGAATTTGCCGCGCGCTGATGGATACAGATTTGTTGTTGCCTGGCGTTGCGACGTGGTGGGGCGGAGAATCCAGCTCGCTTAAATTGTTACTCGATCGCATTGACGATATTCATTTGCTTCCGGCTTACCGCGTCCGAACCGTTGGCGGTCAGCGTTTGAGAACAACGGCTGTCGATCGTTTGCAGTTGAAGTCTTTGAAACCGGAAACGATGTCACGGGACGAGCGGATCAGCTTGTTAAAAACAAATCCGGAAGAATGGGTCGGTCAAGAAAAAGTTGCGCGTTCGTCAACGGCTGTCTGGGATCAGGGAGTTCTTCGCTCGGGTTACATTTCGATGCGTACGTTTTTAACCGCATCCAAAGGATCTTGGGAATCGCTTTCCGGTGGGATGGTTCGTGTTTCCAATACACCGCATGAGCCGCTTCGCGACCCTTTTGCAGGTGGCGGCGCAAAGGATGCTTGGGTGCTAACCGATAAACCGGTAGAGCCGGCGACGTTGTCAAAACAGTCTGACGAACCCTTTACTCCTTCGCGCAGTAGCGGATTCTTGCCAAGTCGTCTCGCTGACAACTTGTGTTGGCTGGGACGATACCTTGAAAGAACAGATGCTTCAGCGAGATTGATTCGGTCGGTGGTGGCGAGATTGATCGGTGAAAAAGATCCAGCCGATGTCGTTGAGTTGCCCATGTTGGTTCGGGCTTTGGCATTGTCGGGTCAAATCGATGTTGGATACGCGATCAAAGAGTTTTCGGACAAGCTGCCGACACTTGAAACATGTTTGCCAAACAATGTGCTTGACCACAACGAGCCGGATTCCCTTCGGTCACGGGTCGGGAAAATCGTTGGATTGTCAGGAACGGTTCGTGATCGACTTTCCAGCCATGCGTGGCGAATCGTGCAAGAGATGAATCGCCATATCACAAGCGGTGCTCACGACAATTGTGATTTGGTTGAACTACTTAATATCGCCGACACGCTCGTCGTTGACTTGGCCGCGTTTAGCGGATTCGTGAACGAGTACATGACACGCACGCACGGGTTTCGATTCTTGAATATTGGCAGGCGGTTGGAGCATGCGTTGCAAGCGGTGAGCTTGATCAAGAACTGTTTTGCACAACAGGAATTTGTTTCGGGGGAGTTGCTTGAGTCCGTTTTGGAAATCTCGGACAGTGGATTGACTTACCGCGCACGATATTACACGAATCTTCAATTGCCCGCTGTTTTGGATTTGCTGCTGATTGACAAAATGAATCCGCGCTCACTGGCTTTTCAGTTGGAAAAACTAAACGAGAACCTTGAGTCATTACCCGGCAATTCGGGTGATGTGCTTTCCAGGGACCGAGTGTTGGCGATCGATGCGTGTGAGTCGACGCAAGCGCTGGACATTGTGAAGTCCTGTGAGTCAGACAATTTTGGGAATCGGCCAGCCTTGACTGGCTTTTTGGAGCAGATCGAAAAACAGCTTTCGGAAATCTCAGTTTCAATCAGCAATCGATTCCTGGTTCACAGCGGTCCGGTTCAGCACTTGATTGCCGACGAATTTAATTTACCAAGCGAATAAAAACTAAACGAAAATGCTTTACAGCGTCACGCACAAGACAGTTTACGAATACGGCGATATTGTTCCCGAGTGCTTCAATATTGTTCGGCTGTGTCCTCGTCGGATTTTCGACCAGGTTTGCCTTGAGCATAAACTGGACGTTGTTCCTCAACCGAACGATTGCGTTCAGCGCGAGGACTTTTTTGGGAATCAAATCGAACAGTTTTCTGTTCACGTTCCTCATGAAAGTCTGGCAGTTACGGCAGTTAATCGAATCAAAGTAACGGCCCGCGACTATCCGTTGTTGAGTGCGACGCCAGCGTGGGAGACCATTGCCGAGTTGAATTTGGAAACGGATTTGCTGGCGACGCATTTCTCAAGGAATTCTCCACACGTGCGGACGAGCGACCTAATCGAAAATTATGCACGGGTCTCGTTTACCGGAGGCAGGCCGATCGCAGAAGCGGCTTCGGATTTGACACGTCGAATTTTTGAAGACTTCGAATTCGACGCAGAAGCAACAACGGTCAGTACGCCGGTCGAAGATGTTTTCAAAAAACGAGCGGGCGTCTGTCAGGACTTTGCCCATTTCCAAATCGCCTGTTTTCGTTCACTGAATTTACCTGCCCGTTACGTCAGCGGGTACTTGCGAACCGTCCCGCCGCCAGGCCAGACTCGCCTTGTCGGCGCAGATGCTTCGCACGCCTGGACGAGTGTTTATTGTGGCGAATCCGGTTGGTTTGATTTCGATCCTACAAACAATTTGATTCCTGCGACCGATCACATCACGATCGGTTGGGGCCGCGATTATTCTGATGTCTGTCCTATTCAAGGCGTTTTCACAGGCGGCGGCCAGACCATCATGAAAGTCTCCGTCGACGTCGCGCCGGTTGAAGAACAAACTTCGTAGAGTGATTGATCTCAGTTTGCCTTTAACGCGACCTATTCTCTGGCCGACCGATGTTCTGCGGCGACCGTTGCTAAGTAAGAAATTCTCAATCTTTGGCTGACCATCTAGTTTTCTTGTCAGGTTTCCGCTTGAAATCCAGTGTTGTTATTAGACGATGAACCTTTCTTGGTTAGCGTTGGAACCCAAATGAATAGGCTGATTTGCGAATGACAAAAAATTTCAATCTTATTGCTCTGGGAATGTTTATCGGAACAATGTTTGTTTTCGGGTTTGGGCAAACGACTGCAATCGTGGCTCAGGAAACGACTGCGTCAGAAGACACGAAACAAAGACCCGATGATCCGGCTGTTGTCATGATCATCCAGAAACATCTTGAAGCTGTTGGTGGCGCGGAGGCGATTGGTAAAATCAATTCCATTCATCGCAAGGGATCGATCAGCGGCAAGAGTAGTTTTGGCCCGTTTCAAGGAGTGGGTGAAGAGGTTGCCGATTTACCATCAGGACGGTCGTACAGCGCTATCGATTTAGGATCCTACAAACGAACATCCGCTTTTGATGGCAATTCAGGTTGGGCCGAAGATACCCAAGCCGGAAAGACCGACTTGCCGGCCGGCGAAGTCCTGTTCGCAAAACTTGGCTCGGCGGTCAGCCCGTTGCTTGCGGCTCATCGTTTCCCAGAAATTGTGCTTGAGCTGGAAGGTGAAGCAGAGTTTGAAGGCAAAAAGTGCTCTCTAATCGTGGCCAATGATGCATCGCTTAAATTCTACGTCAACCAAGAAAGTCAATTGCTCGAGGGGCTGGCCATAGGGGACGATCAGGTTGTTTCTTTCGCAGACTATAAAGACCAGGAAGGTGTTAAGTTTCCTGGTCGGCGAACGATGCGTGTGAAATCGCAATCGTTGTTGATCGAGATGACTTACAGTTCTACCGAGACCAATGGATCAATTGACGAATCGATCTTTGAAGCTGTCGTCGCGACGAAAGTAGAGCCTTCAGGCAGCTCAGCTGGCCAAGAATATTCGGCGGAACAGGTTATCGCCTACATGGACAAAGATGATGACGGGAAGGTCAGCAAGGATGAAGCGTCGGCTGAGTTGAAAACGAGTTTCGGCTACGTCGATACCAACAGTGATGGGCTGATCGATCTGACCGAAGCGAAAGCCATGTTGGAATATACAAAGAACCAGGCGGCGAAGGGACAAGCCAAAATGGATTCAGCAACTCCGACTTCAGATGATGCTTCTGTTGTTACCGCAGAGGAGTTGGTCAAGTCGATGGACAAAGATGGCGACGACAAGATTAGCAAAGATGAAGCGGATGAAGACTTGAAGTTGTTTTTTGCTGACTACGACAAAAATGATGATGGCTTGATTGATACGCAGGAAGCTCAGGCGATTGCCGATTTCGTGAACGGGGCATCAAGTCCATCGAGCAAGGTTCGCGTTACTGCGGCCGACGTGATGGAGCAGATGGATACTGATGGAGATGGAAAAATCACGATGGAAGAAGCGCCAGTCCAGTTGAAAGAAAATTTCGGTTACATCGATACCAACAAAGACGGCATCGTTGATGTGAATGAAGCCAAAACGATCGCCGACTATATGAATTTGAATCGAAATTAAGTGACGCAAGGCGGAAACCCACTGCGGCCAACTGACGATGGTTGTCGGTGACGAATTGAACGAGACCAAATACGAGCGATTGAACTTATGAGAATTACGTTTTCAATTTGTTTGCTTTCATGTTTATCATTGGCGCTGACAATCTGTGACGATGCGATCGGCGTACAAACTTTCAAAGAAGATGTTACCGACTTGGTCGATTCGTCCTGCATCGGTTGTCACGACGACAGTACCGATACGGATTTGAACTTTGAAGAACTTGACCACGATCTATCCGATCCGGAAACGTACCGCATGTGGGAAAAAGTCTTTGACCGCACAGAAAAAGGCGAGATGCCGCCCGAGTCTGAAGACCGACCCGACCCCGATGAATTGAAAACAGCTTTAACTGTATTGAAAACTGACTTGCTCGCTGCCAGTGTTGCGCGACAATCCAAAGTTGGACGAGTTCCGTCCCGCCGACTGACCAAGCGTGAACTTGGCTACACGATGCAAGATTTGCTTTGGATCGCAGATGACGTTACCACCGGAATTCCCGATGAAGTGGACGCAGGAAGTTTTGACACCGTTGGTGAGACGCAACGAATTTCTGCAGTACACATGGAAAGTTACCTGGCTGCTGCCGACGAAGCGCTTGGGCACGCGATCAAGTTCGGAGAGAATCCATATTTCGATTACGGCGACCAAGCCAACAATAATTTCTCGCAGCTTGAGTCGTGGCATGATAAACCGCTTAACCAAGGCGGGAACATGACGCGAAAGCTCAAATATGGAAAGGGTGTCGCGCTATTTGGAGATGTCGACTATCTCACCGTGTTCACTTACGGGATTGAAAGATCAGGCAAGTACCGAATGACCGCAAAAGTGGCGGCCTATCAATCCCAAAAACCCGTAACCGCAAAATTCATTGTTAAGAATCAAACGGGTGGCGCACGAATCGCCAAGGCAATTGACCTCCTGCCGGGAAAACCCCAAACGGTGGTTGTCGAGACGCATCTCCTGACCGGCGACAAACCCTACCTGACGTTTGATACCGAAGGCGAAGCTTCGTTCACTCGTGTCGCTGCGGTCGGTGGCGCCAAGAATATGAAAGGGTCTGGTCTTGCGATCCTGTCGCAAAAAATCGAAGGACCCATCCACGAATCTTGGCCACCGCCGGCAACGCAACGAATTTTAAAAAGTGTGATGGCGACTGGCGGAGATGCGGAAATCAAGCTTACGCAAGAGCCACTCAAGCATGTTGAAGATATCGTCACTGAGATGGCGCCGCGAGTCTTCCGTCAAACAGTCGACTTTGAAGAGCTCGCTTCGTTTATTGATCTTGCCAAACCTGCGATTGAAGAAGGGCGGAAATTTCAGGAGATCGTAAAAGTACCTTTGCGATCGATGCTGACGTCGCCAAAATTTTTGATGTTCAGCGGCGAAGCAGGACCGCTTGACGGTTTCGCTTTAGCCAACCGGCTGTCGTATTTTCTTTGGAAAAGTATGCCGGATGAAGAGTTATTCGAACTGGCAAAATCTGGCCAACTTTCCGATCCGAAAGTTCTTGCAGCGCAAGTTGACCGAATGTTGGACGATAGGAAGTCAAACCGATTTGTGAAAGACTTTTTTGGTCAATGGCTTTGGTTGCACAAGATCAATGCGACAACGCCCGATGACGGACTGTATCCGGAATACGATGAGTTGCTCGGAGACTCAATCCTTCAGGAACCAGAATTATTCCTGACGGAATTGATTAAAGAAAATCTGAGCCTGACCAATATGATTGACTCAGACTTTACTTTTGTGAATCGTCGATTGGCAAAGCTCTACGACATTCCAAATATCGAGGGGCAATCGTTTCAGAAGATCTCGTTGCCTGCCGACAGCCCGCGCGGGGGCGTGCTGACTCAAGCGGCCATCTTGAAAACGACCGCCAATGGAACGACCACGTCGCCTGTAATGCGCGGAAATTTCGTGCTGACGAATTTCTTTGGAACACCTCCGTCGCCACCGCCGCCGGGAATCGGTTCCATCGAACCCGACACGCGCGGCAAGACAACGATTCGTGAGATTTTGAAATCGCATCGTGAAATGGAATCCTGCAACCAGTGTCACCGCGAAATCGACCCGCCAGGTTTTGCGCTAGAAAGTTTCGATCCTATCGGCGGATTTCGGGAGCATTATCGAGCTGATGGAGGCATCAACAAGTTTGGTGAATTCGAAGTCAAAAATCCGCCCAAACGAGGCCAACCCGTTGACGCAAGTGGCGTGACATCGGCTGGGAAAAAGTTTGCTGGCATCAACGAGTACAAAAAACTTTTGCTGGAACAGAAAGAACAAATCGCTCGCAACTTTATTTCGCGGTTGATCGTTTATGCTACTGGCGCTGAGATTCAATTCGCGGATCGTGAAAAAGTCGAAGCCATTTTGGCGAAGATGTCCGAGAATGATTATGCAGTTCGAGATATCATTCACGAAGTCATTCAGAGCCAGATGTTTTTGAATAAGTAGTACGTGGCACCAATCGTCGAACTAGCTCCGCAACGATAATCGCAAAAACAATCGCCGCGCCGCCGCACAGCGCGGCTTGTTGGTAATGCCCAAAAATCAGATTGCCAATGCATGGCAATGTGGAATAGACGATTCCCGTTGCGCATAAAGCGGCGACAATTGATAACCGCAAATCTTTATCAACCTTTACGCCCGGATTTCGTTTTGCAACAGGTCCCCAGCCGTTGCCACCAGGGCGGACTTTTTGGAAAAAGCTATCCAGCGTCTCCTCGGATTCGGGCGGAGTCAGGTAGGTTACGACCAGCCAAGTTGCAATCGTCATCAAAGCGACAACCAGCATTTTGACTTCCGATACCGGGACTTCCATTCCGATCCTGTTGCAAACTCGCTCGAACATCAAAAAGTAAACCAGCGATGCGAGCATTGCGACGATCTCGCTCCAAGCATTGATGCGCCACCAAAACCAACGCAACAAGAAGACGGCTCCTGTACCAGCGCCAAGTGCCAACAGAATTTTCCATGCGTCATCGATCGACGTATCTGCCATCAAGACTGAAGCAACTCCGCCGGCAACCAATACGATTCCGGACGCAACTCGCGCCGCAAGGTTTAGTTGTTTCGCGTTTGCGTCAGGTTTAATGAATCGTTGATAGACATCGCGAACGAGATAGGAAGCTCCCCAGTTCATCTGCGTGCTTAGCGTTGACATAAACGCAGCGAAAAACGTAACGGTCAGCAAACCGCGAAGTCCGGGCGGGCTCAACGCGCGCATCACGCGAGGAAATCCTACGCCCGAATCAAAATCTGGATCCTCCAATTCTGCGGCACGCAAATCGGGGAACATGGCCAACGCCGCCAATGCAACGATTAACCAAGGCCACGGTCGGACACAATAGTGAGCAATTTGATACCACAGTGTGGCCAACATTGAATGCCGTTCGTCTTTACACGCCGCCATCCGTTGAACGACGTATCCACCGCCTCCCGGTTCGGCACCGGGATACCAAGTCGACCACCATTGAACGAGCAGAAAAATCAAGAACACATGCAGTGGCATCCACACGTTATCACCAGTGAAACTTGGAATGAAGTCGAACGCAGCGGTCCCGCCTTCCCCAAAGTTGTCGATGACTTTGGCTTCCAGTTCACTTGCGCCGCCGAAATGATTGATTGCCAACCAAGCCAATGCGATACAGCCAAACATGGCGAAGCAAAATTGCATCGCGTCTGCGATCGCAACTCCCCACATTCCCGACAGCATTCCGTAAAAGCCAACCATGACGAGTGTCAAAAAGATGATCAGCCAGGGTCGAACGGAAAGTACATTTTTCTCTCCAAACATTGAAGATTCCAGCGCGGTCGGCGCCACTTCAAACAAAATTGTTTCGTCGAGAACCGTCACCATCGCTGTCGTCACCCAGCCAATAATGATTGCGTTGACAATTAGCGCGACGTAGACCGCTCGGGTAGATCGCAAAATCACGGCCGCTGTTCCCGAGTAGCGCATTTCGACCAGCTCAACATCGGTCATCACACCTGCGCGGCGCCAGAGCCTCGAATAGACAAAAACAGTAACCATTCCGCCAAGCGCAAACGACCACCAGACCCAGTTGCCCGCAAGTCCGTTTTGAATCGTCAGGCCTGTAACAGCCAGCGGCGTATCGGCCGCGAACGTTGTCGCAACCATGGAAGTTCCGGCGATCCACCAAGGCAAAGAGCGACCGGAGATGAAGTATTCCGAGATGTCTTTGCTTGCCCGGTTGCGAAACCAGAGTCCAATCCCGAGCGTAACGAGAAAGTAGGCGACGATGATGACGTAATCGATGAAAGTCAGAATCATGTTGACCTGCGAAGCAAGAATCAATGAGCAAGGAACCCATACTTTAGCACGACCAAGCCATCATTGGGTGCCTTGTTGGCTGGCTAGCCTAACTATGGGATTTAGTCAGCACGTTTGGCAGACCCCAAAGGGGCCAAGCGATTAGCCGGCGCTCAAACCACCGGCGAACATCTATAGCTTCTGCGGAGTATTTCAAATTTTTTACCGCTGGACTAACGCGGCTATCGTCCATCGGTGCCTACTTAGTTCTTTTTCAGCCGAAAGATCGAGTTATGAATTCGGCCGGTCACCGGCTTTCCACGATCGGACTTGAGTGAGAACTTAATCTCCATGCCCCAAGTCGGTTTGATATCGGGAATCGAAAGTCGAACGGTACGACCGTCTTCCAACAAGTTCGCTTTCTCGATTTGCAGTTTCTGTTCGTTGTAGTGGTCTGATCCATAATTTGCGGTTCGCTTCAAACCCCAGGACTTAATCGAAAAATTCGCCACATCGGCGGCGGAAGCCTCATCGAGCTTGCCAGAAAACTCGACTTCGATGCCATCGGTTGTTGCCCGCAACCCGGTTGGCAGATGCACAGGTTTGCCCGTGTAGCGAACTCGGTAAAGTCCGCCCGGTTGTGTTTGACTGCTCGACCAGGCAAACATGCCGCAACAATAAAGCTGACCATCCTGTGGATGAAATCGGCCTCGCATCACGCCTGTTGGAAAACGTGGAAGCGGAAACGCGCACAGTCCGCCTTGCATTTTTCCGTCGACTTGTTCGTGCGGCACAATGTGGATTTCACCAAATCCATACGAAAAATTTAACAGCGATCCATTGAGGGGTCCCCACTGACCGCTATCAACCCACAACAACTCTGATGGTGAGCGGTCAAACTCATTCGTGATCCAACAGAGCGGATCTTGCATCGCCGAGTCGGAATCATCGGTGATGTCGTGGTAGCCAAACATGTTGCCGTAAAATTCGCCTGAGCGAACCCAGTTGATTCGGTTCTTGGGATTCCAATGGCCTTCCTGGTCGGTTACCAAAAATGAACCGTCCGGATTGATGCATACTCCATTGGCGGCGCGGAATCCGTTTGCCAGAATTTCTGTTTGTTCTCCATCGGGAGAGACTTTCAACAACGTCCCATGATGCGGAACCAGTGCGGTCTTGGCGTGTCGTGCTGATTTCGCGTAGTAGAAATTTCCTTTTTCGTCGGTTTGCAAACCCATGGCGAACTCGTGGAAGTGCTCGGTGACTTGGTGATCATTGTTGAGACATTGATACCAGTCTGTTTCACCGTTGCCATTTAAATCGTGCAAGACAGCGAGTTGGTCTCGACAAGTCACGAAAATTTTTCCGTCAATCCATTTGATGCCCAATGGCTGAAAGAGTCCGGCTGCGATGCGTTGCCAAGTTATTTCTTTCGTTGTTTCGTCAGAGAATCCGCTGACGCGCCAAACCGAACCGTCCCAGGCCGCCGCGACTAGCGTGTTTCCATCGGGTAAGAAATCGATTCCGGTCAAGCGAAGCTGAGCGTTCCATGGGTTCTTTGTGGGTCGCTCAAACACATCAACCGCAAAGGGTCCGGATGTGGTATCGCGGATCAAAGGTGATTTGAGAATCTCCGGCCAATTTTTAGGGCCGCCGAGAATGAGCGGTTTCAATGCCGCCGGTTGCTGGTCCGATCGGATTTCTTTTGCGAGTCGCTTTGTGTCTACGTCACCTGCTTTGAATGCTACGTGCGCGATTTCAAGGTTAACCGGGTCTCCGGTCGGGATGCGTAAGAGCAAACATTGATCTTTGTATTCCCAATCGGGCTTAACTGTTTCGGAGTCAACAGTGAAGGACGCCAACAAGCTTGGCAATTCTGAGCTTCTTGGCTGGATCGTCTTAACGGTTGTCTCTAGCCGGGTTCGAAGCGAGCCAAACAGAGAATTGCCGTCCCGTCGGTTCCAGTGACCAACAAGTTTCTTGGCCTGAACATCACCCGAGAAAATTTCGGTTGCAGTCAATTTGCGTTGATAAAACTTCAAATCGGCAATCGCGCCAGTGAACATTGAGCCTGACGGGAAGTTCTCGTTGGTAAACCCGATTCGTGCGACGCGTTTTTCGAGTTTGTCCTTGGGTCGAAGCTCACCGTCACTGACTGGTTTTCCGTCGACAAAGAGCCCGACTCGACCGTCGTCCGCGCTCCACGTCATTGCTACGTCGTGCCATTTGCCGTCGTTGACTTTTTTGTCCGAAGTTACCGCGCCGACCCAACCGATATCGAACGTCAATTTTCCGTCACGCAAGAACAGACTTTTTCCATCAGCCATCCATGCTTTCTGTGACTGCGTTTGTGAAAACAAGGTTCCATCCTGAGTTGTCTTGATCCTTGCGGTAATCGAGTAGTCAGACTGGTGCATGTCGAAGGCCTCGCCGAGCGCAACTTCTCCGAAGAACGATCCGTCAAATTGAATACTGTCGCTCTCATCGGAAGGTTCGGCGACCGGTGGTTCTGCTGCCGCCAAGACGACTGCGGCTTGCGAATCACCCTTTTGAAGCGAACCACCGTCGATCGTTGAGATCTTCAGAATCAAATCCTGTTCCCGTTGACCGAGGTTAAGCGTTCTTTTAAACACCGGTTGCTGGTCGACAAAGGAAAGCCCAGGTGACTCCAGAATGTCTGTCTTGCCAACCGAATATTCAATAATTGTTCGATTGGCAAAACGATACATCCCTTTGTATTGAGCCCAATCGCGAGCAAGAGGACCGTAACGTTTTTCATCACGCCCGATCAATCGGTTGTCAGCCAAGCTTTCATCTTTTGGCCGAGCCCAACCTGGACCGGTCGGGTTCGCAAATTGAACGTTTCCGGAAACGCTTGGGTGCCGACCATGAGCTCCATTGAAACTGATCCCTTCAAAGTCGATGAACCGATCGCTCCAGGCACCGGCCAATCGCATCGTATCGTGATCGTACATCATCCAGTATTTTCCCGATGCTACGCCACCGGGACCATCGTCGAGCCGGATCGTGATTCCTTTTTGAGCGATGTTTGAACCGTCGTCAGAAACTTCGATCGTATTGATAAAACTCGATCCGTAGTCCATCGTCGTCCAAGGTCGAGAGACAACAGGCGCGGGACCGCGCGTGTTGCCTTTGGGAAGCGACGCCAGATATTCGTCAGTGATTTCGAAGTGCTGGTCTGGGTTATTTTCTTTCAAAAACTGTTCGCGCAGATAGTGAATGACTTCGTATTTTTGTTGAGGCACCATCCATCGTTGCGATAGCATCAAACCGTAACCATGGGTCAGCGTTTGATACATCCGGTATGGATCGTTTCCGTTTTTGAATTTTCCATCAGCGAACCTCAGCGAAGTTGGCATTGAACCTTCTTCGGTAAACGTGCCGTGACAACTGGCGCAGCGGAGCCGGTACGTTTCTTCACCTCGGACAAATGACTCAGCGTCGAGACTGCGAATCATTCCGGCATGGTTGACGCGGCTTTCATAATCTGGAAGTGGCGCGACAACAGCAAGGTTAGTGGGTCGAAGCTCCAACGCGCGTGCTGGTCCGCCGGCTGAAACCTCGTTGAGATAACTGGCCAAATCGAAAAACTGTTGTTTGTCGGTTAGTTGATTGACCAGCCCAGTCGGCATTGTGGAAATCTTGGTTGGCTTCCACTGATCAATTTCTGATTTCGGAATCTTCAACGGTTGAGCCGTTTGCTCGATTCGATCGACGACCAATTCCGAATCGGTTTCGTCGATCAACACGCCATTGATTTGCTGACCGTCTTCGAGCAACACGCTGACCGACTGGAAGCCTTCAGTTATTTTCGCAGACGGGTCCAGCAATGATTCAATCAAGTGCGCTAAAACAACTTCTCGTTTTTCAGATAGGTCTGGACCGAGCCGTCTTCCCGATTGCGGCTCGTGGCAGCGAGCGCAGTTCAACGTGGGCTGAAAAAAAGCGATCGCACCTCGCAGTGGATCGCCATATTGTTCTGCATCGACTGCAAGTTGTTCAAGCGAATTGGCTTTCAGTTGTGCGTCGAGTCGTTGGGAAAAACTCTGACGAACATTGAAAAACAGTGTGCATAAAAACGCGAAAACGAATACCAAGCCGATGATCAATCGTTCAACCATCGTCTTGCGCCCCTGAGTCAATATTTTTGTTTGATGTCCTGTGCCGCGACTTTGGTCAAGCTCGACGAGCCTGGCTCGACCCGCCACCACCAAGAAACATCCAGGCGAGTCCGAGGAACGACAATAGTCCGCCACCGCCAACCATTCCCAGCGATGCAAACATGGAAGTCGGCTTGCGTCCGTCTTCAACGATCAATAGTTCGTCCATGTTGACCTTGGGGAATTCGCTTTGGATCATTCTCTCTTCTTCTTTATCCATCGAATCGATCAAGTTAATGACCAGGCCTTGAACACTGTCTTCTGCTCCCAAGCCAGCCGGAATACTGTTTTCGGTTTTGTATCGTTTGGTTTTTACCAGCACGCGAAACTCGTGGATCCCGGGATGCTCTTGTTCCGGAATGTCGTCGGGATTGTCGTACTTTTCATAAAGTGCATTGAGTTCATCGAAGAACGAATTGCTGTCGGAAATAATCGGATAGTACATGTGTGTGACGCGTCCGGAGCCTTCTTCATACTCGTAAACACAACCATCGTAATCGGCAACATGTTGGCCAATCAAAATATGGTTGTTGTCGGGTGTCTCGCCGCCTTCCAGTGCAGCAAGATCAACTGCCATTGGCTCGGCTGAAGTTCCCATGCTTACTCGGTACTCTTGCACACCGAAATAAGCCAATACCAGACCTCCTATGATTGCCGCGATCTTCAGTCGAAACATGTCTATCCTCATTAGACTTGGTGTTGATGTCGAAGCAAATCGAACATCGGATTTAATTATTGGACTCGATTATAAAAGAAATTTCTCACGGTTTGTAAAAGCTGACCAAGAATCTTAAAAAAGCTCTTCTTCTGTCCAAGTCGCCGCGACGATTTATGGTTCAATGGTGGAGCACTGCGAGGATCGGGACGTTGAAACAATA
>CAZPBE010000003.1:117915-179903 GCA_964584615.1 uncultured Pirellulaceae bacterium | reverse complement strand
CAACCGATGAATCGTTCAGTTTTGTCAATGAGTTAACGTGCCTTGGGGACCGCCATGATAAAAACGATGTACGCACTGTTATTCTTGATGGCTTTCATGGTCTTAGGAGTTTTCTTTTTTCCCCCTGACGCGCACGCACAAACATCTCGGTTTGATTTAACGCTTCGCACACGCGCGCAGTTGAAAGATTCGAATAGCTTCAACGTCCGTGAGGCTCAGCAAAGCTGGGATGCAGATACAACGGCAGTGATCGTCTGCGATATGTGGGATTCGCATCATTGCTTTCGAGCTGTGAAACGCGTTCAGAAGCTTGCTCCTGAAATTGAGAAATTTCTTCAGGTGACCCGCGATCAGGGTGCAACGATTATTCATGCGCCCAGTAGCTGTATGGAATTTTATGTCGAGCACCCAGCGAGAGAGCGAGCCGTTGACATACCGATGTCAAAATCGTTGCCGGAAAAAATCGGCGAATGGTGTTATCAAATCCCGGCGGAAGAGGCTGGAGAATATCCCATCGATCAAACCGATGGTGGCGAAGACGACGGTGCGGAAGAGCATCAACGCTGGGCAAGCGAACTGGAGGCTCACGGACGAGATCCAAAGGCACCGTGGAAGCGGCAAATCGCGTCTATCAAAATCGATTCCGACGTAGATTTCATTTCTGTTGACGGCAAGGAAATTTGGTCGATTCTTGAAAGCAAACATATTGAACACATCTTGATGGTTGGCGTTCATACCAACATGTGTGTGCTTGGTCGACCGTTTGGCTTGCGGCAAATGGTCAAGAACAATCGTCAGATCGTCTTGGTGCGTGACTTGACGGACGCGATGTACAATCCCGCCGCAGCACCGTTTGTCAATCATCACACAGGAACCGATCTGATTGTCGAATATATTGAAAAATGGGTCTGTCCGACGGTCACCAGCGATCAAATTGTTGGCGGTACTCCGTTTCGATTTTCATCCGACACGCGGCCGCGCATCGCGATGTTGATTGGCGAATCCGAATACGAAACCCAACGGACGCTGCCTCGGTTTGCCATCGACGCGTTGGGAAAAGATTATCGGGTCGATATTCTTCATGAAAACCCCGAATCAAAGAATGACTTTCCTGGCATTGATCGAATCGCCGAAGCCGACGCATTGTTCATCAGCGTCCGACGGCGGTTGTTGCCCAAGATGCAACTTGATGTCATTCGCCAGTTTGTGAATTCAGGTAAACCGGTGATTGGAATTCGCACCGCCAATCATGCGTTCTGTTTAAAAGGCAAAGCCGAGTCTCAGTCCGAAGGACTGGAGGCTTGGCCTGAATTCGATGCGGAAGTGTTTGGCGGAAATTATTCCGGCCACCATGCCAACGACATCCTGACAAAAGTCGAACTGTGTTTGTTGGATGGCGATGGACCGGGCGAGATCGTCAAGAATATCGAGGTCGATCAACTCGTCGGCAATGGCTCACTTTATAAAGTCTCTCCGTTGGCGAAAACGACGGGCCAGCTTCTTTCAGGTTCGATTCCCGACCGTGAAAGCGAGCCGGTTGCGTGGTACAACGTTCGCGCCGACGGAGGTCGTTCGTTTTACACTTCGTTGGGACACCCCGATGACTTCGAAAATCCTCAGTTTGTGAAACTGTTGAAGCAAGCTGTTGATTGGACAATGCAATCAGATGCGAAGGTGAAAAAATAGAGGCAAGCGCAAGCTAGCGCTACCAGCGAACGCAGGAGTAAACGAAACAAGTGATTGGTTGATTGTGATGAACAAAGCTAAGCAATTCATTGAAATGTTCTCGTTTACTTTCAACTTTGCCTTTTTCTTAACGGCGCTCGTGTTGCTTTTGTTCAGTCAGGTTTCGGGTCAGGAGCAAGTTTCCGATCCGAATCCAGATGCGTACCGCGACTGGACGATCATGCGCGTGCCTGGGACTTGGGATGAACACTCCGGCGGCGACCTTAACCAGTACGACGGAATTGCCTGGTATCGATGCGGTGTTACGATCCCGGAAAACTGGCAAGACAAAGACTGCCAGGTTGAAATCGCCAACATCGACAACGCTTACGAGATTTTCCTTAACGGTACAAAGCTCGGTGGTGAAGGCTCGTTCCCGCCCAAATTCGAAAACGGTTTAGACAAGACAACTGCGTTTCCGGTTCCGGCGAAACTGTTGCGGCTCGGAGATGGCGAAAACATGATCGCGATTCGCATTTACGATCATGAAGGTCGTGGCGGATTTAAGTCAATCGCGCCAGTGATTTTCTCTGGTGACAGCGCTATTGCGATGAACGGACGCTGGGAGTTTCGCATCGGAGACGATGCGACCTGGACCAACGGGAAAACGTCACGCAGCGACACCGGCATTTTTTATCGGGTGATGACGCTTCGAGAAGCTCGAGCACGCGCCTCGGGCAGTGATCCTCCGCTTTCTCCTGAAGAGTCGCTCAAGACGTTTACGGTATCGGACGATCTCGAGTTGTCGTTGGTTCTTGCTGAGCCGCACATGTCGCAGCCCGTGTTTTTCAACTTCGATGAGCGCGGCCGCATGTGGGTGATGAACTACATTCAATATCCGGAACCGGCTGGGTTGAAAATCCTTAGCCGTGACGAATACTGGCGAAACGTGTATGACAAAGTTCCTCAAGCTCCACCGAATCATGAACTTGGGGCAGACAAAATCACGATCCACGAAGACACCGACGGTGATGGGCAGTATGACAAGCATAAGACGTTCGTCGCTGGTTTGAGCATCGCTTCCTCGTTTGTACAAGGACAAGACGGCGTGTGGGTTTTGAATCCGCCGTACTTGCTTTTCTATCCCGACAAAGACAAAAACGATGTACCCGACGGCGATCCGGAAGTTCATCTATCGGGATTCGGTATCGAAGATACTCATTCGGTCGCTAACAGTTTGCGGTGGGGACCTGACGGTTGGCTGTATGCTGCCCAAGGTAGTACAGTGACCGGAAACGTTGTTGTGGTTGCCGGTTCCAACGAGAGTGACGAATCAGAGGTTGCCGATCCACCAGAAGTTCATCGTTCACTTGGTCAATTAATTTGGCGATACCATCCAGTCCACCACATCTATGAAGTCTTTGCCGAAGGTGGCGGCAACGCGTTCGGTGTTGAATTTGATCGCAACGGCTTACTTTTTTCCGGGCACAACGGCGGCGACACGCGCGGGTTTCACTACGTGCAAGGCGGCTACTATCGGAAGGGGTTTGGGAAACACGGTCCGTTGTCGAACCCGTTTGCATTCGGATACTTCGAACCGATGGCCCATCATTCGGCCGCAAGATTTACACACACGTTTGTGATCTACGAATCCGATGGACTGCCTGAAAAATATCGAGGCAATTTATTTGGTGTCGAACCGATGCAAGGGCGGATCGTGCGAGCGGAGATGATTCCAGATGGAAGTTCGTTCAAGACAAAAGATCTTGACCGCCCTGTTATTTCCGACGACTCACGATTTCGTCCGGTCGATATCAAAGTCGGTCCCGACGGCGCGATTTATTTTGCTGACTTTTACGAGCCGCAAATTTCTCACCGCGAACATTTTGCGGGGCAGGTGGAAAAGAACAACGGACGGATTTACCGGCTTGGCGTAAAGGGATCGAAGATGTCAGTGCCTGTCGACTTTTCAAAAATTGGCTCTTTTGACTGGACGGAGACCGTTGATGATCCCAACAGTTGGGTGCGTGACATGACAGTGCGTTCATTTGCCAGACAGCTCTCAACGGCAGAAGGAAAAGGTGCGTTGCTTAAATTTGCATCGTTCCCGTTCGAAGACCATGGCATACGGACGATGGGGATTCGTCGAATTAATACGGTGCCAGGCAAGCGACATGACGTGGATCTCAAATGGATAGCCTATTACCTGACTCATTCTGATCCGATGGTTCAGGCATGGGCGGCTCGCTGGGCAACGGATCGTGAGCTTGACCCGCAAGCCATCGATGGAAAACTGGTCGAAGCGTTGGTGAAGTGTGCTCAGGACTCAACCAACTCTCACGTGCGCAGTCAATTGGCATCGTCGGCGCGTCGCCTGGATGCCAAGACGGGAATGAAACTCGTGACGGAATTGTTGCGAAGTTCTTCGGGTCCTCCAGACATCCATGTGCCGATGTTGATGTGGTGGGCTGTGGAAGAACATTGTGATTATCCGGACGTTGTACTGAAAACGCTCAGTGAGAATCCGGATCTTTTATCCAACGCGAGGTATCTGGACACAATTGCTTCACGACTAATGCGGCGGTTCGCTGCGACTGGAAAGCGGTCGGACTTGGAACATTGTGCGAATCTGTTTGAGTTGGCAAAAGATGCAGGAGCTGACGGGGCAGCCGCAACACAGAAGTACCTTGTTGGGTTCGAAGAAGCTTTCCAAGGCCGAACATTGGCTCAGATTCCTGATCGGCTGGGCGAAGCTTTGCAGGTTGCCGGTGGAGGGTCACAACTTTTGCGGATTCGGCGCGGTGATTAGCAAGCCATCGAGTCGGCATTGAAAACGCTAAAAGACTCTAACGAAGATATCTCCGATCAAGTCGACTTGATTCAAACGTTGGGTGAGGTCCGTTCGGCGGAAGCGATTCCTGTTTTGTTGGACTTGTTTGACTCGACCAGTGACGAAAGTTTGCTTGCTGTTTTGATTATTGCTTTGCAAAATTATTCGCAAGCTGATATCGGCAAACGAATCACCAACCAGTTTTCGGAATTGTCTCCAGACATTCAAGCCAGTGCGGCGGCGGCGCTTTCGATGCGCAAAGCCTGGTCGGAGGATCTTTTGGAGGCGATTGAATCCGGAAACATCAATGCGGACGATTTGTCGGTTGAGATTGCCCAGCGCCTATTGATTCATGGGGATGAGGGGATTGCAGCTCGCGTCTCCGCGATTTGGCCAGACTTGAAACAGCCAACTTCACTAGAGCTTCAACAGGCCATTTCGAAAATCGCTTTGCAACTTGAAGGCAGGTCGGGTGATCCGTATCCCGGAAGAGTTTTGTTTGAACAGAAGTGCGGTAGGTGCCACCAAATGTTTGGCGCCGGAGGAAATATCGGTCCAGACCTTACGACTTTCAAGCGAGATGATACTGCAAGTATGTTGGTTAACATCGTGGATCCAAGCGCCGAGATTCGCGAAGGATTCGAAAATTTCACGGTGCTAACCGATGACGGGCGGGTTGTCACCGGATTCATCGCGGACAAAGACAATCAAGTGCTTGTGATTCGAAACGCCGAAGGTCAAACCATTTCAATTGAACTGGATGCAATTGACGAGATGAAGGCGAATAGCAAATCCGTGATGCCGGAGGGCTTGCTGGATGATTTAACAGAAGAGCAAATTAGTGACTTGTTTGCTTATTTGCGGGCCAGCCAGCCGCTGAACAAATAGCCGTCGCAGCCCATTACCCCGTCCCGTGCGACAGCGCTTCCATCGTTAAACCGGCACATTCGTTAAGGTTAGCTTGAGCGAATCGCTGAAAATCGATCAACTTCTTGTCGATTTTGTTTTTCGAACTCAAAAATCGAAACGCAAAGTTTAGCTGATCAAACCAGAGCGAAATTTTTGAGCACCAATGAAGATTTTTGGTGACAGGTTTTCAATTATTGACCGACATCTTGCGTTACTGGTGATAAGTTTAAGTGAAGGCGATTGAAACTACTTCGAAACAAACGGAGGAGCCTATGACAAGTTTGATCTCGTTAGATGCGTTGAAGTCACAAAGTTTCTGGTAACGACTTTATGACTCTCGCCGAACTTGTTTAACAAAGCATCACCTCCTGGCACCCAGTGGATTTATTCCGATGGGTGCCTTTTTCGTGCGCTATTGGTTGGGTGCGCTATTGGTTGGGTGCGCTATTGGTTGGGTGTGCTATTGGTTGGGGCGTTTACTGCCGCCAACATCACTTGGCTTCTTCGTTTGCACGTAGATCTTTGTGGACCTGGGCAATCCAATACATGAATTCAGTATTTCGTCGTCTCGCTTGGATAGCGTTGTCGATGGCTTCGCGAGATTTTTCAGTTTCGCCCATCATCTCGTGATACAACGCGACGTAAAGAAAGCCATGATACAAAGTTCCGTCTTTGACGATCTCATCCCCTGGACTGTGTCCGCAGGCTGCCAGAACTTCTTCGGGCGTTTTTGTTCCGGCAAACATGTCAAAAATCTCTTTCATCCCTTTTCGCCGATCTCGTTCGATGGGGATCATCTTCTTTCTCGCGTCTTCAACGGAAGTCAATTGCGCCTGACACATCAATTGCCAAACCGAGTTCTCAACGTCTTGCGAGTTGAAACTTTGGTGGCTGTTAAACTGGTCAACACCTTCTTGATACTCTTTGTTGTAATAAAGCGCGATGCCGCGTTGCCACAGCTCTGGCTTAATCTGAGGATTGACTTTTAGAGCTCGATCAAAAAGTTCGATCGATTGTTCGATATCACCGTTGGCAAATGAAGCCAAACCGAAACGGAGATGGAGTCCATCGATGTTCTTCCCATCATCGCTTAACGTCTTACCCAGCTTGCTTGCCTCTTCATATTCTTGATCAATGAAATGCTGTTGAAAGGTTTTGAGTAAATCGACCGTCTCGGTTTCCGTCAGCTGAGATTCTGAGCCGGTGGTCGCCGAAGACGATTTGCCGGCTTCTTTGGATGGTGGTGAACCGGAATCGCAACCGCTGGCAAGCAACATCAATGGTGACAACAGCCAGAGCAGGTAAAGCAAGCGATAGTTCAACACATATTTTGTGAAATGATTCATATCGTTTCCACTGATTAATTGAAGACTCATTTGACAAAATTCTAACCGTTCCAAGGAACTTGTAATAACAGGATTTCAAGTTCACCGTGGTGGTTGTCCTCGCGGGATTGTTCAGTCAGGATAAGTCCAGCCGGTTTGGGAAAAATCTCTGTGAGTGCGATGGTAAACGAAAAAGACAAAAAGCTTGGCCGCAACTACGATCGGGCTGCGTGGTTTTACGAGAAAAGCGCCAAGTTCTATTCGACCAATCAGATTCGCGCGAGCAAGCGATATCAACTGAATCATATCGAACCTGGCCAGACCGTGTTGTATCTTGGCGCCGGTGGGGGAGAAGACGCGATCATGGCTGCCGAACACGGCGCCAAAGTGACTTGTATCGATATCTCGCAAGGGATGCTGGACCAAGTCCAACGGAAGCTCGATGAACGTGGTTTGCAGGCGGAGCTCATTTGTCAAAACGCTTTTGAGCATGAACGAATCGGCTACTACGACGTCGTGGCGGCCAATTATTTTCTTAATGTGTTTCGGCGCGACGATATGGCGAAAATGATGAATTGCACGGCGAAGTTCGTCAGGGCCGGCGGAAAATATCTGATCGCAGACGTATCGCTTCCGTTCGGCAACCTACTGTCCAAAACTTTCAATTGGTCTTACTTGCGATTGGGGATGGCTTCGTTTTGGTTGATTGGTTTGGTTCCTTGGCATGAGAACTATGATTATCCCGCTTTCTTTCCCGATGCAGGACTGGAGTTCGAGCATGCCGAGTTTTTCCGATTTGCGAAGAAAGGACCAATTCTGTTTCAAAGCATCGTGGCAACAAGAATGGATCCGAAGTCGTAGGTTCAATACTTCAAAATCTTTCGCGGCCAATGTCTTGACTCCGCTCTCAATTTGCAAGAAATCTGTTTTCGAAAAGTGTGACTCAAATGTTTCCAATGCCTTTGTGCCCGGTGAAATGGTTGGCCGACAATATCTCGTCCAACGATGTAGTGGTCCTCGACGCCACGATCACTAAAGTTGGCCAAACTGAATTACCGGACGAAGCCCGGACGGTGAGTATTCCCAATGCTCGCTTTTTTGATTTGAAGGTTTTCAAGGATCTCGATGCGCCGTTTCCAAACACGATCCCGCAACCAGATTATTTTTCTGAACAAGCAAGAAAAGTGGGAATCAATAACGATAGCCAAATTGTGATTTACGATCACCATGGCATCTACTCCAGCCCGAGAGCGTGGTGGCTTTGTCGCGCGATGGGACACAACAAAGTTTCGGTCCTGGACGGCGGTTTTCCGGCTTGGAAAGCAGAAGGTTTGAGCACTGAACCCACAACCGGTTTTGCCGGCAGGGCAGGGGACTTTACCGCGAACTACCAGCCGCAATTGTTTGTTGATTCGCAAGAGGTTTTGGATTCAATTGGCGACTCAAACATTGCCATCCTCGATGCCCGATCAGCCGGAAGGTTCCATGGAACCGCGCCCGAGCCGAGAGCCAACGTGCGCAGCGGACACATTCCAGGAAGCCAAAGTCTGCCGTACGGAGAAATTCTCAACGGAGAGAATATGCACTCGCGCGAAGTGCTTCAAGAAATGTTTGGAAAGTTGGATGTCGAAGGAAAGCGAATCGTCACGTCGTGCGGTTCCGGGATCACTGCTTGCGTGTTGGCGCTGGGAGCCGCAGTCGCTGGGCATGACGACCATGCTGTCTTCGACGGTTCATGGACCGAATGGGGAGACGGTGAGACGTTTCCAGTCGAAAAGTAGCCTAAACAATTCGACTACCGGCCTGTTTCCATTTCCTGGATGTATTGGCGAAGTCGTTCGTTCTCGTCGGTCACGCCTTTGAGTTTCAAAAGATTCTCAACGCGCTTGAGTAGCTCAACCCGGTTGACCGGCTTTGACAGAAAGTCGTTGGTGCCCGCTTCAACGGCTCTCTCGATGTCGCCCAATTCATTGAGAGCCGTCACCATCAAGATCATGATGTTTGAAAGTTTGGGGTCGTTTTTGATTTTCTGGCAGACTTCAAATCCGGAAAGTTTCGGCATCATGACGTCGAGCAATATCAAATCCGGTGAAAACGAAACGGCTTTGTCGAGCGCGTCCTGTCCATCAACGGCGACTTCGGTTTCGCAATCGATTGACGACAAATGTGCTTCTAACAGTTCACAGTTGGGTTGGTTGTCGTCGACGATAAGGACGCGATGGGATGGCGTTGAATTCATTGATAGCCTGAACAAAATCTAAGTCACGTGTCAGCAGTCGCTGACCAACAGATGTGAGGAATTATAGAACTTTCGACAATGCTCGTCGACAAGGTATCGGTGTGAAACCGTAGCCGCTTGGCCCCTTTTGCGGAGGAATAGTCTAACTGAAGAGCGACACATCGAGTTCTGCAAAGCTCTGTACAGACTGGTAATCGTCAAGGTTGTCTACCGTCGCGTTCCCGTCCCGGATGCTCAACACCGTTTGCAAGCCGGCGGTTTTCGCGGCGTCGAGTTCAGCCGGAACATCGCTGATGAAAACGATCTCGCTGGCAGGGAGTTTGAACTCGGCTGCAATGGTTGTATAGCTGGCGGCGTCTTTTTTCGGTCCTGTCGTCGTGTCGTAGTGCCCGCTGAACAATGACAACAAATCACCAGCGAGCGTATGGCCGAAGAATAGTTTCTGTGCGCCAACGCTTCCTGAACTGTAAATTCTTACATCCAACCCTTGCTCGACCCAGCCGCGAATTGCTGGCTCGGCGTCAGGGTACAGATGTGCGACCAAGTCACCGCTGTGAAATCCGTCTTTCCAAATCAAGCCTTGAAGGTGTTTCAATCCAGTAGCCTTAACGTCGCCGTCCATCAGCTTATTCACGGCACCGATTGCCGTTTGTTGGGCCGAAGCAGAATTTTCGCTTAGCCAATTTTTACCAAGCCATTCATCCGTCGATGGTTGTTGATGATCTTTCGCAAGCAAATCCAAGCTTTGTCTGACCGATTCGGAATTCCAGTTCGATTCGAGGAAGCCCTTCAATTGACGACGCGCAAAAGGGAACATTTCGTCGTGTACGAAACTGATCGAAGACGTTGTGCCTTCGATGTCTAGCAGGATGCCGCGGGCAGTTAGTTGAAACATGAACGATGTTGGATGGGGTTTGGGTCCGCGCCGGTCAAAGGACAGTCTTTAAATGTCAACCACGCTCTTGAACTGTCCCTCGCCATCGGAGTCAGACTCCAGATAACTTGGTCCCATACATAGCGGCGCGTAATTCTCGTGCACTGGATCTTCCATGTAATGCGGAGCCCAGCCGGTGACGTCTTCGAACAATCGAATGCAGCGGATAGTTTTATCGCTGCACAAGTTGAACCAGTGTTGAGTCCCGTTGGGAACGCTGATCAAATCTCCCGATTCAACCGTGATACTGAAGACAGGAGACGTCTGCGGGTTGATGTGAAATACGCCGCTACCTTTGACGGTGAAACGAACTTCGTCTTCGGTGTGCAAGTGTTCTTTGTCGAACTTCTGCAACATGTCGTCCAAGCCGGGAGTATCCGGAGTGACGTTGATAACGTCGGCGGTGACAAATCCGTGCGCTGCTTTGAGTCGCTCGATTTCAGGCGAGTAGGCTTCAAGGATTTCCTCGTTGGTGGCTTCCGGGCCGATGCGACCAGCAACGTCCCATTGCTCGAAATTGATGCCCATCGGCGCCAGGAAATCTTTGATTTCCTGCGGATCAGTAATGTCACGGTTTTCATCGGGAACTTGAACGCGTGCCATGAAGTCTCCAAACGTACTCTAAGATATGTGGTTTGAACGGGTCGCCGAATTTTGATCCGGCCGAACGATCTTATCTTACCGAAAACCAGTTTGGTTCGGCAGGTAAAAAAATCTGCCAATCGGCAACAAACACTCAAAATCGTTCGGAATCCATTCAGCCGATTTTTAGTTTTCGAGCCGTCAGTTCAAACAGAAACTCATAAATTTCCACATGACGCCGTGCGCAAAACACGTCACGGCCCCAAGTATAAAGTCCGTGATTTCGAATCAGAAATCCGTGGGTCATTTTTTCAGGAGTTGTTTCGAGGACCTGTTGGACTTCTTTGGCCAACGATGGGATATCCTGCGTGTTTTCGAAAATAGGAATCCAGTGTTTAAAGTCATGAGTCGGGATTCCTTCGAGGCCTTTCAACATTTCATAGCCGGCGAATTCGATTCCACCATCTTCAAAAAAATGGTCCGAAAGCAATGTGCCCCAGATGCTGTGGGTGTGCAATATTGACCGTGAGGGCAAAAGCGAATTCGAATCGGTTTGAAGTGGGTCGGGCCAACGCGGATGATTGGCCAGCACGACGTGCAGCATCGTTTCGGCGCTTGAAGTAGGCTGCCCTTCTTCGATCGGCAAACCATCTGCGCCGATGTGAACGAAGTCTTCTCGGCGAAGCCGGCCTTTGTCTTTGCCGCTGGCGGTAACGATTAATTCAACCGGGTTCGACTCCAGGACGACGCTGTAGTTGCTGCTGGTTCCAACCGACCAGCCTCGTTTGTGAAACAGCCTGCCGCAATCGCGAAGCTGATCGACGAGACCTTCGTAGTGGCACAAAGGGTGGTCGGTAGGATAGGGGAGATCGTTTTGCATAGTCAGTCGTTGCACATGGTCATTGCGAGTATCATCGTTGAGTTAATCAAACCCAGGTAGCGATAATAATAACCGATTCTAACGACTCAACATGCTGCTTGCCATGAACTTAACTTGCCGTGCGGATGTCTCCCACAGCGCATAAAAAAAGCGAGACCGTGTCCCGCTTTCTGCATCATCTATGCAATTGCTTGTTTAGTAAGACAAGCTTCGTTTTTTCTTTGGTTTTGGCGCGAAAAGCGCCTGGATACCAGGACGGGTCAAGTAATAGGCCATTCCGCAGTAGATGGCCAGTTTGATCAGGAAGAATACTCCAGCGATTCCAATCGTCAAGGTCAAGGTCATGTCGGCTGTTGCCTGATCGACCCCCGGAACGTCTGTCAGTCCAGTTGTCGTTACGTAAACCAGAATGAGATTGCAAACGTTGTAAAAAATCGCCAATCCACAAACGAGGACAGCAATGTTGTTAGCGCCATCAGATCGGTTTTTCATCATTGCGGCTGCACCCAAGAAAGCACATCCGACCAGGATACGAAATCCAAGTCCCATATACATGAATGAGCTGTACTTGACTTGAGCGGCCATCATTGCCGCCGCCATTTTGGCTTCGGGGCTGTACCCAGCCATTTTACTAATCAATATCTCGGATGCTTCCAGGTTGGCGAGTGAACGCATTGCCCACAGGCCACCAATGAGGCCTGCAGCACCAAGAATTGAAAAGATTGCAGTGACAATCGTCATGCCGCCGGGCCACGGAACGGCTTTAAAACCGAGTTCGCCGCCTTCAGTTGGAGCGTATGCATACGGGGCTGGTTGGCCATCTGCAACTTCAGCGACTGCTGTTGTTGCATCGCCTTCCTCTTGGAAGTAGCCAGCGAATAGTTTTGCGGATTCGAGTTCTGTAGACATCTTCATTGCCTTGTGAATGGGATTAACGCACAAACCTAGGTTTGGGTTTTAGGGTTTGCCCAATGTGAGAGAAGATTTCCGCGAATTTGAATAGCATTGCGGCCTAAAAACGACGGCTTGGTCTGTTGATGCGGATTGCAACGGAGCCTTCCCTAGGAGTTTGCAACAAAATCAAGGGTTGCCAGAATTAGAAAGTGCAAGCCGTCGCAGCGTCCACCGTTGAGTTGCCACTAACCCCATTCGGGTGGGCGTTTTTCGAGAAACGCGTGGATGCCTTCTTTGGCTGCTTCGGTGGTCCTGGCAGCGGCCATATTAGCCGCAGCGATGCTGAGCTGTGTAAAGAGCGTTTCGCCAACCGTTTCGTTGAGCATCTTTTTGATCAACTGATACGACTCGTGAGCTCCGGACGAGCAAGTCTTGGCTGCTTCATGGCCGCGTGCCCAAACGAGTTCATGCGAAACGACTTCATGGAACAAGCCCAGGTTCTCGGCGATCTGCGCAGAAATTGGGATTCCCGAAAACAGCACATTTGCCGCTTGTCCGGCTCCGATTCGAAATGAAAGTAACGGTGTCGTGAAGCCGGGATTGAGCCCACGCTGGGCTTCGGGGACCAGTAGCTGTGCGTTCTCATCTGCGATCACTAAATCGCAAGCCAACATCAACGCCAACCCAGCGCCGACGACTGTGCCATTGACGGCGGCAATGATCGGCTTGGGGAATCGGAGCATGGTCTCGATTAGATTCTGAAAATTTTGAACGTCTTCGTACCAGGTTTGAAAAGCGTTTTCATCTTCCATCGTTTCCTGCAACTGGCGCAAGTCGGTGCCCGCGCAAAACGTTCTTCCCGCGCCGGTTAAGATTACCGCGCGAACATTTTTTTCCTGATGCATGTCGTCAAACGCTTGTTGTAACATCGTGATCATTTCGCGAGAAAGGGCATTACACTTTTCTTCACGATTGAGAATGATCGTTCCGCTGGGAACGTCTCTGCGAATATTCACAATGTCGGAAATGGCAATCATGATGAGTGTGCAAAAATCAGTAGTGCGTTGCGGACGTTGGTTGGCGGGAAAAAAGGTCGCGCGGATAAAACGGCGCGGGGATAAAGAGTCGCGTTTGAGTTCCTTGATCTTAACCGATCTGGCATCTGCTGCACGTACTCTACGTGTTGGGTAAACTTTACCGCCCTCAATTCCGCTTCTCGCCAAATAGTGGTCGAATCGACAAGGCTAACAGCAAGTCAATCCTTGCGTCGGCGGCGGCTGGTAGCCAAAATGGTCGTTTAACTCGTTCACCATTGTCGGAAAAACAACATGCCAAAGCCGATCTTTCATTCGAGCATCGAAGGTGCTCAACATGGTCCCAAAGGACTTGAAAACTTTCTTGCATTCGCCAAACAGTCTGGTGCCAGTGGCGCTCAGCCCTCCAACTACATGCTTGAAAGCTCCGAAGACGGATCAGCATTCAAATCGGCTGCCGAGATCAAAAGCGAGTTTGAAAAGAATGGACTTAAGATCGACGGCATCTCTGCTCATTGTCCGTTTTGGGTTCATACCAGTGCATGGACGGGAACCAAAAGCGGTCATCCATTTATCCATGGCCCCAATCAGGATAAGTCGCCGTCTGATCTTGAGCAGTGGTATGAAAGCTACTTGTTCCGTTTGATGGATCTTTGCGCTGAATTGAACGTGAAGATCATCCCGATGTTCTGGGGCGTCGCTTTTGGTTGGGAGCTGGCAACAGGTTATCCGTGGGGGTTTTGGGCCGGTCCAGGTTTCGATTTGATGAAAGAGGGCCAGGAGCGGTTCGTCGAAAAGACGGCAAAGCTTCGTGCTCACGCGAATTCACTTGGAATGTATCTCGCTCATGAGATTCATCCGGGAACAGCGGCAGTTTGCGCTGACGAGTTCAACATGCTGGTCGATATTTGTGATGGCGATCAATGTCTCGGCGTTAACGCTGACCCTTCGCACTGCTGGGAAGGCGAGGACTGGGAGACGCGATTCAACAAAGTCGGTTCGCGAATCTACGGTTGCCACGTTAAAAACTTTACGATTCATAAAGGTGTTCCGCTTCGCAAGATGGAACCAGATTGGCATCATCGCGCGATGCAGTTTACGGATTTGGCGACAGGCGATTTGAACATGACCCGTTACACGGAACTCATGATGAAAGTTGGCTACGCGAAACGATACTGCGATGTGATGGGAGTCGATTCGGCGCCTTTGGTTGTCGAAGCGGAAAGCAATTATCGTGACGGTGACGCGACCAGCGCCGATGGAATCGCTTATGTGCGTGACCATTTGTGCTTCCCGATCCAGGAAGGATCATTCGAAGACGCGATGGGTGCTTAGGAATCAGCCGACAATATTCGGTGAACCGAATTGAAAAAGCCAACAGCCTTGGGAGAAATTTCCAAGGCTGTTTCTATTTCACCGTGCACGTTACTGGTTAAGAGGTCCAGTAGAATGCGAGAAAACACGGTTTTTCATTGGTCATGAAAGGCTGTGAATGTCAGCGAACGTCTACTACAAAGCGTAATTACTACTGCCTCTAAGTCCATCAAAAAATCTCACCGACCTTGAGCCGTTGAGATACTTGCTTGAATCGCGTACGTGCGGACGACTAAGGCAATTTTTTTTCGCTTGGTTCGTTCCAAAGGTTTAAGTCCATTGAAGAACGCCGAATCAAGTCTTGTTCTTTGGTTTGGTCTTCATCGAAGTCATGCCAACTCGATATTGATTTCAAACTTGCAGTTCTCGACATTAGGTTCAACTGCTTTGCATCAAAGCGTTTTTCCAGACGTTCTACTTGCGAAGTTGTCAATTCTTCTTTAACTAGAATTGCGGCTTCCATTCGTTTCGCTTCAATGAAATCATTGATTTCGCCCGCCAGTTTTTTGCTCTTTGCTTCAATTCTCTCTTTTTGTTCTGCTGAGAGACCTATCACTTCGCCGTAGGCTGTTGTGGTAAGTAACTTTGGCAACCCGGAACCAGCAAGATTCCAACTTGCCATGACCTCAATTTGAAAGGGAAGGAAGACATTGCTCAAACGTTGGTGATAGTCACTCTCGATTCTACGCATATCGACGCCCTCTAGGTCTCCATTCTTAATTGCAGAATGCTCTTTTAAGAGTGAGTCTATTTCGGACACTTGATTTTCGGTCAATTCGAGCGAAGCAAATAATTGGGGCGTTTCATTCCACACATTTAGCTTGCTGCGAAAATCGTCAAGATTACGGCAAACATGAGATTGGAATAATAGTTGAGGGCTGGGCTTCCTTGCGGACTTTTCCAAGTAGTCGCCCAAGTCCCTGTTCTTCTCGTAAGATTCTCGATCAATAAAAGTCTTTGTCTGTTCAGAAAGGCTGTCATAGGATGGACGAGTTACAACTGGAACCGGTTTTGAGTAATCGATGACCGTGACATCCTGTGCAGCACAAGACCATGCACCAAAAGTCAAAATTCCAAAAATTGCAAACACAATTTGCTTAAGCATAGGATACTCCGCATGTGGATATTGTTTGGTTTCAATTTTATCGCTGGTAAACAGGAGGGTCGTCAGAATTTCCAGGGCATTCTTCGCCGACAAAAAGTTCACCAAGCATTATGTACGTTGCAGCCAGATTTCCAGTCATTCCGAAGTCATTTACTTCATGAGCATTAATTGTGAATTTGCATCGGTAAAACCTATCGGCTTCAAGAAGTCCCACCATGTCTACCCAAATACTAAGATCGTCTTCGTCATTCAGACCCAGAAGGGGCCCGTTGTCAGCCTTCTCTGCGATCGTAACCCAGCCGCCATACGTCACTTGATCAACTCCGTTTTCATCTTGGGTTATTACTTGAAGATGAACATCCCATTTCTGAACTTCCAATTTTTTGGAATATCTTAAGATTGAAAAATCTTTATGCTTTACGTGGGCACTCGCCGTTGCTGCTAAATTGTTTTTGCAAATTTGTACCGATCCACCGGCGCTGTGGTCACAAAACCCTTGTTTTTACCGTGTGAAAATCAGTGCTTAATCCTGCACGTTAGCCGATTTGAAAGATCAGTGGCGGAAAGCAAAGCACTGGAATGATCAGCGAAAACAACCCGAGGCACCAGCGGAACCAGCCAAGTTTGACGGAGTCGTCGCGGGTTGGAGGATGGTCGGTGCCAATCAACAGCAGCAAGACGACCATGATGACCAACATGAAACTTTGATGGTAGACCATAAAAGCAATCGCAAAGACGATGGTCGCTCGGGCGATCAAGTGGGAAGCTTTCCCAAAAAGTGTGTACGTGACGTGACCACCATCAAGCTGGCCGACCGGCATCATGTTCAAGCCAGTGATCAGCATGCCGACCCAGCCAGCGACGAACAGTGGATTGAGTTGATTGAGCCAGACGACTTTCCCCGGTTCGTAGCCAGGGACTTGTGCCATCTCGGCGAACCATTGCATCACCAGCGGCAAACGAAACCCAAGTCCGCCAAAGGGCTGTGTTGTTAAGTCAAGTTGGCCAACGCCCAAATAAGCGATTGGAAACGCGGCCACCAAGCCTGCGATCGGTCCGGCAAGCCCGATGTCGAAAATCTGCTTTCGATCGGCAGCGAATCCATTCATGGCGATGACGGCGCCAAGCGTTCCGATCGGGTTGGCAGGAAACGGCAAGAAAAACGGATAGGAAGCTGGCACGCGATAGATGAGCGTCGCCACAAAGTGACCCATCTCGTGGAGAAACAGAATCAACAGTACGGCACCCATGTAGATCAAGCCGTAATCCCAGTTGTCCAACGCCAGCTCACGAATGTTCATGAGGTTGCCCGCGTTATAAGCTTGGTTCAGCGGTACGAGCGGACTCCACTTGGCCAGCCCAACCCAGAAAGTTGATGCGCAGGTCAAGAAAAACAAGATGATTGGAAGAATGGTCCGTCGCTTTCGCTCGGGCCAGACTCCGTAATCACCTGGATCGTTTTGTTGAGTTTGTTCTACCATCGAAGCAACCGGAATGTTGTCTTCGGCGGCTTGGTTTCCATCCGCATTCATAGGTTCAACATACACGACATTGCCTAATAACGCATAGACGGTAGACGAACGAGCCACGAACGTGGCGACAGTTGGTAGCCGTGGGCGTGAACCCATGGTTTGGAATCTTCGTTTGAAATTCATTCAACCAACCCATCGGCTTACGCCGAAGGCTACTTGCTGTCGACCCTTCGGGGCTTGTTTGACATTTTCAAACGTGGACATGAGAATCAAAATCCCAATCAGCTTTCGCGTTAGTGTAGCGTGAGAATCCGTTGAATTACATTTGTCTCTTTTAGGTGAACAGCATGAATCGACGGAACTTCATTGTTAACAATAGTGCCTTGGCGTTGTCGGCTGTTCTGTCAAACAGCTTGGCTGCGAACTTGCATGCCAACGAAATGCAGCCACCGAAAGAACTCTTTGAAATTTCGTTGTCGCAGTGGTCGTATCACCGAGCGATTTTCGGGGACTCCCGAAAAGACTACAACAAATTTATCAAAGCTCTGCATACAGATCCGGATACAGTGCTACAGGGAGAGCTTGACCCACAGGACATTGTCAAGAAATCCCGGCAACTGGAAGTCGATGTCGTCGACCTCGTGAACATCCTGTGGTTCGGTCATGGCCAAGACAAACCTTGGCTGAAACAGTTCAAACAAAAAGCTGGTGATCAAGGCGTCCGCTTCGGCGTCCTGATGTGTGACGAGCTTGGGAATCTTGGCGCGAGCGATTTGAAGAAAAGAAAACAAGCGGTCGAGAATCATATTCGCTGGATGGAAACAGCAGCAGCTCTCGATTGTCAGCACTTTCGTGTGAACGCCTATGGTGACGGCTCATACCTGGAGCAATGCCAACAATGTGCAGAAAGTCTGCACGCGCTTGGAGAGGCGTCAGAGCAATATGACTTTGATGTCCTTGTTGAGAATCATGGTCATCCCGGAAGCAACGGAGCGTGGCTGGCGATGCTGGTCGAAATGTCCAAGCATCCAGACATCGGAGTGTTTGCGGACTTTGATAATTTCTTCATGGGCGGTTGGGGACTGGAACCCGAACGAAGATACGACCGGCATCAAGGTATGTTGGACCTTGCCCCATTTACACGAGCCGTTAGCGCAAAGTCGCATGACTTTGATGAAGATGGCGCGGAGACCAAAATCGATTTCGCGCAATGCCTCAAAGTAGCAATGGACGGCGGATTCAAGGGACTGGCAAGCGCCGAGTACGAAGGCGACCGTTTGACGGAAGACGAAGGGACAAAGCTTACTGTCGATCATCTTCGCAACGTACGCAGCTCGATTCAATAAACGCGTTACGGCAACACGCGGACTTTGATGTTTCTGAATTCGATCGGCGCACCCTCAGCTTCGAGGCAGATGAATCCAGAATCCGGCTTGCACTCGTTGCCTCCGGCGACTTCGTGCCCGTTAACCCACAGTCGAACTTCGCCATTAATGGCGCGAATATAGTAGTGGTTCCATTCTCCGAATCCCTTCGAGTGTTCCGCGTTGGGAAAACTTCGTTTGCCGTTGGGCGCGGCAGGTTCAAATGGCTTCATCGTTGCTACGCCGCAGGGAAACACGTCTCCGTGAGTCGTAAACCAATCGGACTTTTTCCCTTGAGACTTTTCGTACTGCTCAGCATAGCCGTGATCAAGAATCTGGATTTCAATTCCTTGCGGCAGCGCACCTGGCTTAAGCGAATCAAGCACATCCTTTGGAGCCCAAACAAACAAGCCTGAGTTTCCAGCTTTGGTCAAGTGTTTCCACTCGATCACCATTTCGAAATTCCTATACTCCGAGTTCGTTCGAAATCCGCCGAGGCAATTTCCGTTACAAACAAGCGTATCGTCTTTCCATTGCCACGTATCTTCTTTGCAATTCACATTGGCGAAATCGGATGGGCCAAGCAGTTTCCAATCGTCCCCGCTGCTGTCGATCATGGCGACGACTTCTGTCGCATCGGAGTTAGCCTCGTTGGCGGTTTCCGATTGGTCTGTTTGTGCTTCGACCGATTGCACGGCCAGAAATAACACAGGCAGAAAAAACGCACCAACAATGGCACAGGACGTTGATGCTACTCTGACGCATAACCCATGTGTTCGAATCATAATTTCCTCCGACTTCATCAAAAATGAGCCAGCCTCAAGTGGTTCATAAAAACTGATCTTATCGCAATTCAAACTTGATGCCGAACTTGTTTTGTGAACCGATGAAATTTAACCCGGTTTCGACAAATAGCGGAGGGTTTACCGGCATTCGAAACTGTTGCTTTCTCGAGGTGCGACAGTTTGTTGCACTAGCCAAATCTGCATTCTGATGAGACAATATGCCGATAAATCGTGGGTAAGTAGTCCCATTCTTTGGATTCAATTTCGATCAAACTTGTCATGTCAATTTCCAAGTCAGCCGAATCTACAGTCAGTCAAACCCGCTCGCGCCCCAACGCCCGAGTCAGTGCCTACGTCGAACTGACGAAGCTGCGGATTTCGATCATGGTGCTGGTCACGTTTATCGTGGCCGCTGCGATTGCCGCCAGCGGACTTCCGGATTTGTCGCTCTTGGTATTCGGAACGTTTGGGATGTTGATGGTTGCTGCCAGTGGCAACGCGATGAACATGTACATCGAACGGTACTCCGATATTCTGATGCCGCGAACTGCGAACCGTCCTCTGCCGGCGCAGAAACTATCTGCCACCGAAGTCGCTTTGTTTGGTACGGCGACTTTGGGAATTGGGCTCACGATTCTGTTGTTGATGGTGAACTGGCAAACGGCAGCTTGCGGATTGGCGAACTGGATCCTTTACGTTTTTGTTTACACACCGCTCAAGCGAAAGACTTGGGCGAACACCGAGATCGGTGCGATCGCGGGCGCGATGCCGATCATCATGGGAGCTCTCGCGACAACGGCCACGGTTCCGCGAATCGCCTGGGTCTTCTTCGCCGTCTTGTTCTTCTGGCAGTTCCCGCACTTCATGGCGATCGCCTGGAAGTATCGTGATCAATACAAAGCCGGTGGTTTGCAAATGTTGACTGTTGTCGATCCGACTGGAAAACGAGCCGGTCGTAAAGCGATTGTGACCGGCATCTTGTTGTTGGCCGTCAGTTTGTTGCCAATTCTCGACGTGCGAACGACCGTTCACGCCGTCTTGTTTTCGATCACGGCGATTGTTCTGGGCGGAGTTTATCTGAAGGCTTCTTTCAAGTTCAACGCTTCTCGTGATGATCAGACTGCCAAGCGTCTGCTTCGCGTTTCGTTGCTTTATCTGCCGCTTTACATGGTTGCTTTGATTGTGGCGTGTTTGACTTAAACTAGTTGAGTCACAATTCACGGGGCAACCAGAGATTCATGACGACTAAAGATCACGCATCGACTGAACATTCGCATATCGAAGATTCGCATATCGAAGATTCGCATATCGAAGATTCACACATCGAACTTGCCTATCAACCTGCGGTCCCGGTTTCCAATGGCAAGCTTGCGATCTGGTTGTTCTTGTCCACCGAGATCATGTTTTTCACCGGTTTGATCGGAACGTACATCGTGCTCCGGTTCGGCGCTGCAACGTGGCCGACTCCGCACGAAGTCCATGTCGTTGAATGGCTGGGAGCACTGAACACGTTTGTGCTGATTTGCTCCAGTGTCACGATTGTGTTCGCGCTGGAAGCGGCAAAGAAAAACTTGCCCGCTCGCGCCAAGCAATGGTTGCTGGCGACGTTGGTCTTGGGCTGTTTGTTCCTGGCGGTCAAAGGTGTCGAATACAGTTCGAAGTTCAGTCACGGAATCTTTCCGCAGTTTCCGCGCAGCTTGTTGTACGATCGAGCAGACATGAACTACTTGTCGGGATTGAAGTTGAATTTGCGGAAGGAAATTGGCGCCGCTACAACTTCACAAACGCTACCAGCGGCCGGTGTGAGCAATGGAGAGTCGGCGACAGAAAGCCAACTTGAATTGCTTCAGTCGATTCAATCGGGCTTGGTTCAATGGACCGAGATGAAAGTGGGTCGTACGGGCGACCCGAACATGAAACGATTGGCGTTGGAAACGCTCGCGTGCCAGATCTACCCTGATACTTTTTCGGAATCGAGTAAATCGGACATTCGCAATTATCTTGTCAATGAAACGGCAGAAATCGAACAGGCGAAATTAACGCTTCAGTCGGACATTGAAGCATCCAACGCTGCGTTGCTGGTAATTCAGCGAGAGATTGTTGAGCTCAACGAGCAGCAATCAGCGATCAAGCAATCGCCTGAAACCGAAGACGAAACAGAGCTCGCCGATCGCAAAGCGAAGATCGCCAAGCTGACAAAAACTATTTCCGAAAAGCAAAAACCGGCATCGACGTTGACGGCCGACATCACTCGAATGACGACCGAGTTGACGCCGATCAACAATCGTCTTGCCGCCTTGGCACAGTTTGAATCCCTCGACGAGGGTGTCAACGAACTTCGGCATCTAAAGTTGCCGATGGTGATTCCCAGCGGTAACACCTGGACCAATACATACTTTTTGATGACCGGTTTTCATGCAATCCATGTGCTTGGCGGACTTATTGCGTTTCTGGTGATTCTGCCCATGAGGCTGGATCGCATTCGCGCTGGCATCGTTGAGAACATCGCGCTGTACTGGCACTTTGTCGACATCGTTTGGATTTTTCTGTTCCCGCTGTTGTACCTTTTTTAAGCTGAAGAACATGGGCGACCTCAAGCAACACGAATCAACACTCGATGGTGAACACAAAAGCCATGTTGGGGTTTTCGTCGTTGTGTTTTTGATGCTGTGCGGACTGACCGCGTTATCATTTTGGATTGCAAATTCTCACCTAATGGAAAATCGCACCGTTGGATGGGCGGCGATGATGGCTGTCTCTGTCGCCAAGGCAATGTTGGTGGTGACTTTTTTTATGCATCTCTGGTGGGAGAAAAACTGGAAGTACATCCTGACGTTTCCTGCTCTGGTGATGGGAACGTTGCTGGTTATCTTGTTGGTGCCCGATGTCGGGGACAGGCAAGAGACTTACTCGCAAACGAGGCGGGATGCGGCACCACTTGAAAGAACGATGGAATACCATCACGAAACAGCGCCTGGTTCAGGCGAGGAAATTAAATGAAAAATCCTGAGGACTCCAATCAAAATATGTTGTTCATCGCGATGGCGATGGGCGCGATGGCTTCCGCCGTGGCGATCGTATTTTTTCTTGGTTTGATACCACTAAATTCCGAAGGTACAGTCTCGGGTTCGTCGAGCAGTCCGGTTGTTGTCGAGACGAAAGCGAGCCCGGACAGTCCGCCGGGAGCCGTGATTGTTGAAGTTCCGTGGAAACATTTGCCGCACATTGGTCGTTTTCAAATGACAAATCAGGACGGCGACGCATTTGATTCGGCCAGTCTGGCGGGACACCCGTACGTGGTCAGTTTTTTCTTTGCGGGCTGTCCAAGTATTTGTCGGGAATTAAACAACGAGATCAGCCGCCGGAACGATCAGCTGAAAAGAGAAGACCTTGCCTTTGTCAGCATCAGCGTCGATCCCGAAAACGATACACCGGAAGTGCTTAAAAGATACTCACAAGACTACGAAGCAACGACAGAACGATGGTCGTTCTTGACGGCGCAACAATACAAAATTGATCAGGTCGGCGAACAGATGTTCGGAATCGTGGTCGACAAAGAACACCACACGGACAACATTTTGCTGGTGGATAAATGGGGTCGATATCGAGACCGTTTCAAATGGGACGATCCCTACGATATGCAGCGGTTTGTCGACGTCGCGAAACAAGTTTGCGCAGAATTGAGACCTCCGATCGATGAAATGGTTCGAACACGTAACGCCATGGCTGGGTTTGAGCCTGCGGATTTGAGCACGGTTTCGTTTCTTCGGGAGTTCCATCTCACCAACAATCAGGGGCAACATTTCTTTTCGCGCGACTTGACCGGCAAGGTTTGGATTGGAAATTTCTTTTTCACATCGTGTCCGGGGATTTGCAAAGAACAAACGAAATATTTGACGGGCTTGCAATCGAGATTGGAAAATCATCCGACAAAGATCATTAGCATTACGACCGATCCAGTCGTTGATTCGCCAGCGGTGCTTGATGAGTACGCTCGTAAAGCGGATGCGGATCCGGAGCGTTGGACATTTTTGACGGGTCAAACGAAACTGATCCCGCGGATTGGTAGTGAATACTTTCGAGCGATGAGCGACGAAGATCACCATTCAAGTTTGCTATACATCGTTGATCGGTGGTGCAACGTTCGGGGCCAATTCGATTGGCGTGAGCCGCAACAGGAAGCCGCGATGCTGAAACTGGTAGATGAGTTGTGGGCGGAAAAAGTTCCACCGGCAAAGTTCGAATACATCCAAGCGGACGCAAAGTGAATCAAGTGAACGAGTCGAAATCTGGGAATGAGAGTGACTACCCGCAAGAGAATCTTGTGCTCGCTAAACGTTTGTACGTCGTGGCTTGGATATTGACGGTTGTTGTTCTGGCGCTGGTTGGATTAATGCGGCAATTCAAATTCGACACGAATTTTGATTTCAGCTTTTTACCACCGATTCATGCAACAATTAATGCAATCGTCGCTGTGTTGCTGGTTTCTGCTTTGGCGCAGATCAAGACCGGAAACGTGAAGGCTCATCAAAGTGCGATCAGCGCAGCGATGTTGGGTTCAATCTTGTTTCTGGTCTGTTACGTGACGTATCACTTTACGACGCCAGAGACAAAGTATGGTGGTGAGGGAACGATGCGAACCGTTTATTTCGTATTGCTGATTTCACACATCGTGCTGGCGGCGATCAGCTTTCCACTGATTTTGTTTACGTGGATTTTTGGATATACAGGCCAAGTTGCCAAACATCGTAAATTTGCCAGGTTCACTTTTCCGATGTGGTTGTATGTCGCTGTCACCGGACCGATCTGTTATTGGATGTTACGGCCTTATTATTGAATCGCTGTCCAGCTATCGTGACACGAATCAATCCAAGAATTTTCTGTTAGAATAAAGATATGAACCGACCTTCCTCAAAATTGACTTTGTTTAATGTCGTCACATCGAAGGGTCTGATCTCGAAATTTGTGTTTGCCAGTCGAACGCTTTGTATTGCGTTGATGCTGCTGGCTGTTCAAGCTCAACCGTTGTCGGCGTGTCCGACTTGCAAAGGCTCTTTGCATGGCGCAAATGCGATGGGCTACGCGATCAGTATTGTTTTCATGATGGCGATGCCGTTCGCGATCTTGCTGTTCTGGGTCGTCACGATCATGAGGCTGCGAGCAAAGATGCTGGAACCAGGCGGTTCATGTGCTTCGGAAAACGGTTCTTCTAATTGTATTTAGGAATGTAGTTCCTGACATTGCGGCCAACAAATTTTTATTTTTGGTTCGAGGGCTCATCTTTATCGCGTTGCAGATTCTCAATAAATTGGAATTTCTGGATTTTCGCGAATGACAAAAATGCTAATTGTTGTTTTTGTTTCGCGTCGCGAATCTTTCGTTGATTGGTCAATGTAACCACAATAGACTTCAGTCTCGTTGGTAATAGTACTTACTTAATGATGGGAGCAGCTATGAAGAAAGTTGTGATGTTATGCGCAGTGTTTAGCAGCATGTTGATGTTAAGTTTTGCAGAAGCGTCGATTTACAATTTCGGAATCACGTATGACGGAACAAGTCAAACGCTTGATGTTGGATCGGATCCGATGGCAGGTACTGAGCTGTTTGACAATGATCAAATGATTGTTGATCTGCACGCGAGTTCAGGGAATGAATGGACCGTCCTCGACGGAAATTGGAACTTCATTTACGGTAGCGTTCTTGTTTCCGATGTTGAAACACGAATCGGGGATTCTGTTGCCACGTTTTTGCACAATGGAACGATAGTGGCTCAGGATATCGACATGGGAACGAGTCAGGGTTTTGTTCATGTTGGTGCGCAAAGCACAACGCTCACATCTGGAATGAAGTTCGATCAATTGGTCATCGACTATACCTTGTTGTCGGACCCAGGAGTTGACACCGTCATTCAAGAAGACTTCTTAAGGTTCTCGTTTATTGATACGGTAGGTTTCGAACAATTCTCGTCATTTGGATCTTCTCTGTCCTCTGTGCCCGAACCCACGTCGCTCATGATTTGGGGAAGTGCCCTCATGATATGCATGATTCGACGACGACGGTGATCGTTATAGCAAACAGAACTCCCGAATCGTAAACCAAGGGTGGTCAGTGCTGGCCGCTTTTTTTGGTTTGCAAAGGTGGGTGAGAAGTCATAACAGCATCTGCAATGTTGATTGGCGACTCCTGACTTTTCTGTCGACTACTTTCCTGAATCGATTGACTCGATTTGGCCCGTGATTACAGAGTTTTCAGCTGGAGGAGTTATCGAACTCTGGGGCGCTCCACTGCCGTTGGGGATTACGGTTCCTTGATTTGGGATGATCGGTCCATTGATGATTTGACCATTTTGAATCACGGTTGCCGGTTGCTGCAGCGGCATCCTCTTTTCAAATTTTAGCGCTGCACTGTTCATGCAATAGCGCAAACCAGTCGGAGCAGGACCGTCTTGAAAGACATGACCAAGATGAGCATCGCAACGACTGCAAACCGTTTCGGTTCGCACCATTCCGTGCGTTCTATCAACGATGTTGGTGATCGCATTGGCATTGATCGGCTGGTTGTAGCTGGGCCAGCCAGTGCCGGATTCAAATTTCGAACTGGAATCGAAGAGAGCTTGTCCGCAGCAAACGCATTTGTAAGTTCCTTTGTCTTTCACATTCACAAGTCCACCAGTGAACGCCCGTTCGGTGCCTTTTTGACGAGTGACATAAAACTGCAATGGTGTAAGCAGTTGGCGCCATTCAGCTTCGGATCTGATAACTTTCTGTGGAATCGCCGTTTGTTGGCCCGGCAAATTGGTCACGGGGCCAGGAATGCTTTTGCTTGAGGAGCCTTGCATTGGCTGGTTGGTACCGGGAGGCAGCACCCTGACGGAACCGGAACCCTGAGGCGAGGAAGGAATCGTTTCCTGCGACGTGATGATCACACCGTTCTGTTGTTGTGCGGGAGTGCTGACAACCTGAGCGTTGGATTTCGGTGATCCGCAAAGACAAAAAAGAGTTACAAGCGTCAGGCCGGAAAGTAAACGTTTATTCATCTCAGATACCCATTGGGGGAAGTCATCAAAAGTTTAGAGGGCATTTCAAAACCCATTGTAGGGCCGGTTCCTACCGGCCAAATCCCAAAACAATCCGCGGCCCTTGGGAACCGGCCCTACGCCAAGGCGGTTTTGGAATACGCTCTAGAGTTGTGTTGCGATCGTTCATCTTATCGAATCGCAAGCGAATGACCAAGCAACAATGGAACGGATTGCTCGACCACAACGAAAGTACGTCCACCACAACGACATACGTCCTAACCGGACGTCGCGCCTACCGAGCGGGCCGTCTCTTTTTCTACTGTTACTTTCCGGACGAGAATCGTACGTTTATTTTCGTCCAAAAACTTCGCTTGGGTCATCGGTGGGCTTGCCGCAATAGACGCACCTCATTCGACGACGACTGGTCTTGCGACCACAAGAACTGCATGGCTTGGCTACAGGAGTGATTTTTCCGTCGATGTTTCCGTCACGAAGGTCGACTTCTTCCATCTTTGCCGCCAAGTCTTCTTCGGAAAGTTCAGTGCTCTCACGAATAATCTCCCATAGCGATTGGCAAGCCAATGCAAGGTTGTCGATTTTGTTCTCCAACATTTCAACATGAGCGTGGGTCACCGTGTCAGCGCCGGAGCGCGAAGACGTTGAATCCCCTTCATTTTCAAAGTAGTCCCTGTACTGTTTCCAATGCATGTTCGACTTCCTCCAAACGTATTTGCTTTAACCTTTTTCGATGCGAATAGCTGTTCGTATTCGCTAGTGGGCCTTTGACGGCGATTGAATTGTCGGGTGCGAGTCCGGGTTGGGGAAGTCGTTACCTGCCCGAAGTTCACGGTGGCTGCAATTTTCCGACGAATTTCCGGCAACGTTTTCCGCGGTATTCGAAAACCAATTTTCCCACACCGTCAAATTTCTGACGATGAGTAGTTGTCCCGTTATTCGTCAGCGATGACTGCGGTTAACCCATCTGTCATTAAACATCGCCAGTAAACATCATCTGTGTGGACGTCCACACGCGGACTTTGGGAGCCAATCATGCCAATCAGTCGTTCTCTATTTTGCCTTGCCGTCACCGTCGTGCTTTCTGTTTCCAGTTGCCTCACGGCATCGGCCCAGCAAAAAACCATTGTCGAAACTGCCGTCGGTGCAGGCAACTTCACCACGCTTGTGACGGCCGTTAAAGCCGCGGGTTTAGTCGATGCACTCAATGGGGCGGGACCGTTGACTGTTTTCGCGCCGACCGACGATGCTTTTGCAAAACTCGATCCGGCACTCCTGCAGTCGTTGCTTCAGCCCGAAAACAAAGCAAAGCTTGCTGCAATTTTGACTTACCATGTCGTCCCGGGCCGCGTGTCCGCTGCAGACGCCTACGACCTGCGTTCGGCAACGTCGCTTCAGGGGCAACGGCTCAATCTCGATTTCCAAGCTGCTTCGCCGATGATCAACGAGTCGAAGCTGGTTGCTACCGATATTGGCTGCACCAACGGAGTGATCCATGTGATCGACACGGTGATGTTGCCGGCTTTGGATACGATTCCAGCAACCGCTGCCAATGCGGGAACGTTTAATACGTTGGTTGCCGCTGTTGGCGCGGCTGACCTTGGGGGTGTTTTGAGTGGCCCCGGTCCATTCACAGTTTTTGCTCCAACAGATGATGCGTTTGCGGCGCTTCCTCCAGGGACCGTTGATTCGTTGTTGCTACCCGAGAACAAACAAAAACTGATCGATGTATTGAAATACCATGTCGTTTCCGGTCGCGTATATGACAACGACGCGGTGAAGGCGGGCAATGCAGCAACGTTGTTGGGGCCAAGCGTTTCGATCAAGTTTTCAGCTGCGGGCGTGATGATTAACGAATCAAAAGTCATTGCCAAAAATATCGATGCGTCCAATGGAGTGATCCACGTAATCGATCAAGTTCTATTGCCTGTGGCCGGTGGAAATGCTGGTGCAGTCGGAGCCGCCAATGCCATGAGCCCTGTCAACGCAATGAGTTTAATCAGCGGTGCAATTGATCAGGGTGCGCCAATCTTCAACGCGGGTCATCATGGCCAATGCGGACAGCTTTACTCCTCGACGATGAACCAGCTTTTGTCCAGCGGTATTGCCGGTTGTGATTCGTCGACGATGTCAATGATTGAGAGCACGCTCAGCAGCGCCGGTCAAATCCAGAGTGACACCGATCGCGCTTGGGCGCTTCGCCGCGGACTGGATAGCGTTTACATGCGTCTTAGCCAGATGCAGTAAAGAATTTGGAGGAAGTGTTCACAGCCGCGCCGTGTATTGCTGGATCGTTTCTCGAATCTTCGGGCTGTTCCAAACTTCACGGACTTGATGGCCGAATTTTTCTTCCAGGTGATCGGCTTGTTGCAAGCTCGGTTGGCGTATCTGCTGCTTCATTATTTGAAATGTTGCAGCAGGAATCGCCGCCAGTTTTTGCGCGTGTTCAATCGCTGACTCGAGCAAACTTTCTTTCTCGACAATTTGATCCGCCAAACCAACAGCGATTGCTTTTTCGTCACGGTAGTTGGCTCCCGAGTTCAGCATCGCTTGAAACGCCATCGGCGATGCGACTCGACGAACGACTTCGATTGCAATTGCTGGAAGCGGCACACCGACCCTCAGTTCGGGCAAACCAATTCGCGCTCGTGATGTTGCCAAACGAAAATCGCCACAAGAAGCCACGATGCACCCGCCCGCGATCGCGTGACCATTGATTGCCACCACCAGCGGTTTCTTGAATGTAAACGTGTCGCGAAAACAGGTGCACAACGAATCGATAAACGGTTGCACGTAAGCCGGTTCTTCGGCAACCACTCGTTTCAAGTCGACGCCCGCCGAAAAGACTTTCTCACCGGACGTTAAAACAACGGCTTCGATGTTGGCGTCTGACTCGAGTTCGGACAACCGGGACGACAACAATTGACACCATTCGATATTCATCGCGTTGACTTTGCCGTCAGCCATCACCAACGTTGCGATATTGGATTGAACGCAGATGTCGATCATGAGAATTTTCTATCCGATTGGTTGCTGACAAGCGACTCGATTATTTCGCCGCTTCGACCGCGCGAACAACATCATTAATTTCCGGCCAAGGTTTCCGAAAAATCATTGCCAACAACCCGCCTTTTCGCGAGACGACCGTTTTGCCATTAACGAGAATATCGAATTGCCCGCGCCTGCCTGTGGTAATGTCGGCCTCGACGCCCAATGTTTCTTTAATTGCCGCAGCGTAACTCGCTACTTTCGATACATAAGACTTTCAGGTCGGGCAATGAACGATTGAGACTTGCATCGTGGTTTTCCGTTTGATGGTTGAAGACTTGGCCGATCGTGGTTGTCGTTCGTCGACGAACTCTCGATATTGGAAACGATCGGAGTTTCTTATGTGAAAAGTTGACGATACCAAGTTTGTCGAGAGCGAAGAACCGGAGATTACTTCTTCCTCGCCTTCTTTTTGGTTGCTGGAGCCTCAAACTCAATCACATCGCCAAACATGGTTTCAACCTCAGTTCGTTGGCTGGAGTCCAATTCAGCAAGCAGCTTTTCGCGAGCTTCAACGCGGAGGCGAGCGATTTCTTTTTGCAGGTCTGCTTCGATTTGCTTTTCGGTATCTCGCAACCGCTGTGATTGTTGATCGGTGATTTCCAGTTTTGATTTTACCGGATCGTTCGTAAGTATCTCGACGAAACTACGACGACGGAGTTCAGAGTGGAGGCGAATCTGTTTGAGCCGATCGATTTGATGAGGCAATAGCAGAGAATCCAATTCGGAATTTGTTTGCTTGCGAATTTCGGCAAGCTGTTCCATCCAGTCAGCGGAAGAAAAGTCGATTGCGCGAAACTGCTGAGCGGATTTGCTTTGAATGGACTCATTGAGTTCTTTGAGCTGTTCGTATTGATCATCGACCATCTCCAGGTCCTTGCGGACGTTCGGATCGGCCAGCAGTCCCAACGTGCTTCCTTCGACACCGTATTGGCTGGCCGTTGAACCGATGGGCTTGTTGAGTGCAATGTCGTTGAGCAGGGGAATCATGGCCTTCATTTCTGGCGTCCCGTCGGGCCCGTAAGCAGCTCGTTTGGCTTCACCCATAAATTGGTGATATTGATCTTCGGAATCAAATATCCCGACCGGTTCGTCGAAATTACTTTTCTGTCCCAGTGCGTTGTCGGTAGGGACCAGAAACGTTGCTGACAGCCAAAAGGCTGCGAAAATGATTGGGTGGATAGAATTAAATGATTGGTTCATTCTTCGATTCTCATAAATTCGCTAATGGCCAAACAGTCTCGAGGCCAAACAGTCTCGAAATTGAAAAATGGCTCTCAATTCGAGACAACTTAAAGATTGTAACGAGCTTGGGGAACCGAAATTGACACGAAAACCCGGGAAAAAGCCCGATATTCCGCGAACCGAAAAATTAATTTCGGATGACTTTGAGGTTTGGCACACCTGTTGCAATATCGTTTTATCAGTGAGCGGACGATAAACCTAGCGTTCTCATCCCATCCGCCGTCTCAAGGTTTGTCCGCTCACTATCTTTTACTTTTAACAAAACGCTCGTGCACCCGCCTCGTATCATGCACTTGCGTTTTTTTATGCGCCGACGGAACGTTGAGAGTCGTAGCTTACTTAATGTCAACAACGTCAGCGACCAGTTTGGGATTTTCTGCGCCGGCTGGATCGTCCCCAGCGTATGGAATAACGGAGGGATCGCTGGACCAACGACCGCCTTGAGAATTCTGCTGATCATTCCAATGTTTGTTCTCGGAGCAAGGCTGGCTCGACGATTCAAGCATAGCATTCCGTTGGCTGAACCTACCAAGTAGTTTGGGCTTTCAAGTTGGCTAAGCTTTCATGTTGGCGCATGAAAAAAGACGCACCGCGAATGCGATACGCCTTTATCTTGCTCATGATTTCTTGCTTCGTTACCAACCGGAATAGTGTTGGAAATGTGGCTGAGGTGCAAAGTGCTGTTGCTGCGGTACATAGTACTGTTGCTGCGGAACAAAGTGTTGCTGTTGCGGCACGTACTGCTGCTGATAACGGATCTGTTGTGGTTGGTATTGAACTTGTGGTTGTTGGTAGTAGCCTTGGCTGTAACCTCTTTGATACGTGGCTGCATGGTTGTAATCCATGCGGTTTCCAATGGCACGTCCCGTCACTCCGCCAACCAATCCTCCGGCAATAATTCCGGCAGCTGCTTCGTCGTTTTGGCCTCCGATGATGCCGCCTAGTACAGCGCCTACAACGGCGCCACGTCGTGTGCCTAGTTGTCGGAAATCTTGAGCTTCTGCTGTGCTCGTAAATAGAATCATTGCCGCGGCAACGAAACAAAAAGTTCGAATAAACATGGTAACTCCTTTGTGAGTTTTTGAATTCAGCTTGTCTTCATCAGTAACGTCAAAATCGTCGGAGAAATTCAGCATCTTGTAAAAATGACACGTTCTAACGACTTTGCCGCGGTGAAGCGGTTAATCAATTTGGAGTGTGCGTATGATGACGATTGAAGCGAAGAAGGCAGTTAACCATTGCTCAGCGCGGCGAGGCGATCATTCACAATCGTGGTTTCGCTCAGGCCAATCGCCTGCGCCAACGTCGGCCCCTCCAGGGCGATGCAAGTTAGTGAGGCGTCGCAGGTCTATGGGCATTCACCCTTAGCTAACGATGTCGGCCCATCCGGGGCGAGGTGTTCGTTCGCGGCGACACTTTTCGTTCGCGGCGACACTTTAATAGTGGGGAGGTTTCTCGTCGATCAAGTCGCGGACTTCCGGTTCTTCCTGCGAAGCCTCGAACTGTGATAGTAATTTATCGATTCGGCTCGAAAGTTTGTCGATTAGTTTTCCCTGATCCAGAACAACTTCATTCAGCGTTTCAAAATCCTTTTGAAGATGCGCAATCGACATCTCCAAATCGGTAATCCGTTTCGAGTTCTTTATTGGGTCAGACATCGTGGAATCACTCACTGGAAAAATAAAGAACACTGCCGAAGGTTAATGACTATGAATACCCGAGGGAACGTGAAAGCCAAGCTTTTCGATCACGTCGACAATGGTGTTGCGGTCGGCCAAGCCAAAAATTTTCGCTGTACCTGACTCAAGGTTGACTTCGACGGCTTCTACACCAGCGGCTTTCGACAATTCTGTTTCCAGCCGACTGACGCAGTTACCGCAGTGCATGCCGTCAACCTTGACATCGAAAGATTGTTGTGACCGGTCTACCATTCTACGAGCAATCAACTTTGTCAAATAGCTCCACACAAACGTTGCGATCAGTCCCAAGGTAAACAACGCACTCAGGATCGACCACCATTGCGTGTGGTCGTGAACATGGCTGTCAGCATTCGTTACCGAAGAGGTTAACACCCAATCAAAAATCGCGGCAAACAAAAAGCTGCCGACAACCAGTGTACTTAGGTAAACCAACAATACGCGAAAACCGAATCGCGTTCGAATCGCGCCCATGGTCGTCAAGTTGGTTGCCGGACCTGCCATCAGAAAAACCAGCGCCACCGCTGGCGGTAAACCCGATTGAACCAAAGCCGCCGCAATGGGAACCGATGCTGTTGCGCAAACGTAAAGCGGTGCCGAAATCAGCAGAACCAAAACCATAGCCGGAAACAGCCCGTAGTCTGTGATTTGGATCAGGTATTGATTCAAGCCAAGGACTTCGATCGCTGCGGATACAAAGACACCGATCAACAACCAAATCCAGATGGAGCGTAAGATTTCAACGGCGTGCTGCCACGCGGCGACCCACTTGGATTGTCCCGGTACTTCAGAATACGTCAAATGATCGTGAACTTTAACGTCGCCCGTCAACTCTTCATGGTCCAGCGGCCGTGTGACGTCAGTCAGCCAGCCGCCAATAAATCCGGTGATTGCCGCAGCAAAGACTTTAAACACGGCAAACGGCCAACCAAAAAAGGATGCACTTACCAAGACTGAGTCGATGCCCGTTTGCGGCGTGCTGATCAGAAATCCAACCGAAGCTCCGTCACTAGCTCCCTGGTTTTTCAGCCCGATTCCAGCAGGGATAACTCCGCAGGAACAAAGAGGTAACGGCACGCCCAGCAAAACAGCTTTTACGATTCCGCCGATTCCATGAAACTTCCGTCGCACAAAGTCGCGTGGCAACAACACATGTAGCATTCCCGACAAGATCATCCCCAGCAACAACCAGGGTGCAAGTTGGCAGAGTATTATCCAGCAAGCTTGAAAGAACGCGAGCATTGTTTATCGATAGGTGGTGGGCCGATTCTAATTTCAAACAGTTTTGCTGATTGGCTCGTTTGGTGGTAGGCGAATCCGTGCCATCATTGTGTTAGCGGCGACTTCGACTAAAAATTATACCCAAACACCTTATAATTCTCTTGAGAAAGTAAGGTTGGTGGGCACGCCCGGTTCAAAACTCTAGGATACGTGAGCTCACATTCGGTCAACGACAGTTTGCCATGCCCACCTTTTGGTCATGGCTTAGAGCTTCTGCAAACATAGAAAACTGAGAAATCCATTCGTGTCAGATTCGCATACTGAATCCGTAAACCAAGCCGCTACGGAAATTGTTGGCGCATTGAAATTCAATCCGACGGCAGAGATTTCGACACCGATTCCTGACTTCGAGAGTCTTGTCGACCTGATCAGACGACTTAAGGAGATCGTCTATCCGGTGTTTCATGTCAACGAATCGTCAAAGGAATTTGTCAGTCAACGGCTGAAAGCTGAATTGACCGACATTCGTGTGAGCTTGATTGAGCAAATGAGTCGAGCCATTTCCCGACACGCACAAGCTTGCGAAGAGATGCAAGTCGAAGGTTGTAATCGCCGAGCTGATATTGAAAAGTCGAAGTTGCTTCTGAAAGAGTTGGACAAGAACAGCACTGAGCTTGCCGATCAATTCCTTTCGAGGTTGCCCAGAATTCGGGCTTCGCTCGTCAACGATGTTGAGGCGGCTTACAAAGGCGATCCGGCTTGTCAGAATTACGACGAAGTGATTCTTTGTTATCCGGGTTTACACGCGGTTACCGTTTATCGCTTGGCTCATGAACTTTATTTGTTGGACGTGCCATTTTTGCCGCGCATGATGACCGAATGGGTGCACGGCGAAACGGGAGTCGATATTCATCCCGGCGCGACGATCGGTGATCACTTTTTTATCGACCACGGTACGGGCGTCGTGATCGGAGAGACGTGTGTCATTGGCGAGCACGTGAAAATTTATCAAGGTGTGACGTTGGGTGCGTTGAGTTTTCCTCAAGACGAACGAGGAGAATTGGTTCGCAATACAAAACGTCATCCAACGCTGGAGGACAATGTTGTGATCTATGCCAACGCCACGGTACTTGGCGGTGCGACGGTGGTCGGCCACGACTCGGTTATCGGGTCGAGTGTCTGGTTGACCGAAAGCGTTGATCCGTTCACGACGGTGACGATGATGAAGCCGAAGCTTCGGATTCGGAATCAGAATCCTGCACAAAACGATTTTGAACCTCCGCTCGATTTTCAAATTTAGGCGAGCGTGTTTCTACCGATCCGAATGTCCCAAATCTTTCTCCGGCGCAATTACATTTCGCACACGTTTCTTCAACTCTTTCGCTTCTGGAAACCCGCCGTCCGTTTTCCGGTCCCAGACTTGCGTTCCCTGGGCAATGATTTCGAACGTCCCTGATTCTGCTGGCGCAATCGCGACTTCAGCAATTTCTTCACTGAATGTCGATAACAACTCCTGAGCCAACCAGCCGGCGCGCAATAGCCAGCGGCATTTGGGACAATACCTGATCACGATGCGTGGCTTCTGACTGTTATTCATGTCGCTAGTTTTACGGTAATATTTGGCTCTGGAGAACGCCCGAACATTGATCTTGCTCGAAAATCACGACGTTGCGAAACTATGGTTAGTTCCCAACTGTATATCCGGATGGAAATTTTATGTCTGAAGATTCGCCCATGACCATTCCATTGCGCCAAGTCTGGCTTCACGTTCACGTTCCTAAAGCGGGTGGTTCTACGCTGCGCCAATTGATGAACCGGAATTTTGGCGAAGCCTATTACAATTCCAACTCATTGTTGGAGACCAAGCAGTATACCTTTAACGATGTCAGTGAGATTATTCGTTGTCATCCGTGGGTCGGTTGCATGAGCGACCACAAACTGTCGATTGATGTTCCTTACAGTCACGAAGATGCAAACGTATACGCGATCTCTTACGTTCGCGATCCCGTCGAGCGTTTTATCTCACGGTACTTTTTTCATCGACATTTTGAAGAAGTTAACTGCATTGCGCAGCGAATGGACTTTCGCGAATTCGCCAATGCGGAGTTGGTGGAACAGCATGTCGATCCGCAAACCAACAGCCAGATCTACTTTTTAAATAACGGCCGGTCGCTTGAAGATATGTCGGTGATCGAAGCAGCCGTCGCAACGAACAAGGCTTTCCTGCATCCGATTGAACGATTCGATGAGTCGTGCATCTGCCTGGAGAAACTGTTTCCAACCGTGTTTTCTGACCTCTCTTACGTCAGAGCAAACGTGTCCAAAAAAGATTCGAAGATATCCGAAAATGATCGCCAGTTCGCGTTGCGCTATTTGAAGCCCGACTATCCGGTGTTCGAACTGGCCAATCAACAGTTGGACAAACTGTTGGCCAGTACCTTTAGCAGTCTCGACGAGCGCCAGGCGGCGCTTGCGGAATTCCAGGATCGTTGTTCGCGCCGGCATCATAACTTTGAGCCGCTCAAACCGAAAACGCCAGCGCCAGGACCCAGCGATGAATTGGGCGATTCGCCGGCCCAGTCGATGACAGGAAGTTAGTGGACGACTCGGATCTCCGCGCCGTCTGTGCGTGGTTCTCTTTCCCGGGTTCCCTTTCGATTTCCGCGCAAAATTTTTCTGGCGGTGATTAGACTGGGGTGATGGGAACTTCTGAAACATCATCTTCCGGCCAGCGCGTCTCAGCAGACACTGCTGCGGCTGATTTGACGATTGACCACGGTTGGTCCGCTGCGCGGCGGCGAATCGTTACGGTCGGCTTGTTGATTTATCTGATGGTGTTGATTGCCGGCCCGCTTTCCAATCCGCTGGGATCTGAATTTCTCACTCGTCCGATTGCGAAGTCTGTTTCACCGGTTCACCAAGTGCTTTTCATGGGACACGGTTACCGGTTCTTTGGCCCCGATCCAGGTAACAGTCACATCGTCGAATACACCATCGCTCAAGCTGACGGATCGACGTTGAGCGGTCACTTTCCCGATCGTGATTCGACCTGGCCACGATTGCTTTACCACCGTTGGTTTATGTTGAGCGAGACGATCTACAACGAACATTTGTTGACACCGATCGAAGAAGACTTTGAGCGCCAGCAAAATGCCATTCTGGAAGAATCGCGGCGTTTGAAATTGGCAGGCAACCATGATCAAGCCGCAAGTTTGATCGAAGAACGTACGCGACAACGGGACGAGTACGCTGCGACCAGGAAACGAATTGACTTGTTGGTCAAAGGCGTTGCCAAGGGGTTGATGTCGATTCACGGGAATGAGAAAAGCCAACAAATCGAACTCTTCGTGCGCGAGCGCGAGATTCCTTTTCCGCAGGAAGTGCTTGCCGGTGCAAAATTGGATGATCCAAAATACCTTGTGCCAGAAAAGCCGTTGAAAGTTGCGGAGTTTACGACCGCACAACTTGCTGACAAATCAGTCGAGGCTGAAGAACTTCCGGGACGTGCAGTGCAGGGCGGGGGTGCCGAGTGACTTCCGTGCAGAATACAAACCCGGTTCATGAACCGGCCCGTTGGACACAAGCTTGGTCGGAAGCCTGGAACACGTTTTGGTTTCGGCCGCGATCAGCGACCATGCTGGGGTTGATTCGAATCTGTGTTGGCCTGATGGTTCTCTATACGCATCTCGTATGGACGTTGGAGCTATCAACGTTTCTGGGCGCCGACGGAATGATCCCCGTCGAGTATCGCGCTTTGTTGGGATCGCCGCTGGCGTGGAGTCATCTCGATTGGTTTTCGTCTTCAACCATGTTGATGGTTGTGCATGTTGTCGGACTGATCGTTGTGTTGGCGTTTACTTTAGGAATCAGCACACGCGTCACTGGGATTTTGACGGCGCTGTTGGTGATCTCTTATGCCAACCGTGGAATCGGTTCGTTGTTTGGGCTGGACCAGATTACGGCATTCCTGACGTTGTACTTGGCAATTGGAAATTCAGGCGATGCATTTTCAATCAAGTCGTGGCTGACAAAGAATCCTGACCTCCGATCCCCGACCCCGCACTCGCCATCTGTTCTCAACAACTTGTCCATTCGATTGATGCAAGTTCATCTCTGCGTGGTGTACTTGTTCGCAGGGCTGGGGAAATGCCAAGGCGTTAGTTGGTGGAACGGCGAAGCGATTTGGGGGGCGCTGGCGAGCTATGAATATCAGACCCTCGATATGACGTGGATGGCGGAGCATTTGTGGCTGGTAAATCTACTGACTCTGGTAACACTGGCTTTCGAAGTCGGCTACATCGCATTGATCTGGCCACGGTTGACTCGACCGTTGATGCTGTTGTTGGCGATTCCATTGCACCTGGGAATCGGGATTTGCATGGGCATGATGACATTCGCGTTGATCATGTTGATCGCCAACTTGGCATTTGTGCCGCAGGCTTGGGTTGAGGAGCGATTCAAACGGGTGGACCCGAGCGGCTGATTTGATGGAATTCGAGTCAAAATCGTCGTATTTTATCGCTTGCGTTTTTTCGGGGATTTTGGATAATTACGCGACTAAACCAAATCAGGATGCCGAACATTGCATTGTTGGCATTGATTGTCGCCGCGAACAGATTTGTGGCGACTTAAGAATTCACATTTGAAACAGAGCTAGATCCCTTGGCATTCCAAAAAAGAAAATCATCACGGCGTAAATCAAAGTCGAAACCAATGACGGTTCGCAAGGATCCGTTGTACGTCGATGGCGAGCGACCACGACCGATGTATGTCGATTACAAGAACGTTGAGAACTTGAAGAAGCTAACGAACCGTCACGGCCGAATTGTTGGTCGTCGTAAGACAGGTTGTACTGCGATCTCTCAACACGCCGTCACTGAAGCGGTCAAACGCGCACGTTTCATGGCGTTGTTGCCATACGTTGGCGATTGATCTCGACTGATAATTGAATCAAGAAACAGGGCGAACATTGTGTCGCCCTTTTTTTGTGTCCCCTTTTTTCGTGACAACACCGATTCTCAGCCTTCCTGCTTGCACCGTAATCACAACAAGCAACGCAACGAAAAACAAACAACGCAATTACAACAAAGAAGTTTGATGCCAGAGCCTTTCATCCACACTCGCCGTGTTGAGTTCCGCGACACCGACATGGCCGGGATCGTCCACTTCTCCAACTTCTTTGCGTATATGGAGCAAGCCGAGCATGCGCTGCTGCGAAGTGTTGGGCTGGGTGTGATTGATTGTGAAATCGATGGAGTCAAAATCAGTTTTCCGAGAGTCGGCGCAAATTGCAACTATCGAAACGCGATTCGATTTGAAGAGATGATCGACGTGCATGTGTATCTGGATCGCGTCGGCACCAAAAGTCTGACGTATGGATTTGAATTTTACCGAGACGACGAAATCGTCGCCGATGGATCGGTGACTGTCGTGTGTTGCTTGTTGAAGCATGGTGAAGGGCTGAATTCGATTCCTACGCCGCAGAAATTCATCGATGCGATTGCGCGTTTTCGGCGCGATGAAAATGATGGACAGGATCGCCAAGCGAAATCAAGTTAGTCCATCATGTCGATTTATCTTCAGCAACTTACGATTCGGCTCGCGCAGGGTTTAGGTGAAATTGATCCGGCGATCCGTGAGTTGCATGCGAATTATTTCCGCGCCGCTCAGAAAGACGACGGTGGATTCGCTGGCCGCATGGGTGGCAGCGATCTTTACTACACAACGTTTGCCCTGCGTGGATTATCAATCCTGGGCGAGCTGTACGGCGAAGTTGCAGAGCAGGCGGCGGGCTTTCTAAGAAAGCAATTGGCGTCGCATCAGACAATCATCGATTTCTATTCTTTGTTTTACGCTGCGAATCTGTTGAAGGTTTCCGCAGGCATCGACATCTTCGAGGGCTCGGATCCGAACTGGCCCAATCAAGTCGCCGACTTTTTGGCGACGCTCAAACGAGAAGATGGCGGCTACGCGAAAGCTCCTGAAGGTCATGCAGGCAGCACGTACAATACTTTTTTGGTGGTGCTGGTTTTGGAATTGTTGGAACACCCGATTCCCGATCCACAATCGATCGCTAGGTTTCTTGAGTCACGTCGCGATCTCGAAGGTGGCTGGCGGGAAATCCGAGCCAGTAAGCGAGCGGGTACCAATCCGTCGGCGGCTGCTTTGGCAACGTTGCAGATTTTGAGGAGAGCTGATCCAACGATCACTGAGATGGATCATGACACGAAAGAGTTGACGTTGGATTACTTGTGTGAAATGCAAACCGACGAAGGAGGCTTGCGAGCCAATACAAGAATTCCGATCGCGGATTTGCTTAGCTCATTCACCGGCGCGTTGACGTTGCTTGATCTGGATTCGTTCGATGAGCTGGATGTGCCGTTGTATCGAAAGTTTGTTGAGTCGTTACAATTACCGGGCGGTGGATTCCAAGCAGCGGCTTGGGATGACGCGCACGATGTTGAATACTCATTTTATGGTGTCGGTTGCTTGGCGTTGCTGGCGAATCATTAAGTGTGCAGATTTAAGATTTAAGATTTGAGATTTGAGATTTGAGATTTGAGATTTGAGATTTGAGATTGCGTGATGCCTGATTTTTCAGCGAACGACATTGTGAAAGAGTTTGAAACGCCAGCGCAGAAGTTGCGTATTTTGGATGGCGTCAATGTTGAACTGAATCGCGGTGAAAATTTGGCAATCGTTGGTGAAAGTGGAAGTGGAAAAAGCACTTTCTTGCACATTGCCGGAACGCTGGATACGCCGACTTCGGGATCGGTTGAACTCCTCGAAAGGTCAACTTTGTCTCTATCGGAAGACAGCCTCGCAGACTTTCGAAACGAACATATCGGGTTTATTTTTCAACAGCATCATTTGTTGCCGCAATTGTCTGCATTGGAGAACGTATTGATTCCGGTGTTGGCGGGAGGAACGGCAAGTAATGCGGATGTCAATAAAGCCAAAGAATTGTTGGACGCTGTTGGATTGGCAGACCGACTGGATCATCGCCCCGGAGTATTGTCGGGAGGTGAGTGTCAGCGGGTTGCCGTGGCGCGGGCTTTGATTCGCGATCCGGTTTTGCTGTTGGCTGACGAACCGACAGGAAGTCTCGATGCAGCGAATGCGGAAGCGATTGGCGAGTTGTTGTTGAAGATGCAATCGCAAACCAATGCGATGATGATTTGTGTCACGCATAGCGAAAAACTGGCGAGTGTGTTTGGTAAAAAGCTGCGGCTGGAGAACGGAAAATTCGTCTAACAGTTTAACGAAGAACTGCTGCTGAATTTAGGTTGCTACGAGAGACATGCTATGCAGGGCGAAATTGTTGTTGCAGTAACCGAAGATAACGTAAAGCTGCACGGTCTTTACTTGGCTTCGACTCAGCGCCGCGTGACTTCCACGACAACGGGTGATGTTGACGGAGCCGTTCTGGTCCATGGATTGGGCGGAAACTTTTATTCCTCCCGCTTGCTCAATCACTTTGCCGAAATTCTGGTCGGGATGGGGATTAGTGTGGTCTTGGTCAACACGCGCGGTCACGACATGGTCAATACCACCGTGTGGACGGGGCGTTCGGTGAACGTTGGAACGGCTTTCGAAGACGTCGACCATTGTCGATTTGATTTGGCGGCGTGGGCAGAATTTCTTGGCGAGAAGGGTTGTCGAAATGTTGTCATGTTTGGACATAGCCTTGGCGCGATAAAGGCGTTGTACGCTCAAGCACATGCGCCACATGATCATGTGAAATCAATCATTGCGCTCTCGCCGACGCGGTTGAGTTACGAGCAGATGTCGAATTCTCCCAACGGGGAATTGTTTCGTTCCATCTATGAAGACTGCGAGCGGATGGTTGCCGCAGGGGACGGTAATCAACCGGTCCATCGCGCATTTCCATTTCCGATGTGGATGACGTCTGATGGCTATGTCGCCAAGTACGGACCTGCCGAGACGTTTAATTGGCTTAAGTTCATCGACAATGTTTCGATTCCGACTTTGCTGGCGTTCGGAGAATTGGAACTGGCAACCAACCCAGCATTCGAGGGATTGGAATCTGACCTTGAGCGCCTGCGGGCAGGTTGGAATTCATTCGAAATCGAAACCATTGAAAATGCCGACCACTTTTACAATTCGCAATTTGCGATGGTCGAAGATGTCATTACGCGCTGGTTGACGACTTGAACTGTTGAACTTGAACTGTTGATCGAGCCGCAATCATCCGAGGTTCTAAACAATCAGAAGTTCTGTTAACCGCTCGCCAAGGATTCGGTATTAGAAGAACCATGGCAACTCTCATGAATCCATCCGAATCAACGAATGAACCGATCAAGCCGGTTGGCAACTGGCTGATGCGGATGGTTTGGCACGATTTGCTGTTCATGCATTGGAAAGTCGATGTCGCGGCGTTAAGGAAAATGATTCCCGAGCGTTTGGGAATTGATACGTTTGACGGCGAGGCTTGGATCGGCATAGTGCCGTTTCGGATGACGGGCGTTTCGTTGCGGTGGGTTCCAGATTTTCCCTGGCTGTCACGGTTTCCGGAATTGAATGTGCGAACTTATGTGATCGGTCCCGATGGCAAACGAGGCGTGTGGTTTTTTTCGTTGGATGCAACCAATCCAATCGCCGTCCGGGGCGCGCGATGGCTTTATCATTTAAAGTACGTCGATGCAAAAATTTCACTTCATAAAGGCAGTGGTTCCGATTGTGGTCAGTGGATTAAATACAAATCGACGCGGACGCATCGTGGAGAATTCCCGGCGAAGTTGAAAGTCGAATATCGCCCAATCGGTGAATCATTTGAAGCGCAATCCGGCTCGTTGGATCATTGGTTGACTGCACGCTATGCGTTGTACACGGCCAGTCCCGCCGGCCAGATTTTCCAAGGTGACATTGAACATGATCCTTGGACATTGCGAAACGCTCAAGCGATCTTGCACGAGAATTCGATGACTGGAGGGTTGGGGATTGAGTTGCCCGATGAGCCGCCGATATTGCATTTTGCGCAAACGACTAAAGTTGTGGCGTGGCCGCTGAGAAAGATTTAGCTGCTTGTCAATTCTCGTTGGGTGTCATTAAAATAGCGAAACCGCAACCGCCGATTTCTATTGCTTCAAGGAGCAGACCATGGAACGCCGCGAGTTTCTCAAGAGCACTGCCGCTTCAGCCGCTTTTCTTTCAGCGACTTCGATTGGACTTGGCCAAAACGTGATGGCCGATGACGAAACCAAGCCCGATGACGAAGCGTTATGTTGTCGAACGTATGCAACGCCGTTGGATGCGATGAAAGCGCCGCCGGAAAAAGTGGCTTACGTGCCGGCGATTTATGTTGGTACTGAAACGAAAAAGCCAGACTACCTTGCGACAATTGATGTCGATCCGGAATCACCAACCTACAGCCAGGTCATTAGCCGGTTGGATATGCCGAATATTGGCGATGAGCTCCATCACTTTGGGTGGAACGCGTGTAGTAGTTGCCATGGCGAAGAAGGCAAGCATCGTCGTTTTATTGTTTTGCCAGGAATTGGCTCGGGGCGAATTCATTTTGTTGATACTGAAGATCCAAAGAACCCCAAGTTACACAAAGTTCTCGAAGGGACCGAGATTGCCGAGAAAGTCAATCTCTCCGCGCCGCATACGGTGCATTGTTTGGCCGACGGCAACATTATGATCTCCATGTTGGGTGACGCCGAAGGGAACGGCCCCGGTGGATTTTTGTTACTCGACGAAGAATTCAACGTGAAAGGTCGTTGGGAAAAAGATGCCACCGGAATGAAATACAGCTACGACTATTGGTACCAACCACGACACAACGTGATGGTTTCCAGTGAGTGGGGCGCACCAAACACCGTGTCGAAGGGTTTTCATCTTGACGATGTGAAAGCCGGAAAGTACGGACAGCAAATTCATTTTTGGAACTGGGAAGAACACAAGATTGAGCAGACGATCGATTTGGGTGATACGGGAATGATTCCGTTGGAAGTTCGCTTTCATCATGACCCCGACAGCGTGCACGGATTTGTGGGTGCGGCACTGAGCAGCACGATGTGGCATTGGTACCGAAAAGACGACGGCAAGTGGACTGCGGAATCGGTGATTGCCGTCGAGTCGGTTGAGACAGAAGGTTGGCCGTTTCCGGTTCCGGGATTAATTACTGATCTCGTGTTGTCGTTGGATGACAAGTGGTTGTATTTTTCCAACTGGCTTCATGGTGACATTCGCCAATACGATGTGAGTGATCCTGCCAATCCGAGACTGACGGGACAAGTCTGGCTTGGCGGCGTGATTGGAAAGGGCGAACCGGTCAACGGAAAGAATTTGGGTGGCGGTCCGCAGATGTTGCAGCTGAGCCTCGACGGCAAGCGTATTTACGTCACGAATTCGCTTTATAGTCCTTGGGACAATATGTTTTATCCAGACATGGCCAAAGACGGTTCGTACTTGTTGCAGTTGGATTGCGATACAGAAAAAGGCGGTCTGAAGGTGAACGAAAAGTTCATGGTCGATTTTGGGAAAGAGCCAGGTGGCGCAGCACGGGCCCACGAAATTCGGTTTCCAGGTGGAGATTGTACTTCGGATATTTGGGTTTAAGTTTGAACGATGTAGAGACCGAATTTCATCTGGCTTGGTTGTCGCGTGAACCGAATCGCCGAGGTTGTGTCCACGGCAGTTGCCAATTGCCCATTTGGAACTCAATGCTTACGTAGTTCAATATTCACTTTTGCAACTAAAACAGATGAAAACGATTCACGTCAAACCCTTTCCTTTTACGGCTTCGAAATCGCTGGACGATGCGATCGCGATTGCAAAAGCAGAGAATCAAAATGAACAGCTCGTTGCTGCAAACGAACGGGTCACTGGCGTAGCCATCGCAAGCGTGAGCTGGGGCGAAGCGCAAGTTGTCTTTCAATTTGATAACGATGATGAGCTTTCTGTTGAAGCTCATGAGGATGGAGTTAGTTGGTCGCTGAAGTCGGCTTCTTTGGACAAACGCTTGGAACCTCTTGAATGCGCCGATCGAGTGCTTGGCTTAGACTACCGCCATCCTGATCTAGATGTCTACATTTGGCCGCGAGCCCAGTTGCTGGAAGAGTGCGTCGGCAAGCCTTTGGAAAAATTGTTCCAGTCGGATGGTTTATTTCTTTACGTTAGCGGGACGAAGCCGTTGTGGTTTACTGGGATGTGGGTGATCAGCGAGTCGGACGATGAACCAAGGCGAGCCGTTTTGATTTGGGGGATTCCTGAATAAGGCTCGAAAGCGAATAAAGCTCGCAAGCGATAAGGCTCGGGGGCGAACAATGCTCGAATGTCGGATATTTGTCTTGGCGAGTTGAGCATTCGGTGTCGGGGTTGTATCGTGAAGGCTTGCACTGATCATGTTTACCAAACAAACCATCGGATCTTATGGCCGAAACCGTCGCGATACAAAACGTCAACCTGCATTTGAGTCAGCCGCATGAGCTGAAGAATGAATGGATTGGACAACAGGAAATTCTCACGCAGATCCTGGCTTGCTGGATCGTGGTCAACGAACATGACCTTCCGTTGACTCCGAGGTTGGTGGGTCCGCCAGGAATCGGTAAGACCGCGTTGGCGATGGCGGCCGCGAACGCTCGTCAGCAACCGCTTTACATTTATCAGTGTACTGCGGACACCCGGCCCGAAGATCTTTTGGTGACGCCGGTACTCAGTGAGAACGGCAAGATTGCCTATCACGCATCGCCGTTGGTGACCGCAATCATCAAGGGTGGCGTTTGCGTGCTCGACGAAGGCAACCGGATGAATGAAAAATCCTGGGCCAGCCTGGCACCGCTGTTGGATCATCGTCGATATATCGAATCGATTGTCGCGGGAATTTCGATCGACGCGCATCCAGACTTTCGTTGTGCTGTGACGATGAATCAAGACGAGTCAACTTTCGAGATTCCGGATTACATTCTCAGCCGATTGCAACCAACGTTGCCGTTGAAGTTTCCTTCGCGCGAAGATGAGAAAGCGATTCTCGAATATCACTTGCCATTTGTTGAAGATGATATGTTGGCGATGACGGTTGAGTTCTTGCAAAATTCGCATGCGTTGAAGCTGGATTTTTCGACGCGGGACGGAATCAACATGCTGCGTTATGCGATCAAGCGAATGCATCAAGCTGACCATCCGCTGGCGGCTGATAAAGTCTGGTTGGAATCGCTTGAGCAATGTCTGGGCAGCGAAGCCCTCGACTTGCAGAAACTGGCCAGTCAGAAAAGCCGCACGTTGGGCGGGCAAGCATTGCCGATGGGGTTTGGTGATTTCTTTTTCGACGCATCGGATCCGCTGCATCCTGATAACGATCGTGATGTGGACAACTACGATGGTGACAGCGACGACGTCGATCCAAGCGACGATGACTTTTTAGGCGGCGATGGATAAATCGTGATTGATCCGTTTCTCAAGATTGGCCCCCACGTGTCTGCGTTGCCTGTCGTCAATGGTAGCGGAGACTTCGCATGGGAAGTTCGCCGTCTTATGACGCAGCATGACTTTGATTGTCTGGCAGTTCCGTTGCCGTCATCCTTTCAAGCGCCTGTCGAAAGCGCGATCTTACAATTCCCAACACCAAGCATCGTCGTTCAGCGTGATCGGCAAACGGTTCAGCAGTGGACACCGGCAGCTGAGCGCAGCAATGAAAAAGATGATGAAGAACTGTTGGAAGGAGCCAGCTACGTTCCAATCGATCCGTGTCAAGGAATGATTGCAGCTTTGCGAACTGCGATGGGCGAAAGGATGCCGCGCCGGTTTATCGATTTGGAAACGTCGCGTTACGAGCCGCATACTGCCGTGATGCCAGATGCTTATGCGCTGAAGAAATTGCCAATTCAAAAATTTGCAGCTGCCGTTGCGCCGCATTTGGTGCCGGGCGATTCACAACAGTGGCGCGACCGAATCGCTTATCAAGCCGCACAGCTGCGCGAGCTTTCGATCGACTACAAACGAATTTTGTTTGTGGTCAGTATTTTGGATTGGCCCTATGTCCGTAAAGCTTTTAACGATCGCGAATTGCAGCAACCCGAACACGAATCGGTCGAAGATCCGCAGTGGTATCAGCTGGATCCAGAGACGTTGTTTTTTCTGTTGGGTGAGCTGCCGTTTGTAACTGATTTGTACGAAAAGGCGCGGCGTGAGCTGGGCGAAGACGAATACTTGGCGATCGACGGGATCAAGGAATTGTTGATCAGCTCGCGGACCGTTTACCAACAGGAGTTTAAGAGCCGGGCGCGAAAGATCACACCGAACCTGCTGGCAAAATGTTTGCAGTACTTGCGAAATCTAACGCTGATTGAACACCGCTTTTCCCCGCAGTTGATTGACATCGTGATCTCGGCGCAGCAAGTGGCGGGCGATGGATATGCTCGTCACGTCTTGGAACAGGCGAAGAATTATTCTGGTTGGCAGGAGCTTGGTCAGCCCGAATGTCGACTGGGAATCGACAGAGTCGGTTTGCCTGACGGCGAAATGTTGTCGTTGGTCAATCGTCTGCCCGGTCCGCCGGTGACGTGGCGGCAACTTGAAATTCAACCTAAACCGCCTGAGAAATCAAAAAAGGATTGGAACCAACGTTGGAACCCGTTTTCGCAATGTAGTTGGCCGCCAGAAGATGACTTGATTGAGAGCTTTCGCCGTGCGGTTTTCAATCGGGCGAAAGAAGCGATGGGCGCCGATCTGGCAAAGACAGAAAAATTTACCACGAGTGTGAAAGACGGAATCGATATTCGTGAAACGGTTCGACATTGGTACGACGGTGAGATTTATGTGAAAGTTCTTCCGCCGAACAAAGGAAGACTTGATGTTGCCGTGATGATGTTTGATTCGCCTGCCGACCCACGGGAGTACCCTTGGCGAACAACCTGGTTTGCCGAACATGCAGAAGAATCGACGCTGGCTTTTTTTGCTTCGGACTTTCGTGAACAACCGGTCGGACCGGGGATTTGTTTGGCGCATTACGGTGGGGCGATGTTCATCTATCCGCCAGTTCCGATTCCCGACATCTGGCAAGATCCTCGGCTGGATTTCGCAACCACTTTGGAAGAGCGCTTGTTGGCAGCGGCTTGTTTGCATGCCGAGTGCAAGCATGTTGCGCTACTGAGCTCCGCGCCACCGGGGCAAGCATGGAAGCAAATCGCCAAGCGGTTCAAGAAGGTGTTGGTCCATTTGCCGCTTTCAAGTTTTGCTGATTCCAGCGTGCAACAACTACGAATGGTGCACGTCCTCAATGGGAAAGAGGTTCGCAGCTACGCGGCCGAGTTCATTCGCCGAGCCTAAACATAAGGATCGAGAAGCGTGCGCTTGAGCGCGAGAGCACGGTCGGAGTATCCTCGCTTTGCCGCCAGATCGATTGCTGCCAACAGCCGGCCAACGTCGAGGCGGCGACGGCGGAAGCAGTCATTAATCACGTCTGGTCGGACAGGGCCAGTTCGCGGCCACCGCCAGAAAGTTCAGGGCCATAGCCCCGAAAACGGCTGGTCAGGCCATCGGATTTCGCGGCGGTGTTGCGGTTGTAGATAAACGTTAGAATGATCATTTGATATTTCTCCAACGACGTATGAGTAATTTGATGGACAAACTTGAACTGTTTCAAAACCTGGTGAATCTTGCCGCTGCGGATCAGAAATTTACGGACGAAGAAATCGCTTTCTTGGTCGACCGTGCACTCAAGCTTGGGATTCCCAACGAAGAATTTGAAACGGCGCTAACTGGTATTCGAGAAGGGACACTGGAAGTCAAGCTTCCCGAAAAACACGAAGACCGTGTCGAGTTGATGAAAGAGATGATTCGTTTGATGGCGGCCGATGGAGAGTTGGCTGATCTTGAGAAACAACTCTGTGCACACGCCTCCGCTAGAATGGACTTCACCTCGCAACAGTTTGGTGAATTGCTCGATCAAGTGATCAAAGAGTAGTCGTCTTTGGTGGCTTGTGTGAATTTGCGAAGCCTAACGAAGCCTAACGAAGCCTAACGAAGCCTAACGAAATTTGATCCGTGAGTTCGAAGTTCCGATGGATTGCAGGAACTGATCGCCGCGCCCGTTGAGTTCCGGTTGACGGCTGAACTGTCTTGTCGCGTACCGATCGATCAAATGTCGGTTGCTGCGGATCTTGTTGGAGAAATTTGGCGCGTCGTGATATTTCTCAGCCATTTCCGTTGCATGGGCGACCCGTGTTAAGTCTTCATACGGAATACGTTGATCGAGCAGGCCTCGATCGTAAGCATAGCGTGCTGAGAATCCCGGCAACAAGATCCGCCAATTGAAGCCGACTCTGTTTGGGGCCAATTGATTAACGTGGTCTTTGAGGTTGGTCGTGCAATTGTTGGTGATCGAATTGTAAAACTCGGGCTCGAAAGCCAGCCGGTTCATGCGATCCATCATTTGCGCAAACAGCAATTGGGCTTGGTGTGAGTTGGCGACTGTCGGATACAAATAGACGTCGGCTTGTCGGTGTCGAGTTCGCAAACGAATCAAGTCTCGCTCATCGGCCAGAACGTACATCAGTTCGAACTTTCTTCCCAGTCCCAGGATTGGCGAATATTTTTCGTTGCGCTCTTTGCGAACTTCGACCGACATTCCAATATACGATCCATCGTCGAGTCCAAAACTCAGCATCGTATGCGCCAAAGCGGCTGTCTCGTTGAAAGGAGCGACGACAAAATCGACCGTTTGAATTTGGGAAATGTCAATCGTTCGGTCGTAGTGGTTTACCACAAAGTCATCGGCGGAAAGGTACTGGCAATTACGAATGTTACGAAGCGTATATTGTGATCCGTTAACGATGGCTTGCGGCAACACCGCCATCTCGGGAGCCCAGTCCCGATCGTTAGATGGCATCCATCGATCAGAAAACGTATCAACGAGCGAGTCCAGCGGTTGTTTCGACTGGCTTGGCAGATTCGATTGACAGCCAGTCACGCAAACCAAAATCATCGCGATGCACAAACACAAGCGCGTTGAGTTCAGCGTGTTTATGTTGAATCGACGGAAACGCATGCGCACGTAGGCTGGTAAAAATGAGCGTGGAATTTAGGAATTCGTGGAGTTCTTTTACTGGAACGGCGCGCTGGTTTGCAAGAACAATTGTGCTGGCAACATTTGGATGCGATCGATGTCGGTATGAAGTTACCGCGAATCGTCGCCTACAATAACCGGGGCTAACGCTCAACGGCTGAACAATTTATCCCTCTAAACAATTTATCCCTCTAGTTAGCGTGGTCAATTTTCGCTTGTTCGACAAACGCCTTTTCGGTTGACTCCCACAAGCTCGTCAGTTCTTTGAGGCGGTCGGCTTGGGACGAAGATAAATCCGTGGTCTCGGTTCGATCAACCGATAGATCGAACAGCTCCCAGTCCTTGCCGGCTGATCTAACAGCTTTCCAATTCCCTTGTCGGATGGCTCGATGTTGATCGTGGGACCACCAAAGCAATTCGTGTTGGGGCGCGTTGTCCGATTGGAAAACGGGAACCAAGCTTTGACCGGGGTAGGGCGGGCTGTTGGGTTGGCCGGCCAATTCGAGGTCAGCTAACTCGAAGGCCGTTGGAAGAATGTCAATCACATGGCCCGGGCTGTGCCGCAGCGCGCCAGCGTCTTTGATGGAGGCTGGCCAATGCACAATCAATGGCGTTGCGGTTCCGCCTTCATGGACCCATGTTTTGTGTTTGCGAAGCGGCGTATTGCAAGCCGTTGACCAACCAGGGCCAAGACAAAGATGGGTATCGGCGGATCCGAATGGAGCCGTTGGGTCGTGACCGTCATTCCGAATCATCAACTCTGCGCTGCATCCGTTGTCCGAGAGAAACATGATTAGCGTATTGTCCAACGCGTTCATTGCGCGGAGTTGATTGATAATCCTGCCGATCTCTTGGTCCATTCGGTCGATCATTGCTGCGTGAATCGCCATCTTGGTCGCTTGAAAGCGTTTCTGTTCGTCGGTCAACGAATCCCATTCCAGCGGCAGCGCAACTTCGCCCGGTCCAAACGCTGTGACGTCGTCAGGACGCTCGTAGGGAGCTCCCGTTTCGCGCTCAACCGTCGAAAGGGACGCGTCGACTATGTTTTCCGATTGAATCTTTTTCCATCGTTGTTCACGAATGGCTTTCCAACCGGCATCGTATTTGTTTTTGTACTTTTGGATGTCTTCCGGGAGCGCATGCAGTGGAAAGTGCGGTGCTGTAAAAGCGACGTAGTGAAAAAACGGATCGTCTGAATTATCGCGCGCGTGCTCCTGCAATACTTTAATCGCGTGGTCGGCGATGGCTGTCGTCGCGTAGTAACCTGTTCCACGTTCGATCGCGGGCTGTTTCACATCGTCGAGGTGAATTCGTTGCGGACTAAAAAACCGGGCTTGATCGCCAAGCAAATACGAACGGTCGAAGCCTTGTTGGATTGGCATTTTATCGACATGCCATTTGCCACTGTGATAACTTCGGTAGCCAGCTTTTGCAAGCAAAGTGGGAAGGAGCGGAGCCCAGCTAGGTCGGTTGCCGCCGGCTCCACTCGGTTTGATTCCCGGTAGCTTATCTCGACGTACTTGCTGAGCATAATATCCTGTCAGCAGACTCGCGCGAGTTGGCCAGCATCGACCGGTGTTGTAAAACTGCGTGAACCGTAACCCATTGGCCGCAAGCGCGTCGAGATTCGGCGTTTCAATTTCGCTTCCGTAACAGCCGAGATCTGAAAACCCGAGATCGTCCGCGAGGATCACGACGACATTGGGAAGAGAGCTTGAACCCTGATCCGAAACTGCAGCCGTAGATGTTGTTGCAGTTAGATTAACCAGGGCCAACGCGATCAAGGCAACGAATCGCCATCGGTAACCGTTTGGCATGATCATTCCGCTCATTAGTTATCCTTCCTCTTCGAGTTCTTCATCGCCCAGCAGTAATATTTTTATCCAGCGCACCAATGGCAACAGAACCAACATCGCGCCCAGCGATACCAACAGGATTAACAACAGCCAGGGGCCAGCTCGAAAGAACCCCATTTGGCCGCCTGCCCAAACCGAAGGCCAACGGAAAATCGTGACGGCTGCTCCCATACAAAGGTAAGGGCCGAATGCCAAATAGTTTTTTCCTGTGATCAGCAACAAGGCAATCGCAAAAAACATGGCAATAAAAATGCCATAGAAAAAGCATCCGATCGATGCTTGCCAGCCCAGCATCGCGCCTATCATGAACATCAACGTGACGTCGCCGAATCCCATTGCCTCCTGACCCATCGCCCAACTTCCTGCGATTCGGATTGCCCAGATCAATCCACCGCCAACCGCCATTCCGATCATTGATGTGAACAAGCTGCTCCAGTTTTGCGTCGGAAGTGTAAACCACGCGAGCACGAGCAAGGGAACACCAATGAGAAAAATGAGCGCACAAACTTTAGTGATTGGAAACATGGACCGCTGTTCGATCCGAATCGCGCATTCGGTTTTCCGACGAGGTCGCAACACAAAAGCAAACGCAATTTTGAGCGAGCCAAAGAAGCCAAGTCGAAGCCTACGCGGCGGAAAGAATTTTGGCAACAACCCCCAAATCCAAACGGAGAAAATGGCGATCGATGTCAGTAATCCAGGCCACTGTGCATGCCATGCGCCCATGCTGTTTGGCTGGGAAGCATAATGAACATGCTCCAGAGAAGTACCGGTTATATTTGCACTGATGAACGGGAGTTGAGACCACGGAAATAATGCGGTCGCCAATAAAGCCAATAAAGTTCCCGGTACCGTGATCTGGTCAGGAATCATTTTCTCGTCAAAGTCGATGAAGGTCGCGATAAACATCAGCGCCAACAAAATCGAGTGGCACCAAAACCACGTCTCCGCATGTCCTGCCCATTGCGCCGCAGTGAGTGCTCCGGGCGCTCCGAAGCTATTGCCGCCAGGGAAAACGGTTGTGTCACCTGTTAGACCTCCGTTGAGTTGCCAAAAGTAAAACCACGGCAGTCCGATCAACCAAGCCAATTCGATCAACATCGGTCGAATCCAAAACGTGGACCCATACAGTTCTGACTTTCTCCGCAAACGAAACCAGCCGAAGATCGGAATCCGATCCATCCAGCTGTTGTCGTTATATAAGGCGCGGTTCTTGTTAGTTACTTCAACGTAGTGATACGTAGGATCACCTTGGCTGAACCGCTGATACATTTCCGTCATGAGCGATTCATCGAACTTCAGCCAAGGGCTGATTGGGCGATGCATCGTGATCGTCCACGCGTAGATTGCATAGTTGATGAACGCACCAATCGCCGTTCCCAAAATTGCCAACAGCGTGATTACAGCGAAATTGGGGAGTGTGGAAAGCATTGAGCGATGAGTGTGGGGTTGGCTTCGTTAAATCGGTTTCGCTAGCTAATGATCGACACTGAATCTCAAAAGCAATAGATCCCGGCGTAAGTGCGGTCTATCCGCTAGCGATTCCCCAGACGTAGCCGGGCGACCACTAGAAAATGTCTTGGATCCCTAAAGCGGCAGTGTTTTTAAGCCGATGACAGTCGAGACATGTCAAACTTTAACGATTGAATCGACTTTCCCGGTATGGTCAAGTTTTCCTTTAAGTATATCGCTTTTGCGACGGTGCTTGTTCTCTCTGCCCTTTGTTTTCACATTAAAGACAATGCGTACAGCGGGGAAGATGCGCTTCTACACGACGGGGAAACTGCGCAAATTCAGTCAAAGGCTGTTCGACCAGTGCTCTATCAAGAGCCATCACAGGAATCGTTGTCGAACACCGAATCGGTGAAACCGACTTCGGATTTCCTTCCAGTGATCAAGGAATTGCCACCGATTCAAAACAATCAAAAGCCTATTGAGCGGACGATCAGGCAATTGCCAACGCTTCCAGATTCTGAAGAGACGTCAATCGCCATCCAAGCATTGACACCAGAAGAAATGGCAACGCTAAAGAGTTTACCGCCCGCCTGTTTGTCGGACATTCCTGGTTTGGAATTCGATCCGTCAGTCGCGGCTCATGAGTCGGCAGCAAACAATGGTCAAGCCAATCAATTCAAGAAGCAACCGCCGATACCGAATGCGACGATACCGAATGCGACGATTCCGAATGCGATGAATCCCGGAGGTGGCTTTCAGGCGGTTCCGAATCAAGCCAACCAGTATGAACCAGCCAGAAGTGAACCTGTCAAAAGTCAATCAGCCCAGTGGCAACAAAATCAAACGTTCAATCCGGATGTTCTTCAGAAGATGGAGCGTTCGGTACAGCGAATTGTTAACGCAGATCATGTTGTCGATCCCGACGACGGAAGTTTCGTTCAACAGGCCTCCGCAAATCTTGGGAATGGATCGATACCCAGTCCACACGCGATGCCCAACCCGCATGCGAGCACATCCAAAAAGAGCAAAGACGCTGAATCAGATTCTGACGCTGACAAGGATTCGGACACAGATCCACACTTGGAAATATATTCACGAACCCCATTTCCTTCAGCCAAAGACTGTGCTGCCTGTCACGAACAGATTTACGAAGAGTGGGCGAGTTCGAGTCATGCTTACGCTTCCATCTCGCCAATGTTTCATGTCTTTGAAGAAAAAATTAACAAACTAACATCGGGAACAATTGGGTACTTTTGTCTTCGCTGCCACGCTCCGGTCGCAACCACGATGGGATTGCGACGTGACCAGGCGATCTGGGATGGACCTCGTGTGTTTCGCGAAGGCGTAACTTGTGTTGCTTGTCATCGCGTGAAAACGCCGTTCTCGAAAGTTGACGGCGAGCGACGAATTGAACCGGGTCCTGTCTCCGATCCTGTTTACGGCGGAGCTGCCAGTGACGGCTCGGGGGTTCAGCAAGTTGGCAAGTACAAAGAGTACTTTAAAATTAAAACGCACGAATCCGAAAAGGGCCCGGGTCAGGTCATGCATCGCCGAGCGATTCAATTCGACGAGCTTTCCGAGTCAACGTTTTGTATGTCTTGTCATCAGGTCGCAGTGAAGCCGGGTATCAAGTTGGAGGTCGTTTGGGATCAGTATCGGGCTTCGCCGGCGTGTCGCGAAGGTGTTAGTTGCCAGGACTGTCACATGGGAATCGTCCCGGGCAGGGATGAGGGATATTCCGTCGGTCCGGCCGCAGTGGTCAATGACAAAGTGATTAACCCGGAACGTAAGCACTCGAACCATACATTTTACGGTCCTGGATATTCGATCGCCCATCCTGGAGTCTTTCCCGATAACCTCGAAGCAGATCGTTGGACCGTGAACCAGTGGTTGGAGTTTGATTGGCGTGCCGGATGGGGAACCGAAGAGTACGAAGACGCGCTGGCCGATGGAAAGTTCTACAACCATTTCCCGCAAGTGTGGCAGAACGCGGATGATCGAATGGATGCTCGCGAAATCGTTGACGAGAATCTGGAAAAGCTGGAATACAAACGAGATCTGCGACGTCAGATTCTTGAGAACGGCTCCAAACTTGATGGGCCATTTTTCCTTGAACCTGATCAGAGAGTTGGACAACGACTTGCTTTCCGGTATTGCCTGACGAACACGAATCCAGGCCACAACATGCCGTCGGGATCATTGGGAGCACAGCCACAAATTTGGATGAACGCAGTGTTGGTTGGCCCAGGTGGCAACCGCCTCTGGGAAAGCGGCTATGTCGATTCCAACGGAGATTTGGCTGACAATCATTCGCTCGACGTGCTGGCCAGACGAATCCCAGTGGACACTCAACTCATGAACTTGCAAACCAAGTTCTTGACCACCAACGTCAAAGGGACGGATCGTGAAATGTATTTGCCGGTCAACTTTGATGTTGATCAGCTTCCCTTTATTCGGCCCGACGCGCGGCCGGTTACTGTGTTGAATCATCCTGGATTCATTCGCATGGAAGGCCATTCGATTCCACCGCTTGGTTCGCGCAATGTGAAATACGAAGTCCCGGCGCGTTTAATGACGCAACCGGGGACTTACCAATTGAGTGTCAGGATGCGAAGTCGCGCCGAGCCCATTTACTTTATGCGTTTTTGCAACGCGACGCCCGAGATGCAACGCATGATGAATGAGTGGATCTGTGACTTTCATGTGAGCACGGTTGTGTTTGAAGTCCAATGACGAAATTGAAGATTTGAAGATCGAGTTTTTAAGTAGACAACTTTCCCCTTGAGACAAACTGAACCCGCTAAGTGATCGCTCGCCTGAAAAAATACTGGATGCCGCTAGCCGCTATCGCAATCTTTGCGATTTGCCTGGTGACGTCCGCTATTCGGCAGCGGAGCATTGAATCTGAGATGGCGTTTTTGTCGGCTAACCATCAGTCGTTGAATGAACAGGTCGCAGAGGTTTACGCTGATCAAAGCGAGCCCGACCAAATCCAGCCTGATCAATACCAGCGCAACTGGGTTAAGCCAGCTCGGCATGACGAGGGTGGTTTTTTTCAGGACGAGTCGTTGTTGGCGTCTGATCAGTTTTCGTCCGATCGATTGCCCCCAATTCAGGCACTGCCGAATTTGGCTCCGACAGACCAGCGAGTTGAAGCAGCGAACACGAGCGAGCCAATACTTCTCGTCGACTTGCCAGTGTTCAACGAAGAAACGCAACCAGAACCGCCAGCAACAGTAGCCGCTCAAAACGTTGTCATCATCAACGAGTTCGTCGAAGGCGAAATCGCGGATCCCTTCACCAGCAAAATTGCGGATCCAGTCGCAACTGAAATTGCGGCGCCAATCGCTAAAGATGCATCAACTTTTTCAGCGCAAGACATTGCAGTGGTTGAATTGCACGAAAGCGATTCGGCGGTTGCGTCGGTGGCGTTGGAAGCTGCCGAATCGATAGAACGTTCGAACAATGAACCGAATGATCCACAATTACGATTGGCCAGAGTTGAGTCATCTGCATCAGATCCAAGCTCGATGTTCAAACCGGCTAAGGCAAACCCGGACAAGTTGCCTGTGCCAGGCGGAAAGTCAAAACTTCCAAAGCTCGGCGGCAAATCAAAAGCCGGCGACAAGAAAGCTCCCGTGGGTGTATCGAGCATCAACGAATTCAAGCTTGCCGCCCAGCCGGAACTCGGTGCTCACTTCAAAGACGACCGTCCACTGACCGATCCGTCAGCGCATTTGGTCGAAGATGCATCGAGCAGCAACTTCAGTCCTGGCCCATCGTATGACGGATTGGCGTATGAACCCTTTGGGAACATGAACGTTTACCAAGGCAAAACGCTTAACGCCAATCAGCGACCATTGGTTGAGTTGGGGCGACCTTGGTATCAGCTAGGCCAGCTAAGTCCGGGTTCTTCAGTGCTTGGATTCCACAACAACGTTAATCCTCAGTTCATTATTTTTGGTGATTCCCGAGTCGCTTATGCGTCCAACACTCAGAATGGCGACTCGGTTTCGCAGATCGCAACTGCGCTAAACCTGGACCTTGATCTCAAGATTACGGCGACCGAAAGGTTTCACGCTTTTATATCTCCCAACAGCGGATCGAATTTTACTCGATGGTTGCTTGACGATGATGAAATGGTGGTTGAAGCCGATGCCAATTTTGACTTTGCTTATTTCGAAGGAGACCTGGGAGCGATTGCCGGCGGTTTCATGAAAAAGACATTGCCATTTGATCTTCCATTTGCGGTTGGCGTGATGCCTCTGTTTTTTCAAAACGGCGTTTGGATGAACGATGCCTTGCTGGGCGTTGCCGTGACGATCCCTGCTCGCAATAGTGCCAAGCTTGATATCTCCAATATGGATATCACGTTCTTTGCCGGGTACGACAAAATTTCGAGCGACGCTTTTCCAGGCGACGACAGCGCGGCAAGAATTTTTGGAATGGCATCGTTTATCGAAGCGCTCAACGGGTATTTCGAAATCGACTACGCTTTTCTCGACGACCGCACATTTGATGATCGAAGTTATCACAATATCGGGATCGGTTACACGCGAAGGTGGGGACGATTCCTTTCCAACTCCACTCGCGTGATCGTCAACACGGGACAGTCGACTGACGTGGTTGAGAATACTGCCGATGGTGTGCTGCTTCTGTCAGAAAACAGTTTGATTACGGGTGCACCTTCAACGGTGGTTCCTTACATGAACTTCTTTGCGGGATTTGATCGACCGCAATCGGCAGCGCGAGCCGGGATTGCTGGCGGCGTGCTTAACAACACGGGTATTCTTTTCGAGTCGGATAATTTGACAGGCTATCCAACGCTCGATTCGTCGGCCAACGATACGTACGGAATGGCGATGGGTACAAACTTGTTGGCGTCGGACTTCAGTCAGCAGTTGATTGTCGAAGCCGCGATGTTGGGCGTGATGGGCGACGATGCGACGCGCAAAGCTAAAGGCGATCAATACGGAGTCGGTGTTCGATATCAACTTCCGTTGACCAACTCGATCATTTTCCGCGCCGATGCGATGAAGGGATTCTTGCGGGGCGACGACGATGTACATGGCGTCCGGATGGAATTGCGGAAGAAATTCTAATTTTCGGGTTTCGCGTATTCATTTGCCGGCTTTGTTTTCTTTAGGTTTTCCAAGTGGAATCGGATTGGAAAGTCTCATTGCCGATAGCACTTTCTCAATTCGCGGTTGACTTTGCTGTCACTCCGTCAAAAATATCCACTTAATCCATCGTATTGGATTTTGAATATGAAAAGTCTCTAATTTTGGGTCTGGTTAGCCGAACAAATGGGCTGCTAGAAACGAATTACACACGTTACAAATCTTGTTTTGGAGATCGAACAATGATCTTTCGTTTAGTATTGGTCGCCGCATTGGTGATCACGGGAGCAGTCGCGATGGTCATTTGGCCACCACCGGCTTCAGGTCAGACAACTTCGCTTGATGCAGAAGTGACACATAAAGTTTTCTTTGACGTCAAAATTGGCGATCAAGAACCACAGCGCGTTATTTTTGGCTTGTTCGGAAACGACGTGCCAAAGACCGCTGAGAATTTTCGCTGTCTTTGCACGGGCGAAAAAGGCGAAGGGCAATCGAAAAAGCCGCTTCACTATAAGGGCTCAATTTTCCATCGCGTCATCCCAAGCTTCATGCTGCAAGGTGGTGACTTCACCGATGGCAATGGAACTGGTGGCGAAAGTATTTACGGCGAAAAGTTCGCCGATGAAAACTTCAACATCAAACACGATTCGATTGGTGTCTTGAGTATGGCCAACGCGGGACCGAATACCAACGGTTCTCAGTTCTTCGTGACGACGGTGATCACCGAACACCTTGACGGCAAGCACGTTGTTTTCGGCCGGGTGCTGGAAGGTCTTGATTTCGTTGGTGAGATTGAGAAAGAAGGGTCGCGCACCGGCAAAACTCGAAATGTCGTAACGATCGTCGATTGCGGCGAGCTGGTCGAAGAGCCTGCCGCCGAAGGCGAAGCAGATGGCGACGCCAAAGAAGCAGGTAGTGACACCAAAGAAGCTGCCGGTAGTGGCAAAAAGTAGTCTCGAATCTGAATCCGCGAATAAAATCCGCGTTGAGGGTTCGGTCGAAATAAATCTTTAAGCCGCCCCGCCGTTGAACCGGTGGGCGGCTTTTTTGCGTTTGGTCCGTCGATCGTAGCGATCTGACAAGTAGGGGAATCACCCGTTGATCTTTAATGGGTGCTACATTGTCGGTTGTCCGTGCGATACAATCTTTTCGTAACGTCTGACTGTAATAACCACTACTAATTTCTAACTCTAGCGAGCACGAAACATGACGCCGTTTTTGAGTTTCTCGACACTGAATTTGCCCACGATAAATTTGGACTTAAGTGCTTTTGATATGAGCGCTTTGGTGCCAATTGCACAAGGAAGCAGTGGGCTGGGCTTGGTCATTTTGGCCGTCGCCTTGGTGATTCTGTTTTTCCTGTTCATCGCCGCCATCTTTTGTTTGAACTTGTTCCGTTGGTGGATTCAAGCGTTCTTCACGCGTGCGAATGTTTCCTTTTGGGATTTGGTCGGGATGACGTTCCGAAAAGTCAAACCGAGCGTGATCGTGCCGACAAAAATTATGGCCGTTCAAGCTGGATTGGATGATCCGGAGATTACGACGAAAGCTTTAGAAGCGCATTACCTTGCTGGTGGAAATGTAGCATTGGTGATTCGAGCTTTGATTGCGGCCAACAAAGCGAAAACGATCAAGCTGAGTTATCGCGAAGCGACCGCGATTGACTTGGCGGGTCGAAACGTTCTCGAAGCGGTTCAAACCAGCGTTTATCCGCGCGTCATCGATTGTCCGCCTCGAGGTTCATCCCGACGATCGCTCGATGCAGTGGCTCGTGATGGTATTCAGTTAAAAGTTCGTGCACGTGTTACGGTCCGGTCTAACTTGCAGCAGCTGATTGGTGGTGCAACCGAAGAGACCATTATTGCGCGTGTCGGTGAAGGTATCGTGAGTGCGATCGGTTCTGCCGAGTTTCACAATGCGGTGTTGGAGAATCCCGATATGATTTCCAAAGCTGTGTTGGCGAGACGGCTCGATTCTCAAACTGCCTTTGAAATCGTCTCGATTGATATCGCTGATATCGATGTTGGAGAGAACATTGGTGCCCGCCTCAAAGCGGATCAAGCAGAAGCTGACACTAGAGTCGCGCGAGCTCGTGCTGAAGGCCGTCGAGCGATGGCGGTTGCTCAAGAGCAGGAAAACACGGCGTCGATCGAAGAGAGTCGTGCGGTGCTGGTTGAAAAAGAAGCTGAGATTCCGAAAGCGATGGCAGACAGTTTCCGAAGTGGTACTTTGGGAATTCTCGATTACTATAAGCTTCGCAACGTTCAAGCTGATACGGATATGCGAAAAGCGATTTCCGAGTCGGGAAATGCTGCGGCAGGCAAACCAAAACTTCCTGGCGCGAATTAGTATTTCGTTGATTCATTTTCAACCTGGTTTTCATGGAGCCCAACATGGCTCGCGACATTGAAGAGTTTCTTCGCCGCGCCGCGGAAAGACGAAAACAAAATCAGCAGGGCGGAGCTACACCTCCACCACGTCCTCAGCCTCCACAGCAACCTCCACAACAGCGTCAACCTCCGCAACAACGCCAACCACCGCAACAACGTAGGCCTCAACCTCCGCCAAAACGGACGACCATTACCGAAGCCGACATCGTGAAAGACGTCGAGGTTGTGGAAAAGTCGCGGTTGAAATCGTCGATCCGCACCGAACGGGTCACCAAACAGCATCTCGATGTTACGGATGTGACTGATCATGCGTCACACTTGGCCGAGAATATCGAGATGGCTGACGACAGGCTGGAGTCGCGGCTGAAAAGTACGTTTGATCACGAAGTCGGTCACCTCGATCATGATACGGTTACCGATGATGCGCCGCCTCCAATTTTTGGTAAAGCAGATGGAAGTGATGCGATTGGTGATTTGGTGCGAATGCTTCGCTCGCCAATTGGAATTCGAAATGCCGTGTTGCTGAAGGAAATTTTGAATCGACCGGACTTTGATTCGTTTGATGAAAAGTTTGACGAGTAGACAGGTATGGCCCTTTCGATAGCAACTCCCGATAAAACAAAAATCGGCTGGATTGGAACTGGTGTGATGGGCACGAGCATGTGCCGAAACTTGATGAACGCTGGGTATCAGTTGAGTGTGTTTAGCCGTACGCAAGCGAAAGCTCAATCGTTGATTGATCAGGGTGCGCAATGGAAAAATTCTCCGGTTGAAGTTGCTGCTGATTCCGACATTGTGTTTGTGATCGTCGGCATGCCAGAGGATGTGCGCAGTGTCTTTCTTGGTGAAGCTGGATTGATTGCGGGTGCAAATCGGGGAACCATCCTGGTTGATATGACAACGAGCAAGCCAGCGTTAGCGCAGGAGGTTTTCGAGGCCGCGGCAGCCAAAAATATCAGCACCATTGATGCGCCTGTTTCCGGTGGTGATGTTGGCGCGAAAAATGGAACGCTGTCGATCATGGTGGGTGGTGACAAACCCTCCGTTGACGCAGTGATGCCTTGTTTCAAATCGATGGGTAAAACGATAGTCCATCAAGGACCTGCTGGTTCCGGTCAACATGCGAAAGTCGTCAACCAGATTCTTGTCGGTGCAGGAATGATTGGCGTCTGCGAGTCGTTGCTGTACGCTTACAAATCAGGATTGGATTTAAGTACCGTTCTGGAATCAGTAAGCAGCGGGGCGGCAGGGAGTTGGGCGCTTTCCAATCTCGCGCCGCGGATTGTGGCGGGAAACTTTGATCCCGGATTTTTTGTTGAGCATTTCGTAAAAGATCTTTCCATTGCGATGGAAGAGTCGTCGAAAATGGGACTTGAATTGCGCGGTTTGGAATTGGTGAAAGAATTGTACGAGCAAGTTGCGGCTGCCGGTCACGGCAAGCTAGGTACACACGCGTTGCAAAAAACGCTGGCCAAATCGAGCGGCGTCGATTGGCCAGGTT